>NZ_JALJRO010000004.1:0-367664 GCF_024519635.1 Pseudomonas sp. Pse1
GAACGTCAGCAGGGTGATGCCGAAGAACGTGGGGATCAGCAGTCCCAGTCGGCGGGCAATAAAACTAAACATCTTCAGGTGTACCTCATCAGCCGGTTAGGCGTACCGGCCAGCCCAGGGTGCGGGTTGGCCGGGGTTTTTTTCTACTTCACCTGGGTGGTGGCGAAGTTATTGTTGGTCAGCGGATTCATGTGATAACCGTCGACATTCTTGCGCATGGCGGTAAACATTTTCGGGTGCGCCTGGTCGATCCACACCACTTCGTCGTGGAGGATGGCCAGGGCTTTTTCATAGAGGGCAGCACGCTCGGCGGTGTCGGTGGTGGACCGAGCCTGGGTGATCAGTTCCTGAAATGGCTGGTTGCACCAGCGGCTGTAGTTTTCGCCGTTTTTGGCGGCTTCGCAACTCAGCAGCGGGGTCAGGAAGTTATCCGGATCACCGTTGTCGCCGCTCCAGCCGGCGGATACCAGGTCGTGTTCGCCTTTCTTCGCGCGCTTGAGCATTTCGGCCCATTCCATGACTCGGATGTCGATCTTGATACCGACTTTGGCCAGGTCAGCCTGGATCAACTGCGCACCCAGTTGCGGGTTCGGGTTGGTCGGCCCACCGGCGTTGCGGGTGTACAGGGTGAAGACCGTACCTGGCGGTACCCCGGCTTCCTTGAGCAGGGTGCGAGCCTTGTCGAGGTCCTGGGGCGGGTTCTGCAGTGCCGTGTTGTAGCCTAGCAGAGCCGGCGGATACGGGTTGACCGCGGTAATCGCGTTGCCTTTGCCGTACAGGGTGTCGACGTAGGTCTGCTTGTCCAGCGCCAACTCGATGGCCTGGCGCACGCGCACATCGCTCAAGTATTTGTGGCTGGTGTTGATCGCGGTGTAGCCGGTGGACATTGAGGCGATACCCACTACTTGCAGGTTCGGATCGGCCTGGATGCTCGGCACGTCATCGGGTTTCGGGTACAGCGCGACCTGGCATTCGTTGGCCTTGAGCTTTTGCAGGCGCGTGTTGTTGTCCGGGGTGATGGCGAAGATCAGTGGATCGGCCGGCGCCTTGCCACGGAAGTATTCCGGGTTGGCCTTGTAGCGGACCTGGGCATCCTTGGCGTAGCGCTGGAAGATGAACGGTCCGGTGCCAATCGGTTTGCTGTTGAGGTCGGCCATTTTATTGGCCTTGAGCAACTGGTCGGCGTACTCGGCCGAGTGGATCGAGGTGAAGGCCATGCCGAGGTCGAGCAGGAATGGCGCCTCGGGACGGTTCAGGGTGAACTTGACCGTCAGATCGTCGACTTTCTCGACGCTTTTCAGCAGGTTCTGAAAGTCCATGCTTTCAAAGTACGGGAAACCGACAGTGGACTGCTTGTGCCACGGGTGGTTCGGGTCCAGCTGGCGCTGGAAGCTCCAGACCACGTCGTCGGCATTCAGTGGCCGCGTCGGTTTGAAATAGTCGGTGGTGTGAAAGGTCACGCCCTGGCGCAAGTGGAAGGTGTACTGCAGGCCGTCCGGGCTGATTTCCCAGCGTTCGGCCAGCGCCGGCTGGATCTCGGCGGTGCCGGGCTTGAAGTCGACCAGACGATTGAACAGGGTTTCCGCTGCCGCGTCGGCGGTCACGGCGGTGGTATAGAGCACCGGGTCGAAACCCTCCGGGCTGGCTTCGGTGCAGACCACCAGGGGTTTTGCCGAAGCGCCGATCGCTGTCGCCAGCAGGGTGGCGGCGAGCGCGGCGCGCAAGGGAAGCATATTCATGTAAACCCTCCGTAACCAATGAGGCAGATTAGTCGTTGAGGCCGATTCGTCGAATTGGCCTCGGTGTTGTTGCGACTTACAGGATGTTGAACGGAATGGTGGTGACCAGACGGAACTCGTTGATGCTGCCGTCAGCCTGGTTCTCGCTCGCCCGGTGCGCGGTGTAGGTGCCGCGTACGGTGGTGGCTTTCAGCGGACCGCTCTGCACCGCGTAGGTTGCACCGATGCCATATTCATAGTGGTGCTCGCCGTCCTGCGCCTGGATGCCGTCGTAGCCGGTACCGGTGTAGTGCGTGCCGTCGATGCCCCAGCCGCGCGCCTGGTAGATGTTGAACTTCAGGCCCGGTACGCCGTACTCGGCCATGTTCAAGCCGTAGGCAACCTGGAAGGATTTCTCGTTCGGGCCGTTGAAGTCCGACAGCAGGGAGTTGGCCAGGTAGATGCCGTTGGTTTCGTGCAGATAGTCGAAGTACTCGTTACCGTTCACTTGCTGGTAGGAGAAGGTCAGGGTGTGTGCCTGGTGGGTCAGGCCGAACGACAGCGAGTAGGTGTCGTTGTCGATGTTGCCCAGCTTGGCTTTGCCTTCTTCCTGGGTCTTGTAGTAGTTCAGGCCGGTGGTCAGGCTCACGACCGAGCTGTCGCCCAGCACGTGGGTAGCGCCGAAGTAGTACTGGTTCCACAGGTCTTCAGCCTGGGTCGCCCAGAGGCTGGTGGTCAGGCTGGCCAGCGGCGAGTAGCTGATGCCGGCGGTGTTGACGTGATCGGCTTCGGCATTGATGTCGCCGTATTCGGAGCGGAATTTGCTCAGACTCTCTTCGGTACGCGGTGAGTTGCGATCGAAGGTGGCGAGGTCAAAGGCCAGGTTGTTCAGCTCTTCGCTGTGCAGCGCCACGCCCTGGAAACTCGAGGGCAGGGCACGGTTGCCGATCACGTCGACCTGCGGGCTGCTGAAGTTCATGCGGCCGGCGGTCAGGGTGGTGTTGGACATGCGTGCCTTGACGTTGGCCAGGCCCAGCTTGCTCCACTGGCCCTGGGCGTCGCCGCCTTCCTTGGTCAGGGTGCGGTTGTTGCCCGCGCCTGGACGAGTGCCCGGTGCGCCGCCGTTGTTCGAAGCGAGGTTTTCCCGATCACGTTCCAGGGCGATGGCGTTGTACGCCGCCAGCTCGGTGCTGAAGCCCACGGTGCCTTCGGTGAAACCGGAGTTGTATTTGATGATGGTGCCCTGGACCCAGTTGATACGACGATCAGTCGGGGTCGAAACACCATCTTTCTTGTAGGCGAACTTGCCGCCGCGCTTCAGTTGTTCGTTGGCGTACCAGTTACGGGTACTGCCGTCGATCTTCTGGCCTTCGACGAAGCCGGTGGCCTCGGATTGGGCGTTGCCGGTGTTCACAGTCACCGGGTTGAACGCCTGGCTTTGTGGTTCGGCGTAAGCGGTGGCGGTGATGCTGCTGATGGCCAGGGCCAGCAGTGCGGTGTTGCTCAGTTTCATCAGTGAAGCTCCTTACTTTCTTTTTATAAACACCGGTCTTTGTGGTTGATCCGGTTAGGTGGTTAACGCATACAAGGCATCGCAAACGTTTGCATGAGGGCAGATCGCCGATTTCAGGCAGCAGTGTGGCGTGAGGGCGAATTTCGCCCCCAGGTTTGGTTAATGGTTTATTGGTCTATACCGACACCGGAGAACACGTTACGGCCGAAGGGACTGACCTTGAAGCCTTCGACTTTGGCGCTCAAGGGCTGGTTGACCGTCGAGTGGGCAACCGGGGTGATCGGCACTTGCTGCTTGAGCAACTGCTGGGCCTGTTTGTAGAGCACCGTGCGCTGGTCACGGTCGGTGACGATCTTGGCTTGCTTGATCAGCTTGTCGTACTGGGGGTCGCACCACATGGAGTAGTTGTTGCCGCCAATCGCGTCGCAGCTGTACAGGGTGCCCAGCCAGTTGTCCGGGTCACCGTTATCGCCGGTCCAGCCGATCAGGCTGATGTCATGCTCGCCGTTCTTGGTGCGCTTGATGTACTCGCCCCATTCGTAGCTGACGATCTTCACTTTCAGGCCGATTTTTGCCCAGTCGGCCTGGAGCATTTCCGCCATCAGTTTGGCGTTGGGGTTGTACGGACGCTGCACCGGCATGGCCCACAGGGTGATCTCGGTGCCTTCCTTGACACCGGCAGCGCGGAGCATTTCCTTGGCTTTTTCCGGGTTGAAGGCGGCGTCCTTGATGGTCTCGTCGTAGGACCACTGGGTTGGCGGCATGGCGTTGACCGCCAACTGGCCGGCGCCCTGGTACACGGCATTGAGGATGCCTTGCTTGTTCACCGCCATGTCCAGCGCCTGGCGCACTTCGAGCTGGTCGAACGGCTTGTGGCGCACGTTGTAGGCGATGTAGCCGAGGTTGAAGCCGGGTTTTTCGATCAGTTGCAGTTTCGGGTCTTTCTTCAGAGCCTCGACGTCCGCCGGGCGCGGATGCAGGGTGACCTGGCATTCACCGGCCTTGAGTTTCTGCACGCGCACCGAGGCGTCGGTGTTGATCGCAAAAATCAGCTGGTCGAGCTTGACCCGGCTTGGGTCCCAGTACTGTTTGTTGCCCGCGTAGCGGATCTGCGAATCTTTCTGGTAGCGCTGGAACACGAACGGCCCGGTACCGACCGGCTTCTGGTTGATTTCGCTGGGTTTGCCGGCGGCGAGCAACTGGTCGGCGTATTCGGCAGATAGGATCGAGGCGAAACTCATGGCGATGTTCTGGATGAACGCGGCGTCTACCGTATTCAGGGTCATGACCACCGTCAGCGGCCCGGTCTTCTCGACCTTGGCGATGTTCTTGTTCAGGCTCATCCCGTTGAAGTAGGGGAACTCGGTGGGGTAAGCCTTGCGGAAGGGGTGCTCGGCATCGAGCATGCGGTTGAAGGTGAAGAGCACGTCGTCGGCATTGAAGTCGCGGCTCGGTGTGAAGTACTTGGTGGTGTGAAACTTCACCCCTTCGCGCAGGTGGAAGGTGTAGGTCAGGCCATCCTCGGATATATCCCAGTTGGTCGCCAGGCCCGGCACCACGGTGGTCGCGCCTTTTTCGAACTCGACCAGGCGGTTGTACAGCGGCTCGGCGGCATCGTTGTCGGTCGCGGTGGTGTATTGCGCGGTGTCGAAACCGGCCGGGCTGCCCTCGGAGCAGAACACCAGGCTGTTGCTTGCAGCGTGACTGATGGATGTGGCGGCCAACAGGCCGGTGCCCAACAGGGCGGATAAAACCAGTTGATGGCGCATGACGCTCCCTCTCTTATTCGATGTAAACCCTTGTCCCGTCCGGGGGACGTGCGGGTACAGATCCATGGATTCAGCAAAACCGGCTCCAATACGATACGACCGGTCGTCGACGGTAGTCAGTCGAGGCTCGGGTAGTAAATGCGTAAGGTCCGAAAGACAGGTAAGAAAAGTCGACGCGTCGTAGCCCTGCGAAGTAGTTCGCAATGCTATGGATGTGTAGGCAAAGTCCGCTGTCTGGGCAGGTTGCGCCGTGGCGACGTCATTGACGTCGCCACGGCTGACCCTTACTTGCTGACGCTGACGCCGTAGAAGGAGTTCAAGCCAAACGGGCTGATCTTGAAGTCCTGCACGGTGTTGCGCATGGGTTGATACACCGTCGAGTGCGCGATAGGTGTCATCGGGACTGCATCTTTGAGGAGGTGCCTGCTTGTACAGCTCGGTGCGTTTTGCAACGTCGGTGGTCGCCTTGGCTTCCTTGATGATGGTGTCGTACGGCTTGTCACACCATTTCGAGAAGTTGTTACCGCTCAGGGAGTCGCAGCCGAACAGCACGTTCAGCCAGTTGTCCGGGTCACCATTGTCACCGCTCCAGCCAATGATCATGGCCTGGTTCTCGCCACCTTTGGAACGCTTGATGTACTCGCCCCACTCGTAGCTGACGATGTTGACCTTGAGGCCGATCTTCGCCCAGTCCGACTGCAGCATTTCAGCCATCAGCTTGGCGTTCGGGTTGTACGGACGCTGGACCGGCATGGCCCACAGGGTGATTTCGGTGCCCGGCTTGATGTCGGCCTTTTTCAGCAGTTCCTTGGCCTTTTCCGGATCGTACTTGGCGTCCTTGATGGTGTCGTCATAGGACCACTGGGTCGGCGGCATGGCGTTGACCGCCAGCTGGCCGGCGCCTTGGTAAACCGAGTCGATGATCTGCTGTTTGTTCACCGCCATGTCCAGCGCCTGGCGAACTTCGAGCTTGGCCAGCGGGTTGGCGTCGGTGCGGCCCTTGAGCACCGGCATCACGTTGTAGGCGATGTAGCCGAGGTTGAAGCCGGCCTGGTGCGGCAGTTGCAGGTTCTTGTCTTCGCCCAGGGCCTTGAGGTCGGCCGGACGCGGGAACAGGGTGACCTGGCACTCGTTTTTCTTCAGCTTCTGGATACGCACCGACGGGTCGGTGGTGATGGCGAAGATCAGGTTGTCGATCTTCACGTCTTCAGGCTTCCAGTAGTCCTTGTTGCCGGTGTAGCGGATGTTGGAGTCTTTCTGGTAACTCTTGAACACGAACGGACCAGTGCCGACCGGCTTCTGGTTGATGTCGCCGGGCTTGCCTTCCTTCAACAGTTGCGCGGCGTATTCGGCGGACTGGATCGAGGCGAAGCTCATGGCCATGTTCTGGATGAATGCGGCATCGACAGTGCCCAGGGTGAACTTGACGGTCTTATCGTCGATTTTCTCGATGTTCTTGATGTTGGTGTCCATCCCCATGTCCGTGAAGTACGGGAACTCGGTGGGGTAGGCTTTGCGGAACGGCATGTCCTTGTCGATCATGCGGTTGAAGGTAAACAGCACGTCGTCGGCGTTGAATTCACGGGTCGGCTTGAAATACGGTGTGGTATGGAACTTGACCCCTTCGCGCAGGTGGAAGGTGTAGGTCAGGCCATCCGGGGACACGTCCCAGCTGGTCGCCAGGCCAGGCACCACGGCGGTGCCGCCACGTTCGAACTGGCTCAGGCGGTTGAACATGGTTTCTGCCGAGGCGTCGAAGTCGGTTCCGGTGGTGTACTGGCCTGGGTCAAAACCGGCCGGGCTCCCTTCGGAGCAGAACACCAGGTTAGTCGCAGCGGAGGCGAAGGGTGCGCTAGCTAGCAAGCTGGCGCCGACTAAAAACGGAATGACCGCGTGTTTGAGCATGGTGGCCTCATGATTTGTTGTCATTTTTGGAATTAGAGGACGACCTCGTGAGTCGACCTGCGGATACTTATGCAGGGGCTATACCCAATGCAAGATGCAGAGCGGCTACAAGGATTAAACAGTGGTACGAACGTACCTTAATGTCGCATATGTATAAACTTTGCCGCATTTGACCGTTTGCGCAGGGTTTTTTCAGTGCAATGGTCGCACCAATATGGTGCCTGGGCGGTAGCGCTCGCCCCCTGTTGGAGCGGTGGTGTTACCGAACTATACGTACAGCCTAGACGGCTTTTTCGTGTTGGCGAGAGGGAAAACAAACCCGCAGGAGGCCCTGCAGGTTTTGTCGCACGAGGGGTTACGGCATCAGTACTTCAATCGAGCCATCGGCGGTCATGCTCACCTGGCTGGTGCCGGCTTCGACATCCGGGGTGACCGGTGCTGAATCCATGGCGGCGGCCTTCATCATCATCGGCGCGCGCATGTAGGGCTGTGGATAACCGTTGGTGTTGAGGTTCAGGTTGACGATCTTGTAACCCTTGCCGCCCAGGGCTTCGGTGGTCAACTGGGCGCGAGCCTTGAACGCGTTCACCGCCTGCTTGAGCAGGGCATCTTCGCTGGCCTTGCGGGTCGGGTCGGCAATGGCGAAGTCCATGCCGGCCATTTTCAGTCCGGTGAGCAATTCGCCGGTGAGCTTGGACAGCGCGGCGAAGTCCGAGCTTTCCAGGCGCAGTTCGGCGCGCTCACGCCAGCCGGTGATTTTCTGGCCCTTGTCGTCGTAGATCGGGTAGCTGTTGCGGCTGCCCTGGCGCAGGGTCACGTCCTTGACCTGGCGGGCCTGGCCGAGGGCCTTGTTCATGGTGGTGCTGATGTCGGCGGCGAGCTTGGCCGGATCGGTGTTCTGCTCTTCGGTGTAGAGCGTCACGATCATCAGGTCGCGGGCCACTTCCTGGCTGACTTCGGCGCGCAGGGAAATCTGGTTGTAGTGCAGTTCGTCCGCGGCCAGGGTCGGGAGGCTGGCCACGGTGCCGGCGCTGAGGGCGAGAAGGGCGACGCTGCGGCGAAAAGTGTGCATGAAAGCTCCTTGGATAATGCGCAGGGATAATGGTCCGAGCCTGCGTTGACCCATCAGACTCTAGCTTTTAATGTCCGGTTCACCCAGTTACAACTTCTATACAGATCTGAACGTGGCGGCGGAAAAAACCTCGTAGGAGCGAGCGTGCTCGCGAAAAACGTAAACGATAACGCGGTCCTTCTGAACAAACGTGGCGCTCTCAAGTTTTTCGCGAGCGGGCTCGTTCTTACAGACCTGTGGCGCTTTGCCGCACTTTTGCCTGTCGGCGCCCCTGCTTGGTTATACTCGACGCGATCCGCCTGGAGCGCTCATCAGGAGAGCTCATGCTCGCCCCCGTACAACTGCTATCCGCAACGCGCCAGAACCTCTGGCGTCTGACTTTCATCCGCACCCTGGTGCTGGCCGCCCAGGCCGGTTCGGTCGGGCTCGCCTATTGGTTCGATCTGCTGCCGCTGCCCTGGCTGGAGCTGGCGGCGACCCTCGGTTGTTCGATGCTGCTGTGCGCGTTCACCGCCATCCGCTTGCGCACCTCCTGGCCAGTGACTGAGCTGGAGTACGCCGTGCAGCTGGCCTGCGACCTGTTTATCCACAGTGCGCTGCTGTACTTCTCGGGCGGCTCGACCAACCCGTTCGTTTCCTATTACCTGGTGCCGCTAACCATCGCCGCGGTGACCTTGCCCTGGCGTTATTCGGTGATCCTCTCGGGCATCGCCCTGACCATGTACACCTTGCTCCTGGCGCAGTTCTATCCGCTGGAAACCTTCCCGATGTACCGGGAAAAAATGCAGATCTACGGAATGTGGCTGAGCTTCGCCCTGGCGGCGGCGGTGATCACCTTCTTTGCCGCGCGCATGGCCGAAGAGTTGCGACGCCAGGAAGAGTTGCGCGCGATCCGCCGTGAAGAGGGCCTGCGCGACCAGCAACTGCTGGCCGTGGCGACCCAGGCGGCCGGTGCCGCCCATGAATTGGGCACACCGCTGGCGACTATGAGCGTGCTGCTCAACGAGATGCAGCAGGATCATCAGGATCCCTTGCTGCGCGAGGACCTGGGCGTGCTGCAGGACCAGGTCAAGCTGTGCAAACAGACCTTGCAGCAACTGGTGCGCGCCGCCGAGGCCAATCGCCGGCTGGCGGTGGAGATCCAGGACGTGAGTGTCTGGCTCAAGGAGGCGCTGGATCGCTGGCACCTGATGCGCCCGGAGGCGACCTACCGCCTGCTGCACATGGGCATGGGCGAGGAACCGCGCCTGGCGCCACCTCCGGATCTGACCCAGGCGCTGCTGAACCTGTTGAACAACGCCGCCGATGCCTGCCCCGAAGGGCTGGAAGTGACGCTCGACTGGGACGCCCTCGAGCTGACCATCAGCATTCGCGACCACGGTGCCGGCGTGCCATTGGCGATTGCCGAGCAAATCGGCAAGCCATTTTTTACCACCAAGGGTAAAGGTTTCGGCCTCGGCCTGTTTTTGAGCAAAGCCAGCGTGACACGCGCCGGTGGCTCAGTGAAACTCTATAGTCATGAGGAAGGCGGTACGCTCACCGAGCTGCGCCTGCCCCGTGCCGCACGAGGAGACGAACATGAGTGAAGAGATCCAAGTCGAAGGCGAAGACCTGCCGCATCTGTTGCTGGTAGACGACGACGCCACATTTACCCGGGTCATGGCTCGCGCCATGAGCCGTCGCGGTTTTCGCGTGAGCACCGCCGGCTCGGCCGAGGAAGGCCTGGTCATCGCCCAGCAGGACCTGCCGGACTACGCCGCGCTCGACCTGAAGATGGACGGCGATTCCGGGCTGGTGCTATTGCCCAAGCTGCTGGAACTCGACCCGGAAATGCGCGTGCTGATTCTCACCGGCTATTCGAGCATTGCCACCGCCGTCGAGGCGATCAAGCGCGGCGCCTGCAATTACCTGTGCAAACCAGCCGACGCCGACGACGTGCTGGCCGCCTTGCTCTCCGAACATGCCGACCTCGACACCCTGGTGCCGGAAAACCCGATGTCGGTGGACCGCCTGCAATGGGAGCACATCCAGCGCGTCCTCACCGAGCATGAAGGCAATATCTCCGCCACTGCCCGAGCCCTGGGCATGCACCGCCGCACCTTGCAGCGCAAGTTGCAGAAGCGCCCCGTGCGCCGCTGAACCTGCGCTGAACGAAATTTGCCGGCCTTCGCGACAAACCGAACCGATCATCTATGATCGGTTCGTACATCCTGTATTTTCTACCGAGCCTGAACCATGAATCAGAACGCTGAATATTCCGCGGTCAACGATGCGGTGCGCGGTGATTTTTTCCGCCGTGTCTGGCAGATGATCACGCCGTACTGGCGCAGTGAAGAAAAGGGCAAGGCCTGGGTGCTGTTGATTGCGGTGATCGGCCTGTCGCTGTTCAGCGTAGCGATTTCGGTGTGGATCAACAGTTGGTACAAGGACTTCTACAACGCCCTGCAGAAGAAAGACGACGCGGCGTTCTGGAGCCTGATCCTGTATTTCTGCGGGATCGCTGCGGTGGCGATTCTCGGCGCGGTCTACCGCCTGTACCTGACGCAGATGCTGACCATCCGCTGGCGGGCCTGGCTCACCGAAAAGCACTTCAGCCGTTGGCTGGCGCACAAGAACTACTACCAACTGGAGCAGGGCGGCTACACCGACAACCCGGACCAGCGGATCTCCGAAGACCTCAACAACTTCACCAGCAACACCCTGAGCCTGGGCCTCGGACTGATCCGCACCGTGGTCAGCCTGGTGTCGTTCTCGATCATTCTGTGGGGCGTGTCCGGCAGCATTGAAGTGTTCGGCTACACCATCCCCGGCTATATGTTCTGGTGCGCCTTGGTCTATGCCCTGGTGGGCAGCTGGATCACCCACTTGATCGGCCGCCGGCTGATCGGCCTGAACAACCAACAACAACGCTTTGAAGCCGACCTGCGTTTCTCCATGGTTCGCGTGCGCGAGAATGCCGAGAGCATCGCCCTGTACAACGGCGAGGCCAATGAAAACCAGCGTCTGAGCACGCGTTTCGGCAGGGTCTGGCACAACTTCTGGGACATCATGAAAGTGTCCAAGCGCCTGACCTTCTTCACTGCCGGTTACGGCCAGATCGCGATCATCTTCCCGTTCATCGTTGCCGCGCCGCGCTACTTTGCCGGCAAAATCGAGCTCGGTGAGCTGATGCAAATCAACTCGGCCTTCGGCAACGTCCAGGAGAACTTCAGTTGGTTCATCAGCGCTTACGCCGACCTCGCGTCCTGGCGCGCCACCTGTGACCGACTGCTGAGTTTCCGCCAGGCTATGAGCGAAAACGAAGAGCGTGCGCCGGCCATCGATGTGCAGCAGCAAGGACATGAACTGAAAGTGCAGCACGTTGGCCTCGATCTGGCGGACGGCCGGCATCTGTTGACCAGCGCCGACATGACCGTGGAGCAGGGCGACCGGCTGATGCTCAGCGGCCGCTCCGGCAGTGGCAAAAGCACCTTGCTGCGGGCCATGGGTGGCTTGTGGCCGGCCGGGCATGGGGCGATTCGCCTGCCCAGCGCGCGCTATCTGTTCCTGCCGCAAAAGCCTTATTTGCCGATCGGTACCCTGCGCGAGGCCCTGAGTTATCCACAAGCGGGTGATACCTATGCCGCCGAGCGCTATGAGCAGGTGCTGGAAACCTGCCGACTGCCGCACCTGATCCCCCGCCTGGACGAAGCCAACCACTGGCAGCGTCTGCTGTCGCCCGGTGAACAGCAACGTCTGGCCTTCGCTCGCGCCCTGTTGTACGCGCCGCAATGGCTGTACATGGATGAAGCCACGTCGGCGATGGATGAGGAGGACGAAGCCAGCCTGTACCAGGCGCTGATCGATCAACTGCCGGGCTTGAGCATCGTCAGTGTCGGCCACCGCAGCAGCCTCAAGCGCTTCCACCCACGGCATGTGCGGATCGAAAACGGCCATTTGCAGGAACAGGCCGTGATCGCCTGAACCGGCGATTGACCTGCAATGCACGCATAAAAAACGCGGACATTGCAGGTCAGCAGTGATCGTACAACTTCGCTGCGCTATGATGTGTCAATCACTGCTCGCCTGAGACCGATGTTGCCATGGAAAACCCGATCGACACCCCCCGTCTGCCCCGCAAGCGCCGCAGCCTCGCGCAGGAGCTGGTGACGGTGCTGACCGAGCAGATCCGCGATGGGTTGCTCCAGCGTGGCGACAAACTGCCCACCGAGTCAGCGATCATGGAAGCCCATGGCGTCAGTCGCACGGTGGTGCGTGAAGCGATCTCGCGCTTACAGGCGGCGGGCCAGGTGGAAACCCGTCATGGCATCGGCACCTTCGTCCTCGACACCCCGAGCCCGAGCGGATTTCGCATCGATCCGGCCACCGTGGTGACCCTGCGCGATGTGCTGGCGGTTCTTGAACTGCGCATCAGCCTTGAAGTGGAGTCCGCTGGCCTGGCCGCGCAACGCCGCAGCCCCGAGCAACTGGCACTGATGCGCGCAGCCCTGGATGCGCTGAACGAAAGTGCGGCCCATGCCAGCGACGCGGTGGCCTCGGACTTCCAGTTCCACCTGCAGATTGCCCTGGCCACCGGCAACCGCTATTTCACTGACATCATGACCCACCTGGGCACCAGCATTATCCCGCGCACTCGCCTCAACTCGGCGCGCCTGGCCCATGATGACCACCAGCACTACATGAGCCGCCTGGCCCGTGAGCACGATGAAATCTACGACGCCATCGCCCGCCAGGACTCCGACGCCGCCCGTGCCGCCATGCGCCTGCATCTGACCAACAGCCGCGAACGCCTGCGCCACGCCCATGAAGAAGCCCAGGCGCAGCACGGCTAAGCGCCTTTTCCGGCCCATCGTTGCGCATTGATCAGCAGTCGAGCCCTCGACTGCTGAGTGTCGGACATCTCATGACTCTCTCGATGATCACGTCCTGTGGTGCATGAAATCGAATTTCCAATTCGATTTATTTATTCTTTTAAAATCAATTAGATATCTAAAATTTAGGCGCGTGATCGGGAGAAATATCCCGACGGCGGATGAAATGCAGTTGACGGTTGTATTTTAAGTTGTACGATGACATACAACTTCAGCCAAGGCTGAGCGGCTTTTCATCACAACGTGCAACCCAGGGTGTTCGAATAATGAATCCACAAGAACTGAAGTCCATCCTCTCTTCCGGTCTGCTGTCCTTCCCGGTCACCGACTTCAATGCGCAAGGCGATTTCAACCGCGACGGCTACATCAAGCGTCTGGAATGGCTGGCGCCGTATGGTGCATCGGCGCTGTTCGCCGCCGGTGGTACGGGCGAGTTTTTCTCCCTGGCCGCCAGCGAGTACTCGCAGATCATCAAGACCGCCGTCGACACTTGCGCCACCAGCGTGCCGATCCTCGCCGGTGTCGGTGGTTCGACCCGCCAGGCCATCGAATACGCACAAGAAGCCGAGCGCCTGGGCGCCAAGGGCCTGTTGCTGCTGCCGCACTACCTGACCGAAGCCAGCCAGGACGGGGTTGCCGCCCACGTTGAAGCCGTGTGCAAATCGGTAAAAATCGGCGTAGTGGTCTACAACCGCAACGTCTGCCGCCTGACCGCACCATTGTTGGAACGCCTGGCCGAGCGCTGCCCGAACCTGATCGGTTACAAGGACGGCCTGGGTGACATCGAGTTGATGGTGTCGATCCGTCGCCGCCTCGGTGATCGCTTCAGCTACCTCGGCGGCTTGCCAACCGCAGAAGTCTACGCCGCGGCCTACAAGGCCCTGGGTGTGCCGGTTTACTCCTCGGCGGTGTTCAACTTCATTCCGAAAACCGCGATGGACTTCTACCACGCTATTGCCCGAGAAGATCACGCCACCGTTGGCAAGATCATCGACGACTTCTTCCTGCCGTACCTGGACATCCGTAACCGCAAGGCAGGTTATGCCGTGAGCATCGTCAAGGCCGGGGCAAAAATCTCCGGCTACGACGCAGGTCCGGTACGTGCGCCGCTGACCGATCTGCTGCCTGAAGAATACGAAGCACTGGCCGCCTTGATCGACAAGCAAGGTGCGCAGTAACAACTTGATCAAACAAGGCCGCTGAGCAATCAGCGGCCTTTTGCGTAAGGAGACTGCCGTGGCAGACGTAAAGCGATTCGACAACTACATTGGCGGCCAATGGGTAGCCGGTGCCGACTACTCGACCAACATCAACCCATCGGAGTTGTCCGATGTGATTGGCGAGTACGCCAAGGCTGACCTGGCTCAGGTCAACGCGGCCATCGATGCGGCTCGCGCAGCCTTTCCCGCCTGGTCGACCTCGGGTATCCAGGCGCGCAGCGACGCGCTGGACAAGATTGGCAGCGAAATCCTCGCCCGTCGTGAAGAACTCGGCACCCTGCTGGCCCGGGAGGAGGGCAAGACCCTGCCCGAAGCGATTGGCGAAGTGTCGCGTGCCGGCAACATATTCAAGTTTTTCGCCGGTGAGTGCCTGCGTCTGTCCGGCGACTACCTGCCGTCGGTGCGTCCGGGGGTGAACGTCGAAGTCACTCGCGAAGCCCTGGGCGTGGTCGGCCTGATCACCCCGTGGAACTTCCCGATTGCCATTCCTGCCTGGAAGATCGCCCCGGCCCTGGCCTACGGTAACTGCGTGGTACTGAAGCCGGCCGACCTGGTACCGGGCTGTGCCTGGGCCCTGGCGGAAATCATCTCCCGAGCCGGCTTCCCGGCGGGCGTGTTCAACCTGGTAATGGGCAGCGGCCGGGTGGTTGGCGAGGCGCTGGTCAACAGCCCGAAAGTCGACGGCATCAGCTTCACCGGTTCGGTGGGTGTCGGCCGGCAGATCGCGGTCAATTGCGTGTCGCGCCAGGCCAAGGTGCAGTTGGAGATGGGCGGCAAGAATCCGCAGATCATTCTCGATGACGCCGACATCAAGCAGGCGGTCGAGCTCTCGGTGCAAAGCGCGTTTTATTCCACCGGCCAGCGCTGCACCGCGTCGAGCCGGTTGATCGTCACTGCCGGGATTCACGATCAATTCGTCGAGGCCATGGCCGAGCGAATGAAGTCGATCAAGGTCGGCCATGCGCTGAAATCCGGTATCGACATCGGTCCGGTGGTGTCCCAGTCCCAGCTTGAGCAAGACCTGAAGTACATCGACATCGGCCAGTCCGAAGGTGCGCGTCTGGTCAGCGGCGGTGGCCTGGTGACCTGCGACACCGAGGGCTACTTCCTCGCGCCAACGCTGTTTGCCGACAGCGAAGCCGCGATGCGCATCAGCCGCGAAGAGATTTTCGGCCCGGTGGCGAACATCGTTCGGGTTGCCGATTACGAGGCGGCGCTGGAAATGGCCAACGACACCGAGTTCGGCCTGTCGGCGGGCATCGCCACCACGTCGTTGAAATACGCCAACCACTTCAAACGCCATTCCCAGGCCGGGATGGTGATGGTCAACCTGCCGACCGCCGGCGTGGATTACCACGTTCCGTTCGGTGGGCGAAAAGGTTCATCCTATGGATCTCGTGAGCAAGGTCGCTATGCACAAGAGTTTTACACGGTCGTAAAAACTTCCTACATCGGATCGTAATTCACGCAATACCTGTGGGAGCTGGCTTGCCAGCGATAGCATTATCCCGGGGTGACTGACACCCCGAGTCGCCTGGATCGCTGGCAAGCCAGCTCCCACAAAAACAAGATTTACCCGCGCATAAAAATAATCAGTGGGAGTACTTTTACATGCAAGCGACCAAGCCGACCCACGTCCGCTATTTGATCCTGCTCATGCTGTTCCTGGTGACCACGATCAACTACGCCGACCGTGCCACTATCGCAATCGCAGGCTCCAGCCTGCAAAAAGACCTCGGCATCGACGCGGTCACCCTCGGCTATATCTTCTCTGCCTTCGGATGGGCCTACGTCGCCGGACAAATTCCCGGAGGCTGGCTGCTGGACCGTTTCGGCTCGAAAAAAGTCTACGCCCTGAGTATTTTCACCTGGTCCCTGTTCACCGTGCTGCAAGGCTTTGTCGGTGAATTCGGCATGTCCACTGCGGTGGTCGCACTGTTCATGCTGCGCTTCCTGGTCGGCCTGGCCGAGGCGCCATCCTTCCCCGGCAATGCGCGTATCGTCGCCGCCTGGTTCCCCACCGCTGAACGCGGCACCGCCTCGGCGATCTTCAACTCGGCGCAATACTTTGCCACCGTGTTGTTCGCCCCGCTGATGGGCTGGATCGTCTATTCCTTCGGCTGGGAACATGTGTTCATCGTCATGGGTATCCTCGGCATTATCTTCTCGCTGGTCTGGCTGAAAGTGATCTACAGCCCGCGTGAACACCCGCGGATCAACGACGCCGAGTTCAAGCACATCGCCGACAACGGCGGCATGGTCGACATGGATCAGAAGGGTAAGAAGTCCGACGGTCCAAAATGGGATTACATCCGCCAGTTGCTGACCAACCGCATGATGCTCGGCGTGTACCTGGGCCAGTACTGCATCAATGGCATCACCTACTTCTTCCTGACCTGGTTCCCGGTATACCTGGTGCAGGAGCGCGGCATGACCATCCTCAAGGCTGGCTTCATCGCCTCGTTGCCAGCGATCTGCGGCTTTATCGGCGGCGTGTTGGGCGGGGTAATTTCCGACTACTTGTTGCGCAAGGGGCACTCCCTGACCTTCGCCCGTAAGGCGCCGATCATCGCTGGCCTGCTGGTGTCCAGCAGCATCGTGGCTTGCAACTATGTCGAAGTGGAATGGATGGTGGTCGGCTTCATGGCCCTGGCCTTCTTCGGCAAAGGCGTTGGCGCACTGGGTTGGGCGGTGGTTTCCGACACCTCGCCGAAACAGATCGCCGGGCTCAGCGGTGGTTTGTTCAACACCTTCGGTAACATTGCCTCGATCACCACGCCTATCGTCATCGGCTACATCATCAGCTCCACCGGTTCGTTCAAGTGGGCCCTGGTGTTTGTTGGCGCCAACGCCCTGGTCGCGGTATTCAGTTACCTGGTGATCGTCGGCCCGATCAAGCGGGTGGTGCTCAAAGAGCCACCAACCAACGGCGGTTCCGAAGCCGCTGGCAAATTGTCTCAAGCGCATTCCTGAGGAGCGGCGTCATGCAGTTGATTGAACATTCCGACTCGCCGCGCTACATCCGCCTGCACGAGCGGGACAACGTGGTAGTAGTGGTCAACGACCAGGGCGTACCGGCGGGGACGGAGTTCCCCGACGGCCTGGTGACCGTGGATTTCGTACCGCAGAGCCACAAGGTGACTCTGCAGGACATTCCCGAAGGCGGCCAGGTGATTCGTTACGGCCAGGTCATCGGTTATGCCTTGCAGCCGATTCCCCGTGGCAGCTGGGTCAAGGAAGATCAACTGCGTATGCCCACCGCGCCGCCGCTGGATAGCTTGCCGCTGTCCACCGAAGTGCCGGCGGCGCAGGCGCCACTCGAAGGCTTTACTTTCGAGGGTTATCGCAACGCCGACGGCACGGTCGGTACCCGCAACATTCTCGGGATCACCACCACCGTGCAGTGCGTCACCGGCGTCCTCGATCACGCGGTCAAGCGGATCAAGGACGAGTTGTTGCCGCGCTACCCCCATGTCGATGACGTGATCGCCCTGACCCACAGCTACGGCTGTGGCGTGGCGATCACCGCCACCGATGCCTACATCCCGATTCGCACCGTGCGCAACCTGGCGCGTAACCCGAACCTGGGCGGCGAAGCGCTGGTGATCAGCCTCGGTTGCGAGAAGTTGCAGGCCGGGCAAGTGATGCATGACAACGACAGCTCGGTGGATCTGAGCGAGCCGTGGTTGTATCGCCTGCAGGACGCCAGTCACGGTTTCAGCGAAATGATCGAGCAGATCATGGAGCTGGCCGAAGTACGCCTGAAGAAACTCGACCAGCGTCGCCGGGAAACAGTGCCGGCCTCGGAATTGATTCTCGGCATGCAGTGCGGCGGCAGCGATGCGTTCTCCGGCATTACCGCCAACCCGGCCCTGGGCTTTGCCTCGGACCTGTTGCTGCGGGCCGGGGCGACGGTGATGTTTTCCGAAGTCACTGAAGTGCGCGATGCCATCTACCTGCTGACCTCGCGGGCGGAAACCGAAGCGGTGGCCGAGGAGCTGGTGCGGGAAATGGACTGGTACGACCGTTACCTGGCCAAGGGCGAAGCCGACCGCAGCGCCAACACCACGCCGGGCAACAAGAAGGGCGGGTTGTCGAATATTGTCGAGAAGTCCCTGGGCTCGATCGTCAAGTCCGGCAACAGCGCGATCAACGGCGTGCTCGGTCCGGGCGAGCGCTTCAAGCGCAAGGGCCTGATCTTCTGCGCGACGCCGGCCAGCGATTTTGTCTGCGGCACCTTGCAACTGGCCGCCGGGATGAACCTGCATGTGTTCACCACCGGTCGGGGCACGCCTTACGGCCTGGCCATGGCGCCGGTGGTCAAGGTCTCGACCCGCAGCGAACTGGCGCAACGCTGGCCGGACTTGATCGACATCGATGCCGGACGGATTGCCACCGGACGGGCATCCATCGAGGAGCTGGGTTGGGAGCTGTTCCACTTCTATCTGGACGTGGCCAGCGGGCGCAAGGAAACCTGGGCGCAGCGGCACAAGCTGCATAACGACATCACCCTATTCAATCCGGCGCCGATTACCTGAGACCTGTGGGAGCGAGCCTGCTCGCGATGAGGCCATTAGCAACACCGTGGCGCCTGAATCGCTGGCAGGCCAGCTCCCACAGGGTCATCAGCGTAATCCTGGGCGCTGGCTTGTCGGGACACCGCACCGGAACGATCCAGCAGACGCCAATGTCCCCGGTGGCTTATCATTAGCCACCTAACGACACCTCTATCCCCAAGGTCCCCGGCATGCTGGCAATTTTCCTGCAAACCCTGAGCATCACCGCCCCGGTGTTTGCCATGTTGTTCCTCGGGGTTTTGCTCAAACGCATTAACTGGATCGACGACAACTTCATCCACGTTGCCTCCTCGCTGGTGTTCAACGTCACCATGCCGGCGCTGCTGTTTCTCGGGATCCTCCACGCCGACCTGCATTCGGCGCTCAAGCCCGACCTGCTGATCTATTTTTCCCTCGCCACCCTGGTCGGTTTCGCGATCGCCTGGGGCTGGGCTATTTTCCGTTGCCCCCGTGAAGATCGCGGGATCTACACTCAGGGCGCGTTTCGCGGCAACAACGGAGTGATTGGCCTGGCGCTGGCGGCGAGCATGTACGGCGCCTACGGGATTTCCCTCGGGGCGATTCTCGCGGCGCTGGTGATCCTGTTCTACAACACCCTGTCGACCATCGTCCTGGCGGTGTACAGCCCGGTGATCAAGTCCGATCCGTGGAGCATCTGCAAAAGCGTGGTGAGCAATCCGTTGATCATCAGTGTGCTTGCGGCGGCGCCGTTCGCCTACTTCCAGATCCCTTTACCGGGTTGGCTGGAAACCTCCGGCAGCTACCTGGCGCAAATGACCCTGCCGCTGGCGCTGATCTGCATCGGCGGCACGCTGTCGCTGGCGGCGTTGCGCAAAAGTGGTGGGATGGCCCTGAGTGCGAGCCTGGTGAAGATGATCGGCTTGCCGATCCTGGCCACGGTGGGCGCCTGGTTCTGGGGCTTTCGCGGGGCGGAACTGGGGATCCTGTTCCTTTACTTCGGCAGCCCGACCGCCGCAGCCAGTTTTGTCATGGCCCGGGCGGCCAATGGCAATCATGAACTGGCGGCAGCGATCATTGTGATCACGACGTTGATGGCGGCGATCACCACCAACATCGGCATTTTCGTACTGCAGTGGGGCGGCTGGATCTAGCGCGCTTCGGCGCTGTAGCTGTCGATCACTTCCTGCGCCGCACGGAAGGCTTCCATCGCCGCTGGCACGCCGGCGTACACCGCGCAATGCATCAGGGTTTCGCGAATCTCGTCGACCGTGCAGCCGTTGTTCAGCGCGCCGCGCACGTGGCCCTTGAGCTCCTGCGGGCACTTGAGCGAAGTCAGCGCGGCCAGGGTGATCAGGCTGCGGGTCTTGAGTTCCAGCCCGCCACGATTCCACACCGCGCCCCAGGCGTGCTCGTTGACGAAGTCCTGGAAGGGCCGGGTCAGCTCGGTGGCGTTGCCCATGGAGCGGTCGACGAACGCGTCGCCCATGACCTGGCGACGTACTTCGATGCCGGTCGGTTTGCTGGAGCTGGATTGATCGGTCATGGCGATTCTCTTTTGTTGTGTTGGCGGCGCCAGGCGCGCAATGACGTGAACAGCAAAAATGCCAGCAGTGCCGGCAGGACATACAGCAGCATCAGCCGCTCGAGTCGGCCGGCCAGCGGCATGCCCATGGTGAACGACACCACGTGCAGACCGTAGACCGCGTACAGGGCCAGCAGCAGCAAGCCTTCGGCGCGGGTGATGCGGTAGCCGGTGTAGAACATCGGCAGGCACAGCACGGTGACGCCGAGCATCACCGGCAGATCGAAATCCAGGGCGTTAGGGGAGACCGACAAGGGTGTGGGTGCCAGCAGCGCGGTGATGCCCAGCACCCCGAGCAGGTTGAACAGGTTACTGCCGATGATGTTGCCCACCGCCAGGTCGCGTTGGCCGCGCAGGGCGGCGATCAGCGAGGTGGCGAGGGCCGGCAGTGAGGTGCCGACGGCGACGATGGTCAGGCCGATGATGCGTTCCGAGAGGCCCAGTTCGACCGCCACGTCCACCGCCGCCGCGACCAACAGGCGACCGGCCACGATCAGCAGGGCCAGGCCGACCAGCATCAGCAGGACGCTGCTATTCCAGGGTTTTCCCGTCGACGCAGATACGCGGAGGGCTTGCTGCGGATCCGCTGCGTGCCGGGACTGGCGCCACAGCAGTCCGAGATACACCACCAGCACGCCAAGCAGGAGTGCGCCGTCGAAGGCGCTGAGTTGTTCATTCCAGGCCAGACCGAAGACCAGCGCGCTGGCGCCGATCAGCAGCGGGATGTCGAGGCGCAGCAGGTGCCGAGACACTCGCAGCGGGATGATCAGTGCGGACAGGCCAAGTGTTACCAACAGGTTGAAGATGTTGCTGCCCATCACGCTGCCGACGGCGATGTCGCTGTTCTGCGCGAAAGTCGCTTGCAGGCTCACGGCCATCTGCGGTGCGCTGCTGCCCAGGGCGACGATGCTCAGGCCAATGATCAGCGGACGTACCTTGAGGTGGGCTGCCACGCGTACTGCCGCGCGTACCAGCATTTCCGCGCCGATGATCAACAGCAGCAGGCCGCTGAGCAGTTGCAGGACGCTGGGCAGGGGCAGGTTGGCTAAAGCGGAAATGGTCGAGGCTCCCGGTCAGTTGTTCAGCGCTTGCACGCGGACTCGGGCGGTGCCGCTGCGGAGCATGCCCAACTGGCTGGCAGCGGCCTGCGACAGGTCGATCAGGCGACCCCGGGTGTGCGGGCCACGGTCGTTGATGCGGACCACGACGCTCTTGTCATTGTTCAGGTTGGTGACCTTCACCCGCGTGCCGAACGGCAGTTGGCGGTGGGCGGCGGTCAGCGAATTCTTGTCGAAACGTTCGCCACTGGCGGTACGTTTGCCTTGGTGTTTGCTGCCGTAATAGGAGGCGGTACCGGTTTCGTCGTAGCCGCGGGGATCGACGTCGTAACTGGCGCAGCCGGCGAGCAGCGAAAACAGGGCGCAGGCACCGAGGAGGCGTTTCATGGAGGGGATTCCGGAGAGCAATTGTGGGCGCGAGGCGGCTCGCGATGACTGTTCAGTGACATTGATGTCGGCTGGCAGTTCATCGCGAGCGGGCTCGCTCCTACAAAAGAAGGGTGAGCCAGATAGAGCAACTGGCTCCATACCCATTAGCCTTCGAGCTTGCTTTTCAGCAGTTCGTTGACTTGTTGCGGATTGGCCTTGCCTTTGGAGGCTTTCATGGCCTGGCCGACGAAGAAGCCAAACATTTTGCCGCGTTTGGCTTCGTCCGCCGCGCGGTATTGCTCGACCTGCTCGGCGTTGGCCGCGAGCATTTCATCGAGAACGGCCGAGATTGCGCCGCTGTCGGTGACTTGCTTGAGGCCACGCTTTTCGATGATCTCGTCAGCGCTGCCTTCGCCGTTGGCCATGGCTTCGAACACGGTCTTGGCAATCTTGCCGGAGATGGTGTTGTCCTTGATCCGCAGGAGCATGCCGCCCAGTTGCTCGGCGGACACCGGCGCCTCGTCGATTTCCAGGCCCTGCTTGTTCAACAGGCTGCCCAGTTCGACCATGACCCAGTTGGCTGCGAGCTTGGCGTCGCCGGCAATGCTCACGACCTTCTCGAAGTAGTCGGCTTGTTCGCGGCTCGACGCCAGGACGCTGGCATCGTAGACCGACAGGCCGAACTGCTCCTGGAAGCGCTCGCGTTTCTGCGGTGGCAGTTCCGGCAGTGTGGCGCGGATGTCGTCGAGGTAGGCATTTTCGATGACCACCGGCAGCAGGTCCGGATCGGGGAAGTAACGGTAGTCGTTGGCTTCCTCTTTGCTGCGCATGGCGCGGGTTTCGTCTTTGTTCGGGTCGTACAGGCGGGTCTGCTGGATCACCTTGCCGCCGTCTTCGATCAGTTCGATCTGCCGGCGTACTTCAGTATTGATCGCCTTCTCGATGAAGCGGAACGAGTTGACGTTCTTGATCTCGCAGCGCGTACCGAACTCGACTTGGCCTTTTGGTCGGACCGACACGTTGCAGTCGCAACGCAGCGAACCTTCGGCCATGTTGCCGTCGCAGATGCCCAGGTAGCGCACCAGCGCGTGGATCGACTTGACGTAGGCCACGGCTTCCTTGGCGCTGCGCATGTCCGGCTCGGAGACGATCTCGAGCAGCGGGGTGCCGGCACGGTTCAGGTCGATGCCGGTGGCGCCGTTGAATTCTTCGTGCAGGCTCTTGCCGGCGTCTTCTTCCAGGTGCGCGCGGGTGATGCCGACGCGCTTGACCGTGCCGTCCTCGAGCGGGATGTCCAGGTGGCCCTTGCCGACGATCGGCAGTTCCATCTGGCTGATCTGGTAGCCCTTGGGCAGGTCAGGGTAGAAGTAGTTCTTGCGCGCAAACACGTTGTGCTGACCGATTTCGGCGTCAATCGCCAGGCCGAACATCACCGCCATGCGCACCGCTTCCTGGTTCAACACCGGCAGCACGCCGGGCATGCCCAGGTCTACCAGGCTGGCCTGGGTGTTCGGCTCGGAGCCGAAGGTGGTGGCGCTACCGGAGAAAATCTTCGATTGGGTGGCGAGCTGGGTATGAATCTCCAGCCCGATCACGACTTCCCATTGCATGTGTTTCTCCTCAGAAGCCTGTCGGGGTGCGGGTGTGCCAGTCAGTGTTGAGCTGATACTGGTGCGCAACGTTGAGCAGGCGGCCTTCCTGGAAATAAGGGGCGAGCAGTTGCACGCCGACCGGCAAGCCATCGACAAAACCGGCTGGCATCGACAGGCCCGGCAGGCCCGCGAGGTTGGCGGTGATGGTGTAGACGTCTTCCAGGTACGCAGCGACCGGGTCGCTGTTCTTGGCGCCGAGTTTCCAGGCCGGGTTCGGCGTGGTTGGGCCGAGGATGATGTCGACCTCATTAAAGGCAGCCATGAAGTCGTTCTTCACCAGGCGACGGATCTTTTGCGCCTTCAAGTAGTACGCATCGTAGTAACCGGCCGACAGGGCGTAGGCACCGACCATGATCCGGCGCTGAACCTCGGCACCGAAACCCTCACCGCGTGAGCGCTTATAGAGGTCGGTCAGGTCTTTCGGGTCTTCGCAGCGATAGCCGAAACGCACGCCGTCGAAACGCGACAGGTTGGAAGAAGCCTCGGCCGGGGCGATCACGTAGTACGCCGGAATCGCGTGCTGCATGTTCGGCAGGCTGATTTCCTTGACCACGGCGCCGAGCTTCTGCAGCTCCTTGACGCTGTTGTGGATCAGCTCGGCAATACGTGGGTCGAGACCGGCGCTGAAGTACTCTTTTGGCACGCCGATGCGCAGGCCCTGCAAAGAACCATTGAGGCCGGCGCTGTAGTCCGGAACCGGCTCGTCGATGCTGGTGGAGTCGTTCGGATCGAAGCCTGCCATACCTTGCAACAATATTGCGCAGTCTTCAGCGGTGCGCGCCAAAGGGCCACCCTGATCGAGACTGGACGCGTAGGCGATCATGCCCCAGCGCGAAACACGACCGTACGTCGGTTTCAGGCCTGTCAGGTTGGTAAAGGCTGCCGGCTGTCGGATCGAGCCGCCGGTGTCGGTGGCGGTGGCCGCCGGCAACAGACGAGCGGCAACGGCCACTGCCGAACCGCCGGACGAACCGCCTGGCACGTGCTCCAGGTTCCACGGGTTCTTCGCGGGGCCGTAGTAGCTCGATTCGTTGGCCGAGCCCATGGCGAACTCATCCATGTTGGTCTTGCCCAGGGTCACGGCGCCGGCGGCAGCCAGCTTGGCGACCACGGTGGCGTCGTACGGGGCCTTGAAGTTGTCGAGCATCTTCGAGCCGCAGCTGGTGCGGATGCCCTGGGTGCAGAACAGGTCCTTGTGGGCAATCGGCGCGCCCAGCAGGGCACCGCTCTCACCTTTGGCGCGGCGGGCGTCGGCGGCTTGCGCCTGCTGCAGTGCCAGCTCTTCGGTGAGGCTGATGAAGCTGTTGAGCTGCGGGTCGAGCTGGGCAATACGCGCCAGCAGGACGCGGGTCAGCTCTTCGGAGGAAAATTTCTTGTCGGCGAGTCCGCGGGCGATCTCGGCCAGAGTCAATTGATGCATTGCAGGCTCTTTCCCTTTAGTCGATGACTTTCGGAACCAGATACAGGCCGTTTTCGACCGCTGGTGCGATGGACTGATAGGCCTCGCGGTGATTGGACTCGGTGACAACGTCTGCACGCAGGCGCTGGCTGGCTTCCAGTGGGTGGGCGAGGGGCTCGATACCGTCGGTATCGACCGCCTGCATTTCGTCGACCAGCCCGAGAATGCTGTTCAGGGCCGAAGTGATGTGTGGAAGATCGGCTTCATCGAGGCCGAGGCAGGCCAGGTGAGCGATTTTTTCCACGTCGGAGCGTTCAAGCGCCATGGGATTCTCCAGTGGAAAACAAAACGGATCTCGTCCGTGTGTTAGATTGTCGGAACACTACCGCATTTCTACGGTCATAAGGCCGCGATTGTGGGGGTTGGTGCACGGAAAAGCGGCCAATTTAACATATTGGCGCCTTGCCCAAAATCCCTGTCGTTGTTAGAGTTTGCCGCACTTTTTTACCCACGCGTTGCCTAGGGTCCCTTTCCCATGTTCAAGAAACTGCGTGGCATGTTTTCCAGCGATCTATCCATCGACCTGGGCACTGCCAACACCCTTATTTACGTGCGTGAGCGCGGTATCGTCCTGAATGAACCCTCGGTTGTGGCCATTCGGACGCACGGTAACCAGAAAAGTGTTGTTGCCGTCGGTACCGAAGCCAAGCGCATGCTCGGTCGTACCCCGGGCAATATCGCTGCCATTCGTCCGATGAAGGACGGCGTGATCGCCGACTTCAGCGTCTGCGAAAAAATGCTCCAGTACTTTATCAACAAGGTTCACGAAAACAGCTTTTTGCAGCCAAGTCCTCGTGTGTTGATCTGCGTTCCGTGCAAATCCACCCAGGTTGAGCGTCGCGCCATTCGTGAATCGGCCCTGGGTGCCGGTGCCCGTGAAGTGTTCCTGATCGAAGAGCCAATGGCTGCAGCGATCGGTGCCGGCCTGCCGGTAGAAGAAGCCCGTGGTTCGATGGTCGTCGATATCGGCGGTGGTACCACCGAAATCGCGCTGATCTCCCTGAACGGTGTGGTTTATGCCGAATCCGTGCGGGTTGGCGGCGACCGCTTCGACGAAGCGATCATCACCTACGTGCGTCGCAACTACGGCAGCCTGATCGGTGAATCCACTGCCGAGCGCATCAAGCAGGAAATCGGTACTGCCTACCCAGGCGGCGAAGTGCGTGAAGTCGATGTACGTGGCCGTAACCTGGCCGAAGGCGTGCCACGTGCCTTTACCCTGAACTCCAACGAAGTGCTGGAGGCGTTGCAAGAGTCGCTGGCGACCATCGTTCAGGCGGTCAAGAGCGCCCTGGAGCAATCTCCGCCGGAACTGGCGTCGGATATCGCCGAGCGTGGCCTGGTGCTGACCGGTGGTGGCGCCTTGCTGCGTGACCTCGACAAGCTGCTGGCCCAGGAAACCGGCCTGCCGGTGATCGTTGCCGAAGATCCTCTGACCTGTGTGGCTCGCGGCGGTGGCCGTGCACTGGAAATGATGGACAAGCACACCATGGACCTGCTCTCCAGCGAGTAATTTCGCCGCAGGCTTCTATGCTGTTCGCGCACAGGCAGCACTTTGCAGTGCTGCCTGTTGGCGTTTATCTTCTGTCAATCTGCATCCAGGCCGGTTTGATGCCGTATGAATAAACAGAACATTTGCCTGGGAGGAGCGGCTTATTAAACCGCTCTTCACCAAAGGTCCCTCGTTGGGTGTGCGCTTTCTGGTGCTGGCCGTGCTATCGGTCGCATTGATGGTGGTGGATGCCCGCTTCGACGCCCTCAAGCCTGCGCGCAGTCAGATGTCGCTGGTGTTGATGGACGCCTATTGGATCACCGACCTGCCCGAGCGTTTGTGGCAAGGAGTGAGCAGCCAGTTTGGCAGCCGCACCGAGTTGGTCGCCGAGAACGAAAAACTCAAGACCGAAAACCTGCTGTTGCAGGGCCGCATGCAGAAGCTCGCGGCCCTGACCGAGCAGAACGTGCGGTTGCGCGAGTTGCTCAACTCTTCGGCACTGGTGAATGAAAAGGTTGAGGTAGCCGAGTTGATCGGCGTCGATCCCAACCCGTTTACCCATCGAATCATCATCAACAAGGGCGAACGCGACGGCGTGGTTCTTGGCCAGCCGGTGCTCGACGCCCGTGGCCTGATGGGCCAGGTAGTCGAGTTGATGCCGTACACCTCGCGGGTGTTGCTGCTGACCGACACCACCCACAGCATCCCTGTGCAAGTGAATCGTAATGGCTTGCGGGCAATTGCCAGCGGCACCGGCAATCCGGAACGCCTGGAATTGCGCCATGTTGCGGACACGGCGGATATCAAGGAAGGCGACCTGCTGGTGAGCTCCGGTCTTGGTCAGCGTTTCCCGGCGGGCTACCCGGTCGCCACGGTCAAGGAAGTCATTCACGACTCCGGCCAGCCTTTCGCTATTGTCCGCGCAGTGCCGACGGCCGCGCTCAATCGCAGTCGCTACATGTTGCTGGTGTTCAGTGATAGCCGCACGCCGGAAGAGCGGGCCAATGAGGCTGCCCAGGCTCAGGATGCCCAGGATCAGCACGCCGGCAACGCTGTGGTGGTGCCGGCGGCCGTGCCTGCGCCTGCCGCAGCAGCACCTGTGACGACCACTGCCCCGGTAACCGTTCCGGCCGCAGCGAAACCGGTGACACCGGCCAAGCCTGCTGCCCACGCCACCCCGGCCAAGCCGGTGGCGACTCCGGTCAAGCCGGCAGCGACCAAGCCGCCCGCGACGACGCCCGCAGCCACTCCTCAGGGTAGAGAATAATGGTCAGTACCCGCTCGCGTAATGGCTGGATGATCTGGATGACCTTCGCCATTGGCATGCTGCTCAGCGTCGTGCCATTTCCCCATGTCGAGATCCTGCGACCGATGTTCCTCGCGCTGCCCCTGGCCTACTGGGCCCTGGAAATGCCGCACAAGATCGGTATGGCCAGCGCGTTTTGCCTGGGCCTGGCACAAGACGTACTGTTCGGCACCCTGCTCGGACACAACGCGTTGATCCTGACCTTGATCACCTTCCTGATCCTGTCGCTGCAGCAGCGGGTGCGGATGTTTCCAATGTGGCAGCAAAGCCTGGTGATCCTGGTGGTGCTCGGGCTCGCACAACTGTTGCAACTGTGGCTCAGCGCCCTGACCGGTAACCGGCAGACGCTGGCGGTTTTGTTGCCCGCGCTGATCAGCGCCTTGCTCTGGCCCTGGGTCAGCTTCGGATTGCGTGGGTTGAGCCGCCGCTACAAAATCAACTAATCATTCGGTCAGGCATTGGCCCGCACCTCGACAGGGAGATGTCTTGATGAATCCGCTTTTCCTCGCCTCAGGTTCACCACGCCGGCGTGAGCTGCTGACGCAGATCGGCGTGGCGTTCAGCGTCATCGGCGCCGAAATCGATGAAACCCCTCTGCCAGATGAATCCCCAGCGGCCTATGTCGAGCGGCTCGCACGGGGCAAGGCCCAGGCCGGTCGTGCGCGACTGAATGCCAATGCCCAGGCTTGTGTGCTGGGTGCCGACACCGCCGTGGTGCTCGACGGAAAAATCCTCGGCAAGCCCCTCGACGAAGCCAACGCGCTGGCGATGCTGATGAGCCTTTCGGGCCAGGAGCATGAGGTGCTGACCGCGATTGCCTTGCTCGACGGCGAGCGCTGCGAATCGCGGGTGGTGCGTAGCCTGGTACGTTTTCGCCCCATCAACGCGGCCGAGGCCAGTGCTTACTGGGCCAGCGGTGAACCCCGGGACAAGGCCGGCGGCTATGGCATCCAGGGGCTTGGTGCGGTGTTCGTCAGCGGCCTCAATGGCAGTTATTCCGCGGTCGTCGGCCTGCCTTTATGCGAAACCGCAGAACTGCTCGGCCATTTCGGCATACCCTGTTGGCAAACCCCAAGCGCGCCCAGCGCCGTACTGACTTGATGCGGCCATAATCGTGAACATGCCTGAACGAGATCCTGCCATGAGTGAAGAGATTCTGATCAACATCACGCCGATGGAGTCACGCGTGGCGGTGGTCGAAAACGGTGTCCTGCAAGAAGTGCACGTCGAGCGCACGCAGAAGCGCGGGATCGTCGGCAACATCTATAAAGGCAAGGTGGTGCGGGTGCTGCCGGGCATGCAGGCGGCGTTCGTCGACATCGGGCTGGATCGCGCGGCGTTTATTCACGCTTCGGAAATCTCTCTGCGCGAAGGGCCTGCGGTGGAAAGCATCAGTGCCCTGGTACATGAAGGGCAGAGCCTGGTGGTGCAGGTCACCAAGGACCCGATCGGCTCCAAGGGCGCGCGCCTGACTACCCAGCTGTCGATTCCTTCGCGTTACCTGGTGTACATGCCGCGTACCGCCCACGTTGGCATTTCCCTGAAAATCGAGGACGAAGCCGAGCGCGAACGCCTCAAGCAAGTGGTCACCGATTGCGTGGCCAAGGAAGGCATCAAGGAATCCGGCGGCTTTATCCTGCGTACCGCCGCCGAGGGTGCGGGTGCCGACGAAATCCTCATGGACATCCGCTACCTGCGCCGTTTGTGGGATCAGATCGGCGCGCAGATCAAGACCATTGGCGCGCCCAATGTGATCTACGAAGACCTGGGCCTGGCCTTGCGCACCCTGCGCGACCTGGTGAGTCCGAAAATCGAGAAGATCCGCATTGATTCCCGGGAAACCTTCCAGAAAACCACGCAGTTCGTTGCCGAGTTGATGCCGGAGATCGCCGACCGCCTGGAGCACTACCCGGGTGAGCGGCCGATTTTCGATCTGTACGGGGTCGAGGACGAAATCCAGAAAGCCCTGGAGCGCAAGGTGCCACTCAAGTCCGGCGGCTACCTGGTGGTCGACCCGGCCGAAGCCATGAGCACGATTGACGTTAATACCGGCGCTTTCGTCGGGCACCGCAACCTTGAAGAGACTATCTTCAAGACTAACCTTGAGGCAGCGACGGCGATTGCCCGGCAACTGCGCCTGCGCAACCTGGGCGGGATCATCATCATTGACTTCATCGACATGGAAGACGAGGAGCATCAGCGCCAGGTCCTGCGCACGCTGGAAAAGCAGTTGGAGCGCGATCACGCCAAGACCAACATCATCGGCATCACCGAGTTGGGCCTGGTGCAGATGACGCGCAAGCGCACCCGCGAAAGTCTTGAGCAGGTGCTGTGCGAGCCGTGCAGCAGTTGCCAGGGCCGAGGCAAGTTGAAGACTCCGGAAACCGTGTGTTATGAGATTTTCCGAGAGATTCTGCGTGAGGCGCGTGCCTATCAGGCGGAAGGCTATCGCGTACTGGCCAACCAGAAAGTGGTGGATCGCCTGCTGGACGAGGAGTCGGGCAATGTCGCCGAACTCGAGGGATTTATCGGGCGCACCATTCGCTTCCAGGTGGAGACCATGTATTCCCAGGAACAATACGACGTGGTGCTGCTCTGAATCGCTGTGTTCCATTCCTCATGGCTGGCCTGTGCTCGCTGAACCTGTTTTCTTTGGGAGCCAACTGACATGGAGCGTCTGATGCGCATTCTGGGCACGCTGACCCGCTGGGGCCTGGGGTTGTGCGCGTTGCTGCTGGTGCTGATCGCGCTCTACGTCAACCTGGGTCGTGAGTTGATCCCGCTGGTCGCCGAGTACCGTGCCGAGGCGCAGGCCAAGGCTCGGGAAGCGCTGGACATGCCGTTGGAGATCGGCAGCCTGGAAGGGCGCTGGAGCGGCATGGCCCCAGTGTTGTTGGCCCATGACGTGACCGTGGGTGAGGGTGCCAATGCCCTGCATCTGGAGCAGGTGCGCGTGGTTCCGGATATTTGGGGCAGCCTGCTGGCGCGCGCGGTGCGTATCGAACACCTCGAGCTCAACGGCCTCAAGCTCAGCCTCAAGGAAGGCGCCGACGGCCAATGGGCGCTGGAAGGTGTGCCGGTGCAGCAGAACAAACCGCTGGATCCCACGCAACTGTTCAATCAGATGCAGATGGTCAGCCGCCTGTCGGTGCTCGACAGTCAGGTCACCCTGCAACCGCTGGACCATGCGCCGCTGACCCTGACCTACGTCGGCCTGACCCTCAAGACCGGCCCCAGTCGCCAGCGTCTCGACGCCCGCCTGACCCTGCCCGATGGCCAGCCTCTGGCGCTGAGCCTGCGCAGCCGGATGCGCGCCGATCAGTGGCAGGATGCTGAAATCGAAAGCTACCTGAGCCTGCCGCAAAGTGACTGGGCGCGCTGGGTGCCGGCCAGGGTGACCCAGCAATGGAAGCTCTCTGAGCTCAAGGCCGGTGGCGAGTTCTGGGTGAGCTGGGCCAAGGGCACCCTGCAAAGCGCTGCAATCCGCCTGAACGCCCCGCAATTCAAGGGCGCCTACGCCGAGCGCAAGCCGGTGCAGATCAATAACCTGGCACTCAATGCCTACTTCAAGCGCAGCGGCGAAGGTTTCCAGCTGTCCCTCGATTCGCTGGCGATGAACCTCGGCAAGACCCGCTTCGATACCCGTCTGCAGCTACAGACTACAAACACCGAGAAAGAAGGGGAGCGCTGGCACCTGCAGGCCGATCGCCTTGACCTCACGCCACTGACCCCCATCATCAATGCCCTGGGGCCTTTGCCGGAAGGGGTGGCGACCACCATCGAACGCCTCAAGGTCACCGGTACTCTGCGTAACGTGCTGATCGACATTCGGCCCAATGCCACCGATGACAGCAAATTCAGTTTCGCCGCCAATCTGGAACAGGTCGGTTTTGACGCCTACCACGGCGCACCAGCGGCGCGTAACGTCAGCGGCAGCATCAGCGGCGACCTGGGTCAGGGCGAGCTGCGCATGGACAGTAAGGATTTCATGCTGCACCTGGACCCGATCTTCGCCAAGCCCTGGCAGTACTTGCAGGCTAACGCGCGGCTGACCTGGAAGCTCGACAAGCAAGGCTTCACCCTGATCGCGCCGTACCTGAAGGTGCTGGGTGAGGAGGGCAAGATTGCCGGCGACTTCCTGATTCGTCTGCATTTCGACCACAGCCAGGAAGACTACATGGACCTGCGGGTCGGCCTGGTGGAGGGCGACGGCCGCTACACCAGCAAATACCTGCCCAAGGTCCTCAGTCCTGGGCTGGACGAGTGGCTGCGTACGGCCATTCTCAAAGGCGCGGTCGATGAAGGTTTCTTCCAGTACCAGGGCTCGCTGAGCCACGACGCGGGCGAGGCTGATCGCAGCATCAGCCTGTTTTTCAAGGTGCACGATGCCGAGCTGGCGTTTCAACCGGGCTGGCCGCACCTGAGCAAGATCAATGGCGATGTGTTCGTCGAAGACAGCGGCGTGCGTATCGTTGCCAGCCAGGGGCAGTTGCTCGACACCCAGGTGCGCGATGTTTTCGTCAACATCCCCCATGTGCCGGCCGAGAAAAACACCCATATGTACATCGATGGCGCCTTCGCCGGCGGCCTGGGCGACGGGGTGAAGATTCTCCAGGAGGCGCCGATCGGCACCGGTCCGACCTTTGCTGGCTGGCAGGGCGAAGGGGAGTTGCAGGGCAAGCTGAAACTCGACATTCCGCTGGAAAAAGGCGAAGAGCCGAGAATCCTGGTGGACTTCAAAACGGCCAAGGCGCGCCTGAAACTCAGCGAGCCGGAGCTTGAACTGACCCAGCTCAAGGGCGATTTCCGTTTCGACAGCGCCAAAGGCCTGAGCGGTCAGGGAATCAGCGCACGGGCCTTTGATCGACCGGTGACGGCGCAGATCTTCGCCGACGGCAGCGCCGGCAAACTCAACACCCGTGTCACCGCCTCGGGCCAGGTCACGGTGAAGAAACTCACTGAATGGATGAAGGTCACCCAGCCGTTGCCGGTTTCCGGAGATATCCCTTATCAGTTGCAAGTCACCCTCGATGGCGCCGACAGCCAGTTGATGGTCAGCTCCAGCCTCAAGGGCGTTGCCGTGGATTTGCCAGCGCCATTCGGCATGCCCGCCGAGCAGGGGCGCGACACGGTGTTCCGCATGACGTTACAAGGCAGCGAGCGACGCTACTGGCTGGACTATGGTGACCTCGCAGACTTCACCTTTGCGGCGCCGAGCAACAATTTTGCCGACGGCCGTGGTGAGCTGTTCCTTGGCAGCGGCAATGCCGTATTGCCGGGCAACAAAGGCCTGCGCGTGCGTGGGGTGTTGTCGGAGCTGGATGTCGAGCCGTGGAAAAACCTGGTGGACAAGTATGCCGGGCAAGATCCGGGCGGGAGTGCCAAGCAATTGCTCAGTGGCGCAGACTTCAAGGTCAACAAGCTCACTGGCTTTGGTACCACCCTGGATCAGGCGCGCGTGCAACTGGATCGCAAGCCCGGTGCCTGGGCCCTGCAGCTCGACAGCCAGCAGGTCAAGGGCAACGTCGGGCTGCCTGATGCCAAGGGGGCGCCGATTGCGGTGAATCTGCAGTACGTGCGCCTGCCGGCACCGGACCCAAAGGTGCAAGCCGACGAAAATGCGCCGGATCCGCTGGCCTCGGTTGATCCGACCAAGGTGCCAGCGCTGGATATCAATATTGCGCAGTTGTTCCAGGGCAAGGACCTGGTGGGCGCCTGGACGCTGAAGGTGCGGCCAACGGCTAAAGGCCTGGCGTTCAATTCCATGAGCCTGGGGCTCAAGGGCATGCAGTTGCAGGGCGCGGGCGGCTGGGAGGGCGTGCCGGGCGCGAGTAGCAGTTGGATCAAGGGTCGCCTGGAAGGCAAGAACCTGGCGGATGTACTTCAGGGTTGGGGTTTTGCACCCACGGTCACCAGTGAAAACTTCCATGTCGATATCGACGGTCGCTGGCCTGGCTCACCAGCCTGGGTCGGGTTGAAGCGCTTTTCCGGCAGCCTCGATGCGTCGCTGAACAAGGGCCAGATGGTCGAAGTCGAAGGCGGTGCCCAGGCCCTGCGGGTGTTTGGTTTGCTCAATTTCAACTCGATCGGCCGGCGCCTGCGCCTGGACTTCTCCGACCTGTTCGGCAAAGGCCTGAGCTACGACCGGGTCAAGGGCCTGCTGGTCGCCAGCAACGGGGTGTTCGTCACCCGCGAGCCGATTATCCTGACTGGCCCTTCGAGCAACCTGGAGCTCAACGGCACGCTGGACATGGCCGCCGACCGCATCGACGCAAAGCTGTTGGTGACCCTGCCGCTGACCAATAATCTGCCCATCGCCGCGCTGATCGTCGGCGCGCCCGCAGTAGGCGGTGCGTTGTTCCTCATCGACAAGTTGATCGGCGATCGCGTGGCCCGCTTTGCCAGTGTCAAATACACCGTCCAGGGACCGGTCAAAGAACCGAAAATCACCTTCGAGAAACCCTTTTGAGGCGATTTTTCACAACCGCCGCCTATGGAGTAGCATGGCTGCATACCTGATACGGAGCGCACCATGTCCCTTGCGGTGATTCAAATGGTCAGCCAGAGCGATGTGCTGGCCAATCTGACCCAGGCGCGACGCCTGCTGGAACAAGCGGCGGCCGCAGGCGCACAGCTGGCAGTGCTGCCGGAGAACTTCGCGGCCATGGGCCGGCGCGACGTGGCTGACATCGGGCGTGCCGAAGCCCTGGGCGAGGGGCCGATCCTGCCGTGGTTGAAACAGACCGCGCGCGACCTCAAGTTATGGATTGTGGCCGGCACGCTGCCGTTGCCACCGGTCGACCAACCTCATGCCAAGTCCAACGCCTGTTCGCTGTTGATCGACGAGCACGGCGAAACCGTGGCGCGTTACGACAAATTGCACCTGTTTGATGTCGATGTTGCGGACAATCGCGGGCGCTACCGTGAATCCGATGACTATGCTCATGGCAGTGCCGTGGTGGTGGCCGACACGCCAGTTGGCCGGGTTGGCCTGAGTGTTTGCTACGACTTGCGTTTCCCCGAGCTGTACAGCGAATTGCGCGCTGCCGGCGCCGAGCTGATTACCGCGCCGTCGGCCTTTACCGCGGTGACCGGGGCGGCGCATTGGGAGGTATTGATCCGCGCACGCGCCATCGAGACCCAGTGCTACCTGCTGGCGGCGGCGCAAGGCGGCACCCATCCGGGGCCGCGCGAGACCTTTGGTCACGCGGCGATTGTCGATCCCTGGGGGCGGATCGTCGCGCAGCAGGATCAAGGTGAGGCCGTGCTGCTGGCCGAGCGCGACAGCAGCGAACAAGCGTCCATCCGGGCGCGGATGCCGGTGTCCAGTCACCGGCGCTTTTTCTCGCAGGGCGCCCAGCGACCTGCTTCAGAACGTTGAATTAAGGCGTAAACCTATGAGCGAGTTGTTGTCCTCAGTCAGTGAACATTTACTAGCGCCGGGCGGCGTGACCCTCGACAACCTGCAAAGTGTGCTGGGTGACCTGGCCGGGCCGGGCATTGATGCCGCCGACTTGTATTTCCAGGGGCAGATTTCCGAGTCCTGGGCGCTGGAAGACGGCATCGTCAAGGAAGGCAGCTTCAACCTCGACCAGGGTGTCGGCGTGCGCGCGCAATCCGGTGAGAAAACCGGTTTTGCCTACAGCAATGCCATCACCCTCGAAGCCCTCGGCGCCGCAGCCAGGGCGGCCCGTTCGATTTCCCGCGCCGGACAGCACGGCACGGTTCAGGCCTTCACCAGCCAGGACGTGGCTCAGCTGTATGCGCCGGACAATCCCCTGGAAGTACTGACGCGCGCTGAGAAGGTGGAATTGCTCAAGCGTATCGACGTTGCGACTCGTGCGCTCGATCCGCGTATCCAGCAGGTGACCGTGAGCATGGCCGGGGTCTGGGAGCGCATCCTGGTGGCAGCCACCGATGGCAGCCTTGCGGCGGATGTACGGCCGCTGGTGCGCTTCAACGTCAGCGTGATTGTCGAGCAGAACGGTCGGCGTGAGCGCGGTGGCCATGGCGGCGGCGGTCGTACCGATTACCGTTATTTCCTCGCCGAAGACCGCGCCATGGGTTATGCCCGTGAGGCGTTGCGCCAGGCCTTGGTGAACCTGGAAGCGATTCCGGCGCCGGCAGGGACTTTGCCAGTGGTACTGGGCTCGGGGTGGTCCGGTGTGCTGTTGCACGAAGCAGTCGGCCATGGCCTGGAAGGTGACTTCAACCGTAAGGGCAGCTCCGCCTACAGCGGGCGCATGGGTGAGATGGTCGCCTCGAAACTCTGCACCATCGTCGATGACGGCACCTTGGCCGGCCGTCGTGGCTCGCTGAGCGTCGACGACGAGGGGACCCCGACCGAGTGCACTACGCTGATCGAAAACGGTGTGCTCAAGGGCTACATGCAGGACAAGCTCAACGCGCGGCTGATGGGCGTTGCACGCACGGGCAACGGTCGTCGCGAATCCTATGCGCACCTGCCGATGCCACGCATGACCAATACCTACATGCTCGGTGGCGAAAGCGATCCGGCAGAAATCATTGCTTCGGTGAAGAGGGGCATCTACTGCGCCAACCTCGGCGGTGGCCAGGTCGACATCACCAGCGGCAAGTTTGTGTTCTCCACCAGCGAGGCGTACCTGATCGAGGACGGCAAGATTACCGCGCCGGTCAAAGGTGCAACGTTGATCGGCAACGGGCCGGAAGCCATGAGCCGGGTGTCGATGGTCGGCAACGACCTGTCGTTGGACAGCGGTGTGGGGACGTGTGGCAAGGATGGTCAGTCGGTGCCGGTGGGTGTCGGTCAGCCAACCTTGAAAATCGACGCGATCACCGTCGGTGGCACGGGCGCGTAAGGGATGGAGCTGCGGGTGGGCTGCGTCGCAGTCCCACCCGGTCGAGGATCAACGCAGGCCGCGTTGAGTCTCGTCCAGCTCACGGATGTACTTGAAGATTTTCCGGCTGGAAGCAGGCGGTTTGTTATGCGCCGTTTCGTGCTGGGCCTGACGGATCAGCGAACGCAGTTGCTGGCGATCAGCTTCCGGGTAGTCGACGACGAACTTTTCCAGAACGGCGTCGTCGCCGGCGATCAGCCGATCGCGCCAGCGTTCCAGACCGTGGAAGCGTTCGTTGTACTGTTTGGTGGAGGCATCGAGTTGATCGAGCAAGACCAGAATGGCGTCAGTGTCCTGATCGCGCATCAGTTTGCCGATAAAGCTCAGGTGCCGTTTACGCGCGATATTCGCGGTGTGCTTGGGCGCATCGGCCAAGGCCCGGCGCATGGCGTCGGTCAACGGCAGTTTTGCCAGCAAGTCAGGCTTGAGTGTTGTAAGGCGCTCGCCGAGGTCAACCAGAGCATGCAGCTCGCGTTTGACCTGGGATTTGCTTTTTTCTCCCCCGTAGAGGGAGTCGTCGTAAGAATCAACCATGGTGGCAGTCCGCAAAGAAACGCCGCCATGATAACCAGTCGGGGGCCGCTTGTCCGGCCCGGTCGCTCGATGGCCTTAACCGAAAGCAGAATTTGAGTGGAGAACAGCATGAGTGCAGTTGAAAGCGTCGGCCCACAAGCGTTGCCGGCACTGCAGGAGCAAGTCGAGCAGATCATCGCCGAAGCCAGGCGCCAGGGCGCCAGTGCCTGCGAAGTGGCAGTGTCGCTGGAGCAGGGTCTGTCGACCTCGGTACGTCAGCGCGAAGTGGAAACGGTCGAGTTCAACCGCGACCAGGGCTTCGGCATCACCCTCTACGTTGGTCAGCGCAAAGGCTCGGCCAGCACCTCGGCCAGTGGCGCCGAAGCCATTCGTGAAACTGTCGCTGCCGCCCTGGCGATCGCCAAACACACCTCCGAAGACGAGCACTCGGGCCTGGCCGACGCGGCCTTGATGGCTCGCGATCTGCCGGACTTCGATTTGTTCCACGCCTGGGACATCACTCCGGAACAGGCCATCGAAAAAGCCCTGGCCTGCGAAGCCGCTGCCTTTGATGCCGACAGCCGAATCAAGAACGCCGACGGTACTACGCTGAATACGCACCAGGGTTGTCGCGTGTATGGCAACAGTCACGGCTTTATCGGTGGCTATGCCTCGACCCGGCACAGCCTCAGTTGCGTGATGATTGCCGAAGCCGATGGCCAGATGCAGCGTGACTACTGGTATGACGTCAATCGCCAGGGCAGCCTGTTGATGGATTCGCTCACTATCGGCCAGCGCGCCGCGCAGCGTGCCGCCAGTCGTCTGGGCGCGCGCCCGGTACCGACCTGCGAAGTGCCGGTGCTGTTCTCCGCGGAGTTGGCAGGCGGTTTGTTCGGCAGCTTCCTCGGGGCGATTTCCGGCGGCAACCTGTACCGCAAGTCATCCTTCCTTGAAGGCGCGCTGGGCCAGAAGCTGTTTCCCGAGTGGCTGACCATCGACGAGCGCCCGCACCTGATGCGTGCCATGGGTAGCTCGGCGTTCGACGGTGATGGCCTGGCGACCTATGCCAAGCCATTCGTCGAAAATGGCGAACTGGTGTCTTACGTGCTGGGCACCTATTCCGGACGCAAGCTGGGCATGCCGAGCACCGCCAATGCTGGCGGCGTGCATAACTTGTTCGTCACCCATGGCGACGAGGACCAGGCTGCGCTGCTCAAGCGCATGGGGCGTGGTTTGCTGGTGACCGAACTAATGGGCCATGGCCTGAATATGGTGACCGGCGATTACTCGCGCGGCGCGGCGGGCTTTTGGGTTGAAAACGGCGAAATTCAGTTCGCCGTGCAAGAAGTGACCATTGCCGGCAACATGCGCGACATGTTCAAACAGATCGTCGCGGTAGGTAACGACCTTGAGTTGCGCAGCAACATCCGCACCGGCTCAGTACTGATCGAGCGCATGACTGTCGCTGGCAGCTAAGCCTTCTAACTGTTGGAAAAAAGCGCGTCATCTCTTGGGTGACGCGCTTTTTTTACGTCTTGAAAACGGCTCTTCATCAATCAGCCTGATTTCGAGCTCTTGTTTTGGTTCTCATTATCATCTAATAATAAATCTCATTATCGAATGAGCCCTGGGTCATGAGTTCTGCCTTGCACGAGCAGCCCTACCTTGAAAGCTGGCGTTGGATGAGTCGCCAGATCCGTTGCGCGCTGGATCCTGACGAGCCGCGCCTGATCGAACATTATCTGGCCGAAGGCCGTTACCTCTCTTGCTGCACCGCTACCTCGCCGTGGACGGTCGCAGAAACCACCTTCCGTTTGCTGCTCGACACCGCTGCCGATGTCGCCTTGCCCTGGCATTGGCGCAGCCACTGCCTGGATCAGGCCTGGCGCCCGCTGCGCGACCTGGAGCGCCTGGCGTTGTGCAAGTGCCGGCTCAAGCGCTGGCAACGCTACACCTGGCAACTGGCGACCTGCGAGTTGCAGCCCTCGATCCCTCTTATTGAACTGGTGCAAGGATTTCCCGATGAGTAATACCCGTATCGAACGTGACAGCATGGGTGAGCTGCAAGTCCCGGTGGACGCCCTGTACGGCGCCCAGACCCAACGTGCAGTGGATAATTTTCCCATCAGCGGCCAGCGCATGCCGGCACAGTTCATTCGTGCACTGATCCTGGCCAAGGCGGCAGCGGCCAGGGCCAACGTCGAGCTCCAGCAGTTGAGCGAAGCCCAGGGCAAGGCGATTGTCGATGCGGCCCAGGGCTTGCTGGAAGGCGAGTTCATGGCCCATTTCCCGGTGGATATCTTCCAGACCGGGTCCGGCACCAGTTCCAACATGAACGCCAACGAAGTGCTGGCAACCCTGGCCAGTCGTTTGCTGGGCGAGACGGTCAACCCGAACGATCACGTCAACTGCGGGCAAAGCAGCAACGACATCATCCCGACCACCATTCACGTCAGCGCCGCGCTGGCGCTGCATGAGCAATTGCTGCCGGCGCTCAAGCACCTGATCCAGGTCATCGAGCACAAGGCCGAGCAGGTTCACCCTTTCGTCAAGACCGGGAGAACACACTTGATGGACGCCATGCCGGTGCGCATGAGCCAGGTGTTGAACGGCTGGGCGCAGCAGCTAAAGGCCAATCTCGGGCATCTGGAGAATTTGTTGCCGGCCCTGCAATCCCTGGCGCAAGGCGGCACGGCGGTTGGTACCGGGATCAATGCGCATCCTCAGTTCGCGGCACGTTTCAGCCAGCAGTTGAGCGCCTTGACCCATGTTCCGTTTACCCCAGGCCAAGACCTGTTCGCCCTGATCGGCTCCCAGGACACCGCCGTTGCGCTTTCCGGCCAGCTCAAGGCCATTGCGGTGTCGCTGATGAAAATCGCCAACGACCTGCGCTGGATGAACTCGGGGCCATTGGCCGGCCTGGGTGAAATCGAGCTGGAAGGTTTGCAGCCCGGGTCCTCGATCATGCCGGGCAAGGTCAATCCGGTGATTCCGGAGGCGACAGCGATGGTCGCTGCGCAAGTGATCGGCAATGACAGCGTGATCACTGTGGCGGGCCAGTCGGGCAACTTCGAGCTCAACGTGATGCTGCCTATCATCGCTCACAATCTGTTGAGCAGCATCGAGTTGCTGGCCAATTCCAGCCGGCTACTGGCGGACAAGGCCATCGCCAGCTTCAAGGTCAACGAGGCCAAACTGAAGGAAGCACTGTCGCGCAATCCGATTCTGGTGACTGCGCTCAACCCGATCATTGGTTACCAGAAGGCCGCCGAAATCGCCAAGACCGCTTACAAGCAGGGGCGGGCGGTAATTGATGTGGCCCTCGAACACACTGATTTGTCCCGCAGCCAACTGGAAGAGCTGCTAAATCCGGAAAAACTCACTGCCGGCGGCGTGTAATCCCCTCAGCGCATTGGAGGCTCACCATGGAGCATTGGAAACGCACGATCGAAAGGGCCAACCGCTGCTTTATGCTGGGCGAGCTGGTCGATGCCCGCGAGGCTTACTTGCAGGCCCTGGCGCTGGCTCAGGTGCTATTCGAGCGCTGGTCGGACGCCGACGAGGCGGTGGCCGCCTGCGTGATTTCCCATCACAACCTCGCCGACCTGCATTTGCGCCTGAACCAACCCGAGGAGAGCGCCGAGTACCTGTGCGCCATCCACCAACTGTTGCTGCAGACCATGCAGGACCCGCGCCTGGCTCCGGCCCTGCGCGAGGCGGCCTTGCATCAGAGCAGCAAGACTTACGTCGAACTGCTGAATTTCATCAGCGAACACGGCGAATACCCACGTACCCATCGCTTGCTGCACATCGGTACCGCGGCACAGCCGCATGATGCGCGCACCCAATACGGAGTTCATTGAAATGGCTTTTACCCTGCCTGCATTGCCTTACGCCTACGATGCCCTGGAGCCGCATATCGATGCGCAAACCATGGAAATCCACTACACCAAGCACCACCAGACCTACATCAACAACCTCAATGCCGCGGTCGAAGGCACCGAGTATGCCGAATGGCCAGTGGAGCGCTTGGTGGCCAATGTCCAGCAGTTACCGGAAAAACTGCGCGCGGCGGTAATCAATCAGGGCGGCGGACATGCCAACCATTCGTTGTTCTGGGCCGTCATGGTGCCCAATGGTGGCGGTGCGCCGAGCGGCGACCTGGGCCGGGCCATCGATGAGCAACTGGGCGGCTTCGACAGTTTCAAGGAGGCGTTTACCAAGGCCGCACTGACGCGCTTCGGCAGCGGCTGGGCCTGGCTCAGCGTGACCCCGCAAAAGAGCCTGGTGGTGGAAAGCAGCGGTAACCAGGACAGTCCGCTGATGAATGGCAACACGCCGATCCTCGGTCTCGATGTCTGGGAGCACGCCTATTACTTGCGCTACCAGAACCGCCGTCCTGAATACATCAACGCGTTCTACAACGTGATCCATTGGCCCGAGGTCGCTCAGCGTTATCAGGCGGCACTGGCTTGAGTCTTCACTGTCATAAAGCAATCAAGGCGTTCTATGGGCACTGAGACACTGGCGATCAACAGCGGGCGAATGTTTCGATATGCACTGGGTTCGCTCCTGCTGTTGGCGGGAACCACCTTGCTGGTAGCGCACGGCCTGGCGTGGTTGAACCTTGAGCCGAGGTTGATGCGTGCGCTGCAGGGCGGGGCCATCTGTGCCTTGGGCACGGCCCTGGGTGCGGTGCCGGTGCTGGTGATTCGACGGATGCCCTTGGCGCTCAGCGATACCTTGTTGGGGTTTGGTGCCGGGGTGATGCTGGCCGCCACTGCCTTTTCGCTGATCGTGCCCGGGATTGCCGCCGCCGAGAGCCTGGGGCTAACGCCGTGGGCGGCCAGCGGGCTGATTTGCTTCGGCATCATGCTCGGGGCGATCGGCTTGTTCCTGGTGGATCGCCAGGTGTCCGGTGCATCGCCTGAGATGTTGGTGGGCACCCCGGAACGACCGGTGATCCCGCCGCGCATTTGGCTGTTTGTGTTCGCCATCATTGCTCACAACATTCCCGAAGGCATGGCAGTGGGCGTTTCGGCAGGCGGCGGCATGCCGGACGCCGACAGCCTGGCCATGGGCATTGCCTTACAGGACGTGCCGGAAGGGCTGGTGATCGCTTTAGTGTTGGCCGGGGCAGGGATGTCGCGGTTCAAGGCGTTTTTGATCGGCGCGGCATCAGGCTTGGTCGAGCCGGTTTTCGCCTTGTTATGTGCCTGGCTGGTGAGCTTGGCCGAGGTGATTCTGCCGTTGGGGCTGGCCCTGGCTGCCGGGGCGATGTTGCTGGTGGTGACTCACGAGGTGATTCCCGAATCGCGCCGCAATGGTCACGAGAAGCTGGCCAGCCTCGGATTGCTGATCGGGTTTTGCCTGATGATGGTGATGGATATTGCGTTGGGCTAATGAGAAGGAAGGCGAGTTTTACTCGCCTTCGTCGAAGTAGTTGTTGATCAGTTCGGCCAGCGCGTCCAGCGCCTCTTGCTCTTGCTCACCTTCAGTGAACAAGTGAATCTTCGTACCTTTGCCGGCCGCGAGCATCATCATCGCCATGATGCTTTTTCCGTCGACCATCGACTCAGGCGTGCGCCCGGCTCGAATCTGGCAGGGGAATCGACCCGCTACACCTACGAATTTCGCTGAAGCACGGGCATGCAGGCCCAATTTGTTGATGATTTCAATTTCCAGAGCAGGCATCGCGGTGTGAATCCTTTAGCTAAGGTCGCGGTGGCGAACCTGGACGTTCTTCAGGGTTTTTTGCAGGATCTGCCCCAGGCGTTCGGTCAGGTACACGGAGCGGTGATGTCCGCCGGTGCAGCCGATCGCAATGGTGACGTAGGCCCGGTTACTGGCAGCAAATCGCGGCAGCCATTTGAGCAGGTAGCTGGAGATGTCTACAAACATTTCCTCGACATCCGGCTGCGCGGCCAGATAGTCGGCAACCGGTTGGTCCAGGCCTGACTGTGCCCGCAGATCCGGAATCCAGTAGGGGTTCGGCAGGCAGCGCACGTCGAACACCAGGTCGGCATCGACCGGCATGCCGCGCTTGAAGCCGAACGACTCCACCAGAAACGCCGTACCGGGCTCCGGCTGATTGAGCAGGCGCAGCTTGATGGTATCGCGCAACTGGTACAGGTTGAGATTGGTGGTGTTGAGCTTGAGGTCGGCGAGGTCGGCAATAGGCCCCAGCAGGGTGGTCTCATCTTCGATGGCTTCGGCCAGCGAGCGATTGGAGCTGCTTAACGGGTGCCGCCGACGTGTCTCGGAGAAGCGCTTGAGCAGGGTTTCTTCGTCGGCGTCGAGGTACAGCACATCACACTGGATGTGGCGGCTACGTACTTCATCCAGCAATTCCGGGAAACGGGTCAAATGACTGGGCAGGTTGCGCGCGTCGATGGAGACCGCGACCAGTGGCTGGCTCAGTTCATTGTGAATCAGTGCGCGTTCGGCCAACTCCGGCAACAGGCCTGCCGGAAGGTTGTCGATGCAGTAATAGCCGTTGTCTTCGAGGACATTGAGGGCCGTACTTTTGCCGGAGCCGGAGCGTCCGCTGACAATAATCAGGCGCATCATCAGTGACCGTTCTGCTCGTCCAGGACAACCTGGTACAAGTCTTGATTGCTGCTGGCGTTGCGCAGGCGATCACGCACTTCCTTACGGTCCAGCATGCTGGCGATCTGACGTAGCAGTTCAAGGTGCGCATCGGTAGCCGCTTGGGGGACCAGCAGGACGAACAGCAAGTCGACCGGAGCGCCATCGATGGCGTCGAAATCAATTGGGGCGTCGAGGTGCATCAGGGCGCTGATAGGGGATGTGCAACCCTTGAGGCGGCAGTGTGGAATGGCGATGCCGTTGCCAAAACCAGTCGAGCCGAGTTTTTCACGGGCAATCAACGCCTCGAAGACATCTTGCATCTCCAGATCCGGGACTTCCCGGGCGATCAGGTTGGCAATTTGTTCGAGGGCTTTCTTTTTACTGCCGCCCGGCACGTTCACGAGGGAACGGCCGGGGGTCAGGATGCTTTCAAGTCGGATCATGGGATGGGGGTGTTAACGACCGGTTGCGCCCTGGAGGAGGCTCTGGGTCTTTTCCTTATGCTTTTTGAGTTGACGGTCCAGCTTGTCGGTCAGCAGGTCAATGGCGGCATACATGTCGTCATGCTCGGCATTGGCAACCACTTCTCCGCCGGGGATATGCAGCGTGGCTTCGATTTTCTGCTTCAGCTTCTCGACATTCATCGTGACCTGCACGTTGGTGATCTTGTCGAAGTGCCTTTCCAGTCGGTCGAGTTTTTCGCCGATGTAGGTGCGCAGAGGTTCGGTAACTTCCAGTTGGTGTCCACTGATGTTGACTTGCATACAGCTTCTCCTTCGTTGCCAGTGCATAAGGCGGCAGGCTGTGATGCCTGCCACTGGGTGTATCCGGAACAATTCCGAACACACCCTGGAACGCGGTGGCGTGGCCCGTTACATCAAACGCTTGCGTTCGCTCGAAGGCGCGATCCCCAAGGATTCGCGGTACTTGGCGACGGTACGACGGGCCACCTGAATGCCTTGTGCCTCCAGTAAACCAGCGATTTTGCTGTCACTCAACGGCTTTTTCTGATTTTCCGCGGCAACCAGTTTTTTGATGATCGCGCGGATCGCCGTAGACGAGCATTCGCCGCCTTCGGAGGTGCTGACATGACTTGAGAAAAAGTATTTCAGCTCATAAATACCGCGCGGGGTGTGCATGAATTTCTGCGTGGTAACCCGCGAAATGGTCGATTCATGCATACCTACCGCTTCGGCGATGTCGTGCAGGACCAGGGGCTTCATCGCTTCGTCGCCGTATTCGAGGAAGCCGCGCTGGTGCTCGACGATCTGGGTGGCGACTTTCATCAAGGTTTCGTTGCGGCTCTGCAGGCTCTTGATGAACCAGCGGGCCTCCTGCAACTGGTTGCGCATGAAGGTGTTGTCGGCACTGGTGTCGGCACGGCGGACAAACCCGGCGTACTGAGGGTTGACCCGCAGGCGTGGCACAGACTCCTGGTTCAGTTCCACCAGCCAGCGCTCGTTGTCCTTGCGCACGATCACGTCCGGCACCACGTATTCGGCTTCGCTGGACTCGATCTGCGAGCCCGGACGCGGGTTGAGGCTCTGTACCAGCTCAATGACCTGGCGCAGTTCGTCTTCCTTGAGCTTCATGCGGCGCATCAGTTGGCTGTAGTCGCGGCTGCCCAGCAGGTCGATATAGTCGGTGACCAGGCGCTTGGCTTCGGCGATCCACGGGGTCTTGGCGGGCAACTGACGCAATTGCAGAAGCAAGCACTCGCCCAGGTTGCGGGCGCCGATACCGGCCGGCTCGAATTGCTGAATGCGGTGCAGGACGGCTTCGATTTCGTCCAGTTCGATGTCCAGTTCCGGATCGAAGGCTTCGAGGATCTCCTCGAGGGTTTCGTCCAGGTACCCCTGGTTGTTGATGCAGTCGATCAGGGTCACGCCGATCAGGCGATCGGTGTCGGACATCGGGGCCAGGTTCAGTTGCCAGAGCAGATGGCTTTGCAGGCTCTCACCGGCCGAAGTGCGGGTGGTGAAATCCCACTCGTCGTCATCGTTGCTCGGCAGGCTGCTGGCACTGGTCTGGTAGACGTCTTCCCAGGCGGTGTCGACCGGGAGTTCGTTGGGAATGCGCTCGTTCCACTCACCTTCCTCAAGGTTATCCACCGTGGGGGCGGTTTCCTGGTAGGAAGGTTCCTGGACGTCGGTGTTGGGTTTCTGCTCGATATTGTCGGCCATCGGGTCGGCGTTATCGAAGTCGTCGCCTTCTTCCTGGCGTTCAAGCATTGGATTGGATTCCAAGGCCTCCTGGATTTCCTGTTGCAGGTCCAGGGTCGACAATTGGAGCAGACGGATGGCCTGTTGCAGCTGCGGTGTCATCGTCAGCTGCTGGCCCATTCTCAAGACTAGCGATGGTTTCATGGCTGGGGCTTAACACCTTATTCGCCGGCGCACGTGCGCCATCCACTACAGGGCGCCGGAGCGCCTAACTTAAGCAAATTATATGCCCGAAACTGAAGTGTTTGCCTAGAGCGTCATGACAATAAAAAGATAGATAGTTTTATTGACATTACGCCCCGGCGGCGTCCAGACGCCTCGTCGCTTACAGGCGGAACTCGTGGCCCAGGTAAACCTCCTTGACCAGTTCATTGGCCAGGATGGTCTCGGCATCACCTTCGGCAATCAGCTGGCCGTCGTTGACGATATAGGCAGTTTCGCAGATATCCAGGGTCTCGCGTACGTTGTGGTCGGTGATCAGTACACCGATACCCTTGGCCTTGAGGTGATGGATGATTTGCTTGATGTCGCCCACCGAAATCGGGTCGACGCCTGCGAAAGGTTCGTCGAGCAGGATGAATTTCGGTGCGGTGGCCAATGCGCGGGCAATCTCGACGCGACGGCGCTCGCCACCGGACAGGCTCATGCCGAGGTTGTCGCGAATGTGGTTGATGTGGAACTCCTGCAGCAGGCTTTCCAGCTCCTTGCGACGGCCTGCCTTGTCGAGTTCCTTGCGGGTTTCGAGGATGGCCATGATGTTGTCGGCAACCGACAGTTTACGGAAGATCGACGCTTCTTGCGGAAGATAGCCGATGCCTGCTCGTGCACGGCCGTGCATCGGCTGATGGCTGACATCGAGGTCGTCGATCAGCACGCGGCCCTGGTCGGCGCGCACCAGGCCGACGATCATGTAGAAGCAGGTGGTCTTGCCGGCGCCGTTGGGGCCGAGCAAGCCGACGATCTGGCCGCTGTCGATGGACAGGCTGACGTCACGCACGACCTGGCGGCTCTTGTAGCTCTTGGCCAGGTGCTGGGCTTTCAGAGTTGCCATTTACGGGGCCTTTTGCTCGTCGGTTTTCTTTTTCGGCTGGATGACCATGTCGATCCGTGGGCGTGCTTCAGTCACCTTGCTGCCGGTGGCGCGGCCGGCACTGGCGAGCTTTTTCTCGGTGTCATAGACAATTTTCTCGCCCTGGGTGACGTTGCCGTCCTTGTCGATGACCTTGGCGCGGTCGATCAATACGACACGGTTTTGCTGGGCGTGGTACTGGATGGTCACGCCGTAGCCCTGGACCGGTTTGGTATCGCCAGCGGTCTGCATCTGTTCGAAGTAGGCCAGGTTGCCCACTGAAGTGACCACGTCGATGTCACCGTTCGGGGCGCGGGTCATGGTCACGGTATTACCGGTCACCTTCATCGAGCCTTGAGTGATGATCACGTCGCCTTTGTAGGTGGCGATGCCATTGCGGTCATCCAGCTGCGCATCGTCAGCCTGAATGCGGATAGGTTGCTGGCTATCGGATGGCAGGGCCCAGGCGCTCACGCTTCCCAGTGCTGCGCCCAGACTGAGCAAAATAGGGAGGGTTTTAACGAGCGTCATACTGTCCTCTTACGTTCGATAGCAGGTGTATCCTGCTTTCTTTCAAATACGCTTTCATGCCGGTACCCGTCGATACGCCGCCAGCGCCGTCGATTTTAACGGGTTGCTGGGTCTGCGCATATTGCTGCTCCGGGAATACGGTCATGCGGGTGGTGGTGATGAGCATTGGGCGGTTCTTTTCGTCCGTGCGCGAAATGCGTACCGAGTCGATCAGTTCGACCTCGGTGCCGTCCGAATTGACCTCGCCGCGCTCGCTCTGCACGTGCCACGGAAACTCGGTGCCGCGATACATTTTCAGGTCGGGGTTGGTCAGTTGCGTCACTTCACTGGTCTTGACGTGCTCGAGCTTGTCCGACGTCATGTCGTACTGCAGCTTGCCGTCGGGCAGGAACTGCACGCTGTGGGCGTTGATTGCGTAATAGTCGATCTCGCTTTCATTGACGGCCGCTACCGGCTTGTCGAGAAAACGCTCGGGGCTGATGTTCCAGTATCCAACCGCAGCGAACAGTGCGGCAATGGCACCGAAAAACAGAAAATTGCGAAACTTTTTACTCAGCATAAATGACTCACAGGTACGCGGCTTGGGCGGATTCAAGGTTGCCCTGGGCGCGTAAGATCAATTCACAAAATTCGCGGGCGGCGCCTTCGCCACCTCGGGCCACAGTGATGCCGTGGGCATGTTCGCGGACGAAGCTCGCGGCATTGGCGACCGCCATGCCCAAGCCTGCGCGGCGAATCACCGGCAAGTCCGGCAGGTCGTCACCCAGGTAGGCGACCTGCTCATAGCTTAGGCCCAGTTGCGCGATAAGCTCGTCGAGCACCACAAGTTTGTCTTCGCGGCCTTGGTAGAGGTGCGCTATCCCGAGGTTTTTCGCCCGTCGCTCCACTACCGGCGTTCTTCGACCGCTGATAATGGCTGTTGTTACACCGCTGGCCATCAACATTTTGATGCCCTGACCGTCCAGTGTATTGAAAGTCTTGAATTCGCTGCCGTCTTCGAGGAAGTACAGGCGGCCATCAGTCAGCACGCCGTCGACGTCGAAGACCGCCAGCTTGATCAACTTGCCCCGCTCGAGCAGGTCCTCGTGCATTACATCACTCCCGCACGCAGCAGGTCATGCATGTTCAGGGCGCCGACCGGGCGGTCCTCGTCATCGACCACGACCAGGGCGTTAATCTTGCTGTCTTCCATGATTTTCAGCGCCTGGGCGGCGAGCATTTCGGCGCGAACGGTCTTGCCATGGGGCGTCATGACGCTGTCGATGTCTGCTTGCCGCAAATCCACCGAGCGATCGAGGGCGCGGCGCAAGTCTCCGTCTGTGAAGATGCCGGCCAGTTTGCCGTCGGTCTCCAGAACCACCGTCATCCCCAAGCCCTTGTGGGTCATTTCCAGCAAGGCATTTTTCAGTGAAGTGCCGCGTAGTACCTGCGGCAAGCCGTCGCCGCTATGCATGACGTCTTCGACTTTCAGCAGCAGGCGGCGACCCAGTGCACCGCCTGGATGCGAAAACGCGAAATCCTCGGCGGTAAAACCGCGGGCTTCGAGCAGCGCGACGGCCATAGCGTCGCCCATGACCAGTGCTGCAGTCGTCGATGAGGTTGGGGCGAGGTTCAACGGGCAAGCCTCATGCTCGACACGGACGTTGAGGTTCACGTCGGCGGCACGCGCCAGGGGCGAGTCAGGGTTGCCGGTCATGCTGATCAGCGTGATGCCCATGCGTTTGATCAGCGGCAGCAGGGTAATGATTTCCTGGGTAGAGCCGGAATTGGAGAGCGCCAGCAGGGTATCGTCGCGGGTAATCATGCCCATGTCGCCGTGGCTGGCTTCAGCGGGGTGAACGAAAAACGCCGTGGTGCCGGTACTGGCCAAAGTTGCGGCAATTTTGTTGCCGATGTGTCCGGATTTGCCCATGCCGACCACGACCACCCGACCTTTGCTTGCCAGAATCAACTCGCAGGCGCGGACGAAATCTGCGTCGATCTGGCCCAGCAAGCCTTTTACGGCGTCCAGCTCGAGGCGGATCGTTCGTTGTGCCGATTTGATCAGGTCGCTGGATTGGCTCATGTCTAAAATCGAATAGCCCGGGAAAAGGTGACGATTATAACGGTAATGATCGATTCCCTCACGCTAGTTCGTAGGGGATTTGTGCGCTCTGCGTCACGGCAAGTCCTCAATTAAGCGTTTTTAAGCTTAATTGAAGCTGAATGCTGCGGTCTTCGGCCTTGGGCGCTTTGCGTGGGCAGTGATATAGTTCGTCGCCAGTTCGGCCTGCCCAGGAGGTTTTGTGCTCTCCCACGAGATCACGACGTCCGAGTGAGAGGCTTGCATCGCAAGGAGTTTAGATGAGTGCCGATAACGCCTATGCGGTCGAGCTGAAGGGAGTGTCCTTCAAGCGCGGCGCGCGTAGCATTTTCAATAATGTCGATATTCGCATACCGCGCGGTAAGGTTACCGGCATCATGGGGCCTTCCGGGTGCGGAAAAACCACGCTGCTGCGCCTGATGGGCGCGCAATTGCGCCCTTCCAGTGGCGAGGTGTGGGTCAACGGACAGAATTTACCGAGTTTGTCACGCAGCGATTTATTCGATGCGCGCAAGCACATGGGAGTTCTGTTTCAGAGCGGCGCCCTGTTCACCGACCTCGATGTGTTCGAGAACGTCGCGTTTCCGCTGCGTGTGCATACCGAGTTGCCGGATGAAATGATCCGCGACATCGTCCTGATGAAGCTGCAGGCCGTGGGCTTGCGCGGGGCCACTGAGCTGATGCCCGACGAGCTTTCCGGCGGCATGAAGCGTCGTGTGGCGCTGGCTCGGGCAATCGCCCTGGACCCCGGTATTCTCATGTACGACGAGCCTTTCGTGGGCCAGGACCCGATCGCTATGGGCGTGTTGGTGCGCCTGATCCGCCTGCTCAACGATGCCCTCGGGATCACCAGTATCGTGGTTTCCCATGACCTCGCCGAAACGGCAAGCATCGCCGATTACCTGTACGTGGTCGGTGACGGGCAAGTGCTGGGGCAGGGCACGCCGGCCGAACTGATGGATTCCGACAACCCGCGGATTCGCCAATTCATGACTGGCGATCCGGATGGGCCGGTACCGTTTCATTTTCCAGCGACGGATTACCGCGCAGATCTACTGGGGAAGCGCTGATGCGCAAGACTTCAATTCTGGAGAGAGTTCGCCGATTCGGCCTCGCCGCCATCGACAGCGTCGCGGTGCTCGGTCGCTCCTCCCTGTTCCTGTTTCATGCCTTGCTCGGGCGTGGCGGCATTGGCGGCGGCTTCGGCCTGCTGGTCAAGCAGCTGCATTCGGTAGGCGTGATGTCCCTGGTGATCATTGTGGTTTCGGGGATATTCATCGGCATGGTGCTCGCGCTGCAAGGCTTCAACATTCTCTCCAGCTACGGCTCGGAGCAGGCGGTCGGGCAGATGGTGGCATTGACCCTGTTGCGTGAGCTGGGACCGGTGGTGACCGCACTGCTGTTCGCCGGGCGCGCCGGTTCGGCGTTGACCGCGGAAATCGGCAACATGAAATCCACCGAGCAGTTGTCCAGTCTGGAGATGATTGGTGTCGACCCCCTGAAGTACATCATTGCCCCCCGGTTGTGGGCCGGCTTCATTTCCCTGCCGCTGCTGGCGATGATTTTCAGCGTGGTCGGAATCTGGGGCGGTTCCTGGGTGGCTGTCGATTGGCTGGGGGTATATGAAGGTTCCTACTGGTCGAACATGCAAAACAGCGTGACGTTCAACGGTGACGTGCTCAATGGCATCATTAAGAGCATGGTTTTTGCCTTTGTCGTGACCTGGATCGCCGTATTCCAAGGCTATGACTGTGAGCCCACTTCAGAAGGGATCAGTCGCGCCACCACCAAAACCGTGGTGTATGCCTCATTGGCCGTTCTCGGCCTGGACTTTATTCTGACCGCCTTGATGTTTGGAGATTTCTGATGCAAAACCGCACCCTGGAGATCGGTGTCGGCCTTTTCCTGCTGGCCGGCATTCTGGCTTTGCTGTTGCTTGCGCTGCGGGTCAGTGGACTGTCCCCGGTTTCGAGCACCGACAGTTATAAACTTTATGCCTACTTCGACAATATCGCCGGTTTGACGGTCAGATCGAAAGTGACCATGGCCGGTGTGACCATCGGCAAGGTCACGGCAATCGATCTGGATCGCGACAGTTTCACCGGGCGAGTCACGCTGCAGCTGGAAAAACGTGTGGATAACCTCCCATCCGACTCCACTGCATCTATCCTCACCGCGGGGTTGCTGGGCGAGAAATACATCGGTATCAGCGTCGGTGGCGAGGAGTCGTTGCTCAAGGATGGCGGGACTATCCATGACACGCAGTCGTCGCTGGTGCTCGAAGACCTGATCGGTAAATTCCTGCTCAATACTGTCAGTAAAGAAGCCAAATAAGGAGTTTCTCCATGATCTCTACCTTGCGACGTGGCCTGCTGGTCCTGTTGGCGGCATTGCCGCTGGTGGCTAACGCCGTGACCGGGCCTTCAGCGCATGATCTGGTCGAAGATACGACCAAACGCCTGCTCCAGGACTTGGCAGCCAACAAGGAACAGTACAAGAAGGATCCGCAAGGTTTCTACGATGCGTTGAATACCATCGTCGGACCCGTAGTGGACGCCGAAGGCATTTCCAAAAGCATCATGACCGTCAAGTACTCGCGTAAAGCTACGCCGGCGCAGATGAAAACCTTTGAAGAAAATTTCAAGAAGGGTCTGTTCCAGTTCTATGGCAATGCTTTGCTCGAATACAACAACCAGGGCATCACCGTGGACCCTGCCAAGGATGAGTCGGGCGACCGTACCAGCGTTGGCATGACGGTCAAGGGCAGCAGCGGCGCGATCTACCCGGTGTCCTATACCCTCGAGAAGATCGGTGGCGAGTGGAAGCTGCGTAACGTGATCATCAACGGTATCAACATTGGCAAGCTGTTCCGCGACCAGTTCGCTGACGCCATGCAACGCAACGGCAACGACCTGGACAAGACTATCAATGGTTGGGCGGGTGAGGTCGCCAAGGCTAAGGACGCAACCGAGAAGCAAAGCCAATGAGTGAGTCGGCAGTGCGTTTGGGTCAGGCCGGCGAGCTGATGCTCAGTGGTGTACTCGATTACCGCTCCGGGCCAGGTCTGCGCAAGCAGGGCCAGGCTCTGATCAAGTCGAGTGGCGCGACTGCCGTCGTGCTCGATTGCTCGGGCGTGGTCAAGTCCAGCAGCGTCGGCTTGTCGTTGCTGTTGTCGTTCATTCGCGATGCGGCGGCGGCCGGCAAGGCGGTGAGCATCCGCGCGCTGCCCGATGATATGCGTGAAATTGCTGAGGTCAGTGGTTTGACCGAGCTTTTGACGCACCCTTAACCCTCATCTATAGATAAGCCCCCCGTCAGAGTCCTGCTTCGCGGGGTTCGCAGGCGCGGGGCTTTTTTGTATGATGTCCGACCCGTGCGCACAGGGCGCCGATTGAGGTTGAGCATGCAGGCCGTAGAAGTGAAGAGCTTTCTTGAAGGAAAGCTGTCCGAGACTCTTTCACAAGTGCAGATTGAAGTTGAAGGCGAAGGCTGCAACTTCCAGCTGAACGTGATTAGTGATGAACTGGCGGCGTTAAGCCCGGTCAAGCGTCAGCAGAGCGTCTATGCCCATTTGAACCCATGGATCGCCGATGGCAGCATCCACGCGGTCACTATGAAATTTTTCAGCCGCGCGGCCTGGGCCGAGCGCACCTGAGCCCAAGGGCGTCGAGATTCTTATGGATAAATTGATTATTACCGGCGGTGCTCGTCTTGATGGCGAAATCCGCATCTCCGGGGCGAAGAACTCTGCCCTGCCGATCCTCGCGGCAACGCTGCTCTGCGATGGTCCAGTGACAGTCGCCAACCTGCCGCACCTGCACGACATCACCACGATGATCGAGCTGTTCGGTCGCATGGGCATCGAGCCGGTGATCGACGAGAAACTCAGCGTCGAAATCGACCCGCGTACCATCAAGACCCTGGTCGCGCCGTACGAGCTGGTGAAAACCATGCGTGCCTCGATCCTGGTACTGGGACCGATGGTTGCACGCTTCGGTGAAGCCGAAGTTGCCTTGCCTGGCGGTTGCGCCATTGGTTCGCGTCCGGTCGACCTGCACATCCGTGGCCTTGAAGCCATGGGCGCGAGCATCGACGTGGAAGGCGGCTACATCAAGGCCAAGGCGCCTGAAGGCGGCCTGCGTGGGGCCAACTTCTTCTTCGATACCGTCTCCGTGACCGGTACCGAGAACATCATGATGGCCGCCGCCCTGGCCAATGGCCGCAGTGTGCTGCAGAACGCCGCTCGTGAGCCTGAAGTCGTCGACCTGGCGAACTTCCTCAACGCCATGGGCGCCAACGTCCAGGGCGCGGGTACCGACACCATCACCATCGACGGTGTGAAGCGTCTGCACTCGGCGACCTACAAGGTAATGCCGGACCGTATCGAAACCGGCACCTACCTGGTCGCTGCTGCCGTGACCGGTGGCCGGGTGAAGGTCAAGGACACCGATCCGACCATCCTCGAGGCCGTTCTCGAAAAACTGCGCGAAGCCGGTGCTGAAATCACCACGGGCGAAGACTGGATCGAGCTCAACATGCACGGCAAGCGGCCCAAGGCGGTCAACGTGCGTACTGCTCCGTACCCGGCGTTCCCGACCGACATGCAAGCGCAGTTCATCTCCCTCAACGCCATCGCCGAAGGCACTGGCGCGGTGATCGAGACGATCTTCGAAAACCGTTTCATGCACGTCTACGAGCTGCACCGCATGGGCGCGCATATCCAGGTCGAAGGCAACACCGCGATCGTCACTGGTATCGACAAGCTCAAGGGCGCGCCAGTCATGGCCACCGACCTGCGCGCTTCCGCCAGCCTGGTGATCTCGGCGCTGGTTGCCGAAGGCGACACCCTGATCGATCGCATCTACCACATAGACCGTGGTTACGAGTGCATCGAAGAGAAGCTGCAGATGCTCGGCGCCAAGATCCGCCGCGTACCGGGCTAATCGTTGCTTCAGGGCGCAGGGACGCGCCCACAGATTTGTTCCAGTCGAGCCTGTTTCAGGCTCGATGTGTGTCCGGCGTCGTTTGCGACCGGGCATCAGTAGCCTGAATTAAGGACTGACGTTTCCCATGTTGACCATCGCACTGTCCAAGGGCCGCATCCTTGACGACACCCTGCCGCTTCTGGCTGAAGCGGGCATCGTGCCGACCGAGAATCCGGACAAGAGCCGCAAGCTGATCATCCCCACGACCCAGGCCGATGTGCGCTTGCTGATCGTACGCGCCACCGATGTGCCGACCTACGTCGAGCATGGTGCCGCGGACCTGGGCGTCGCCGGTAAAGATGTGCTGATGGAATACGGCGGCCAGGGCCTTTACGAGCCGCTGGACCTGCAGATTGCCCAGTGCAAGCTGATGACCGCTGGCAAGGTCGGCGCGGTCGAGCCCAAGGGTCGTCTGCGTATCGCCACCAAGTTCGTCAACGTGGCCAAGCGTTATTACGCCGAACAGGGTCGTCAGGTCGACATCATCAAGCTGTACGGCTCGATGGAACTGGCGCCGCTGATCGGCCTGGCCGACAAGATCATCGACGTGGTCGACACCGGTAACACGCTGCGGGCCAACGGCCTGGAGCCACAGGAATTCATCGCCGCCATCAGTTCCCGACTGATCGTCAACAAGGCTTCGATGAAAATGCAACACGCCCGTATCCAGGCACTGATCGACACCCTGCGCAAAGCAGTGGAGTCGCGACACCGCGGCTGATTCACCTGCGCGACGTTAAGTCGCGCCCGTCTATCCGCCTCATAGCCAGTATTCTCAGGTGCCCAAGCGGAACGACTGACGGGGAAGGTGCGCTGACGTTTAATAACGGTCGCGCCTTACTCCAAAAGGCAACTTGTAGCAGTAGAAAAAACTTCTCTCAGAAGTAAGAATCGCGCAGCGGCCTGCCTTTTGGGGCAAGGCCCTGCGGGTTGGCCCTGTGGCCGCGCCATGCTGCGTTGCAGGACTTGGTAAGGAAACAACCCTGACCTACGTCCTGCGCCTTGCCTGGCACGACCACCGCACCAACGCGATCGTTATTAAACGTCAGCGCACCTTCGGGCGCCTGAGTTTTCGCCAATCCTATGAGGCTCTCGCTATGACCGCACCGACTGCAATTCGCCGACTCAACGCTGCTGACCCGGATTTCGCGCATCATCTGGATCATCTGCTGAGCTGGGAAAGTGTGTCTGACGACTCGGTCAATCAGCGCGTGCTGGATATCATCAAGGCCGTGCGTGAGCGTGGCGATGCGGCGCTGGTGGAATTCACCGAGAAATTCGACGGCTTGCAGGTTGCCTCGATGGCCGACCTGATCCTGCCGCGCGAGCGCCTGGAACTGGCCTTGACTCGCATCACCGTGGCCCAGCGCGAAGCCCTGGAAAAAGCCGCGGCCCGTGTGCGCAGTTACCACGAAAAGCAGAAACAGGATTCCTGGACCTACACCGAAGCGGACGGCACCGTGCTGGGCCAGAAGGTCACGCCGCTGGATCGCGCCGGCCTGTACGTACCCGGCGGCAAGGCCTCGTACCCGTCTTCGGTACTGATGAATGCGATTCCGGCCAAGGTGGCCGGGGTCAGCGAAGTGGTCATGGTGGTGCCCACGCCGCGCGGCGAAATCAACGAGTTAGTGCTGGCTGCGGCCTGCATTGCCGGGGTTGATCGGGTGTTCACCGTTGGTGGTGCGCAGGCGGTTGCGGCGCTTGCGTATGGAACCGAAAGCGTGCCGAAGGTCGACAAGATCGTCGGCCCCGGCAACATCTATGTGGCCACTGCCAAGCGCCACGTGTTTGGCCAAGTCGGCATCGACATGATTGCCGGTCCTTCGGAAATCCTCGTGGTCTGCGATGGCCAGACCGATCCGGACTGGATCGCCATGGACCTGTTCTCTCAGGCCGAGCACGACGAAGACGCCCAGGCCATCCTGGTCAGCCCAGATGCCGAATTTCTCGATCAGGTGGCGGCGAGCATCGCCAAGTTACTGCCAACCATGGAGCGCGCCGGGATTATCGAGACCTCGATCAATGGCCGTGGCGCCCTGATCCAGGTGCGTGACATGCAGCAAGCCATCGAGGTGGCGAACCGCATTGCGCCGGAACACCTTGAGTTGTCAGTGGCCGACCCGCAAGTCTGGTTGCCGCAGATTCGCCACGCTGGTGCGATCTTCATGGGCCGTCATACCTCCGAGGCCCTGGGCGACTACTGCGCCGGCCCCAACCATGTGCTGCCGACTTCCGGCACCGCGCGCTTCTCCTCGCCGCTGGGGGTCTACGACTTCCAGAAGCGTTCATCGATCATCTTCTGCTCCGAAGCCGGTGCCAGCGAACTGGGCAAGACCGCCTCGGTGCTGGCCCGTGGCGAGTCGCTGACCGCGCACGCGCGCAGCGCCGAATACCGCATCGTGGCCGATAAGGAAGGGAATTGAACATGAGTAAGTTCTGGAGTTCGTTCGTCAAGGACCTGGTGCCGTACGTGCCGGGCGAGCAGCCGAAGCTGACCAAACTGGTCAAGCTCAACACCAACGAAAATCCCTACGGCCCGTCGCCGAAAGCCTTGGCTGCGATGCAGGCCGAGCTGAATGACAATCTGCGTCTGTACCCGGACCCGAACAGCGACTTGCTCAAACAAGCGGTGGCCAAGTACTACGGCGTGCAGGGTAATCAGGTGTTCCTCGGTAACGGTTCCGACGAAGTCCTGGCACACATCTTTCACGGCTTGCTGCAGCACGATAAGCCGCTGCTGTTCCCGGATATCAGCTACAGCTTCTACCCGGTGTACTGCGGCTTGTATGGCATCACGTTTGACGCCGTACCGTTGAATGAGCAGTTCCAGATCGATCCGTCGGACTACACCAAGCCGAACGGCGGGATCATCTTCCCCAACCCGAACGCGCCGACCGGCTGCCTATTGGCCCTCGAGGCGGTGGAGCAGATCCTTAAGGCCGGTCCGGACTCAGTCGTCGTGGTGGACGAAGCCTATATCGACTTCGGTGGTCAGACGGCGATCGGCCTGGTGGACCGTTATCCGAACCTGCTGGTAACCCAGACCCTGTCCAAGTCGCGCTCGCTGGCCGGCTTGCGGGTTGGCCTGGCGGTGGGGCATCCGGACTTGATTGAAGCGCTGGAGCGGATCAAGAACAGCTTCAACTCCTACCCGCTGGATCGCTTGGCCATCGTCGGCGCGGCGGCGGCTTTTGAAGACCGCGAGTACTTCGAGAGCACCTGCCAGCGAGTGATCGACAGTCGCGAACAGGTCATCGCCCAGTTGCAGGAGAAAGGCTTCGAAGTGCTGCCGTCGGCGGCCAACTTCATCTTCGCCCGCCACCCGCAGCATGACGCAGCCGGTCTGGCAGCCAAGTTGCGCGAGCAGGGAGTGATCGTGCGGCACTTCAAGCAGGAGCGGATTGCCCAGTTCCTGCGTATCTCCATCGGTACGCCGGAGCAGAACCAGGCGCTGATCGATGGCTTGGGCGACCTCTGAATCGCTGATAACCCTGCTGTGGGAACCCTAATGTGGGAGCGGGCAAGCCCGCTCCCACAGGTTTTTACAGGGCTGAGATCTTAGTTCTCTTCTTCCTTGGCCATCGGTGCCGGCGGTGGGCGCAGGCCGATTTCCGCGGTCAGCTTCAGCTCCTTGCCGTTGCGAATAACCACGATGTTGACCTTGTCGGTAGGCTTGATCCGCGCCACCTGGTTCATCGAACGGCGGCCATCGCCGGCCGGTTCGCCATCGATGCTCAGAATCACATCACCCAATTGCAGGCCGGCTTTTTGCGCCGGACCGTCGCGGAAAATTCCCGCCACCACAATCCCCGGACGACCAGACAGGCCGAATGACTCCGCCAGTTCCTGGCTCAGCGGCTGTACCTCAATCCCCAGCCAGCCACGAATCACCTGGCCGTGCTCGATGATCGACTTCATCACTTCCATGGCGAGCTTGATCGGAATGGCGAAGCCGATGCCCTGGGATCCGCCGGATTTGGAGAAGATCGCCGTGTTGATTCCGGTCAGGTTGCCATTGGCGTCCACCAGCGCACCACCGGAGTTGCCGGGGTTGATCGCCGCGTCGGTCTGGATGAAGTCTTCGTAGTTGTTAAGGCCCAGTTGATTGCGCCCGGTGGCGCTGATGATGCCCATGGTCACGGTCTGGCCGACGCCAAACGGGTTGCCGATGGCCAGTGCGACGTCGCCGACGCGGATGCTTTCCGAGCGGCCGACGGTGATTGCTGGCAGGTTCTTCAGGTCGATTTTCAACACTGCCAGGTCGGTTTCCGGGTCGCTGCCGATGACCCGGGCGAGAGTCTCACGGCCGTCCTTGAGGGCGACCACGATCTGGTCGGCACCAGAGGTCACATGGTTGTTGGTCAGCAGGTAACCTTCCGGGCTCATGATCACGCCGGAACCGAGGCTCGATTCCATGCGCTTCTGCTTGGGCGCGTTGTCGCCGAAGAAACGCCGGAACTGCGGGTCTTCAAACAGCGGGTGGCTGGTTTTGTTGACCACTTTGGTGGTGTAGAGGTTGACCACCGCCGGTGCGGCGATTACTACCGCGTCGGCGTAGGACACCGGACCCTGTTGCGTCAGCGTGGTCTGCGGGGCCTGCTGGAGGTTGACGTCCAGGCTTGGCAGCCCGACCCATTGCGGATAACGCTGGATAATCAGCAACGCAATCAGCACGCCGGCCAACAGCGGCCAGCCAAAAAAACGCAGACCCTTGAGCATTGAACAAATCCTGGGAGGTTACGAGGGGCCCGAGACGGCCCATAATGTCGCGCATTATACGAGGCCGCGCGCGCCTCTGAACGGGATATTTAGGAGTCTTTGATGGCCGTTGCCCTGAGCACCCTGGTAGAAGAAGCAGATCGTTATCTGGGCAGTTCGCGAATTGCCGATTATTGCCCCAATGGCCTGCAGGTCGAGGGCCGGCCGCAGGTCATGCGGATCGTCAGCGGGGTCACCGCCAGTCAGGCCTTGCTCGATGCTGCGGTGGAGGCCAATGCCGACCTGATCCTGGTCCACCACGGTTATTTCTGGAAGGGCGAAAACCCCTGCATCACCGGCATGAAACAACGTCGGCTGAAGACCCTGCTCAAGCACGATATCAGCTTGCTGGCGTATCACCTGCCGCTGGATCTGCATGCGGACGTCGGCAACAACGTGCAACTGGCCAGGCAACTGGACATCACCGTCGAAGGCCCGCTGGACCCGGATAATGCCAAAGTGGTCGGCCTTGTGGGTTCGTTGGCTGAGCCGATGACCGCGCGCGACTTCGCTCGGCATGTGCAGGAAGTGATGGGCCGTGAGCCGTTGCTGATCGAAGGTGAGGCGATGATTCGTCGCATTGGCTGGTGCACCGGTGGCGGCCAGGGTTATATCGATCAGGCGGTGCAAGCGGGTGTCGATCTGTACCTGAGCGGCGAGGCTTCCGAGCAGACCTTCCATAGCGCCCGGGAAAATGGCATCAGCTTCATTGCCGCTGGTCATCACGCCACCGAGCGGTATGGCGTGCAGGCGTTGGGCGAGTATCTGGCGCGCCGGTTTGCCCTGGAGCACATCTTCATCGATTGCCCGAATCCGATCTGACGGCCAAACAGGCAGGTATATTGATATACCCTTTCGATCTAGTTGGCGTCCTGATTAGAAGAGGACGCTGTGCTAGGATTTCCCGCTCGAACACGGCCCGCTGGCCGTTCATAAGAAAGTTTTCGTGAGTAGCCATGGTCGACAAACTGACGCATCTGAAACAGCTGGAGGCGGAAAGCATCCACATCATCCGTGAGGTGGCCGCCGAGTTCGATAACCCGGTGATGCTGTACTCCATCGGTAAAGACTCCGCCGTGATGCTGCATCTCGCGCGCAAGGCATTCTTCCCGGGCAAGCTGCCGTTTCCGGTGATGCACGTCGACACCCAGTGGAAATTCCAGGAGATGTACCGCTTCCGCGACAAAATGGTCGAAGAGCTGGGCCTGGACCTGATCACCCACGTCAACCCGGACGGCGTGGCGCAGGGCATCAACCCCTTCACCCACGGCAGTGCCAAGCACACCGACATCATGAAGACCGAGGGCCTCAAGCAGGCGCTGGACAAGCATGGTTTCGATGCAGCCTTCGGTGGTGCCCGCCGCGACGAAGAAAAGTCCCGAGCCAAAGAGCGCGTGTACTCGTTCCGCGACAGCAAGCACCGCTGGGATCCGAAGAACCAGCGCCCTGAGCTGTGGAACGTTTACAACGGCAAGGTCAACAAGGGCGAGTCGATCCGCGTATTTCCGCTGTCGAACTGGACCGAGCTGGACATCTGGCAGTACATCTACCTGGAAGGCATTCCGATCGTCCCGCTGTACTTCGCCGCCGAGCGTGAAGTCATCGAGAAGAACGGCACCCTGATCATGATCGACGACGAGCGCATCCTCGAACACCTGAGCGATGAAGACAAAGCCCGCATCGTCAAAAAGAAAGTGCGTTTCCGTACCCTTGGTTGCTACCCGTTGACGGGCGCGGTGGAGTCCGAGGCTGAAAGCCTGACGGACATCATTCAGGAAATGCTCCTGACGCGAACTTCCGAGCGCCAGGGCCGTGTCATCGACCACGATGGCGCCGGCTCGATGGAAGATAAGAAACGTCAGGGTTATTTCTAAGGGGTTGTCATGTCGCACGTATCTGATTTGATCAGCGAGGACATCCTCGCCTACCTGGGCCAGCACGAACGTAAAGAGCTGCTGCGCTTTCTGACCTGCGGTAACGTCGATGACGGCAAGAGCACCCTGATCGGGCGCCTGCTGCACGACTCCAAGATGATCTACGAAGATCACCTGGAAGCCATTACCCGCGACTCGAAAAAAGTCGGCACCACCGGCGACGATATCGACCTGGCATTGCTGGTCGACGGCCTGCAGGCCGAGCGTGAACAAGGCATCACCATCGATGTCGCGTATCGCTACTTCTCTACCGCCAAGCGCAAATTCATCATCGCCGACACCCCCGGCCATGAGCAGTACACCCGCAACATGGCCACCGGTGCATCCACCTGTGACCTGGCGATCATCCTGGTCGACGCTCGTTACGGCGTGCAAACCCAGACCCGTCGCCACAGCTTCATCGCCTCGTTGCTGGGCATCAAGCACATCGTTGTCGCCATCAACAAGATGGACCTCAAGGGGTTCGACCAGGGCGTGTTCGAGTCGATCAAGGCCGACTACCTGCAGTTCGCTGAAGGCCTGAAATCGCAACCGACCAGCATGCACTTCGTGCCGATGTCTGCCCTCAAGGGCGACAACGTGGTGAACAAATCCGAGCGCTCGCCGTGGTACACCGGTCAGTCGCTGATGGAAATCCTTGAGACCGTGGAAGTGGCGGGCGATCGCAACTTCACCGACCTGCGTTTCCCGGTGCAGTACGTCAACCGTCCGAACCTGAACTTCCGTGGCTTCGCCGGCACCCTGGCCAGCGGCATCGTCAAGAAAGGCGACGAAGTCGTCGTTCTGCCATCAGGCAAGAGCAGCCGCGTGAAATCCATCGTCACCTTCGAGGGTGAACTGGAACACGCCGGCCCTGGTCAGGCAGTGACGCTGACCATGGAAGACGAGATCGACATCTCCCGTGGCGACCTGCTGGTCCACGCCGACAACGTGCCGCCGGTGACCGACAGTTTCGAAGCCATGCTGGTATGGATGGCTGAGGAGCCGATGCTCCCGGGCAAGAAATACGACATCAAGCGCGCCACCAGCTACGTGCCGGGTTCGATTGCCAGCATCGTCAACAAGGTCGACGTCAATACCCTGGAAGAAGGTCCGGCCAGTGCCTTGCAATTGAACGAAATCGGCAAGGTCAAGATCGCGCTCGACGCGCCGATTGCCCTCGACGGTTACGACAGCAACCGCACCACTGGCGCCTTCATCATCATTGACCGCCTGACCAACGGCACCGTCGGCGCCGGCATGATCGTCGCCCAGCCACTGGCGCACGGCAACGCCACGCACCACGGCAAGTTGGCCCACGTGGCCACCGAAGAACGTGCCCAGCGCTTCGGCCAGCAACCGGCCACCGTGCTGTTCAGCGGCTTGTCCGGCGCTGGCAAAAGCACCCTGGCCTATGCGGTCGAGCGCAAGCTGTTCGACCTCGGTCGTGCGGTGTTCGTGCTGGATGGCCAAAACCTGCGTCACGACCTCAACAAAGGTCTGCCACAGGATCGCGCCGGACGTACCGAGAACTGGCGTCGTGCTGCTCACGTGGCGCGTCAGTTCAACGAAGCGGGCCTGCTGACCCTGGCCGCGTTCGTTGCGCCAAGCGCAGAAGGTCGCGAGCAAGCCCGTGACTTGATCGGCAAGGAGCGTCTGTTGACGGTCTACGTCCAGGCCTCGCCAGCGGTCTGCGCGCAACGTGACCCGCAAGGCCTGTACGCGGCAGCCGGGGATAACATCCCGGGCGAATCCTTCCCGTACGACGTGCCGCTGGATGCCAATCTGGTGATCGACACCCAGTCCGTGTCACTGGAAGAGGGCGTCAAGCAAGTGCTGGATCTGCTGCGCCAGCGTGGGGCGATCTAAGCCTTAGCGGTTAAAGAAAAACCCGCCGATGAGTGATCATCGGCGGGTTTTTTTGTGTCTCTTGGATTGCCCGCGATTGGGCCTGTACCGGCGCCTCAGGACTTTGCCGGATATTCTCGATGCATCTGCGCGAGCAGAGCATCCTTGTCCTGCCACAACTGGTTAATCCAGCCCTGGAACTGCAGGCGGTAGTCGCCGTCCTGGTCGTAGTTCTTGCCGATGAACTGCGGAGGGATCTTCAGTTCTTCGAGGTGCACCACCACGTCTTCAACATTGCCGCACAGCAGGTCCCAGAAGCCGGGGCGGCCGGCGGGGTAGTGGATGGTCACGTTGACGATGGATTCCAGTTGCTCGCCCATGGCATCGAGAACGAAGGCAATGCCGCCGGCCTTGGGTTTGAGCAGGTATTTGAATGGCGATTGTTGTTGCTTGTGCTTGCCCTCGGTGAAGCGTGTGCCTTCGACGAAGTTGAAAATACCCACGGGATTGTTGCGAAACTTCGCACAGGTTTTGCGGGTGGTTTCCAGGTCCTTGCCTTTCTTTTCCGGGTGCTTCTCCAGGTAGGCCTTGGAGTAGCGCTTCATGAACGGAAAGCCCAAGGCCCACCAGGCCAGGCCGATCACCGGGACCCAGATCAATTCCTGCTTGAGGAAGAACTTCAGCGGCTGAATGCGCCGGTTGAGCACGTATTGCAGCACCAGAATGTCGACCCAGCTCTGGTGGTTGCTGGTGATCAGGTAGGAGTGCTGGTAGTCCAGGCCTTGCAGGCCGCTGACGTGCCAGCGGGTGCGCCGGACCAGATTCATCCAGCCCTTGTTGAGGCTGATCCAGGCTTCGTGGGTGTGACTCATCAGCCAGCCGGCAATGCGCTGGGTGAATGCGAACGGCAAGGCCTTGACCAGCGCCACGCAGAACAGGAACGAGCACAGCAGGATAGTGTTGAGTGCCAGTAACAGCGCCGCAATCACGCCGCGGACAGGAGCAGGGAGAAAATCCAGCATTTAGACATCCACAGGTCGGTTGGCGGCTTGAATCGCGGTCAGGGCGATGGTGTAGACGATGTCGTCGACCTGGGCGCCGCGCGGCAAGTCATTCACCGGTTTGCGCAGGCCTTGCAGCATTGGGCCAAGGCTGACGCAATCGGCGCTGCGCTGCACGGCCTTGTGGGTGGTGTTGCCGGTGTTCAGGTCCGGGAAGATGAACACTGTGGCGCGACCGGCCACCTGGCTGTTGGGCGCCAGTTGCCGGGCCACGTCGGCATTGGCGGCGGCGTCGTACTGCAGCGGGCCATCGATCAGCAGGGTACGTTGCGCCTCATGGGCCAGCAGGGTCGCTTCGCGGACCTTCTCGACTTCCTCGCCACTGGCGGAATCGCCGCTGGAATAGCTGAGCATCGCCACCCGTGGGCTGATGCCGAACGCGGCTGCAGAGTCGGCGCTTTGCAGGGCAATTTCCGCCAGTTCGCTGGCGCTCGGGTGCGGGTTCATGATGCAGTCGCCGTAGACCAGCACTTCTTCCGGAAACAGCATGAAGAACACCGACGACACCAGGGTACAGCCGGGCGCGGTCTTGATCAGTTGCAGCGCCGGGCGAATGGTATTGGCGGTGGAGTGGATGACCCCCGAGACCAGGCCGTCGACCTCATCCAGCGCCAGCATCATGGTGCCGATCACTACCGGATCTTCAAGCTGCTGTTCGGCCATCGGGGCGTTGAGGCTCTTGGTCTTGCGCAGGGCCACCATCGGCTCGACATAGCGCTCGCGGATCAGGTCCGGGTCGAGGATTTCCAGCCCCGGTGGTAATTCAATGCCTTGGGCGCGGGCCACCGCTTCGACGTCGGCCGGCTTGGCCAGCAACACGCAGCGGGCAATGCCTCGGGCCTGACAGATCGCCGCCGCTTGCACGGTCAGTGGTTCGCTGCCTTCAGGCAGGACGATTCGTTTGTTCGCCGCCTGGGCGCGCTGGATCAACTGGTAGCGGAACACCGCTGGCGACAGACGCATCTCCCGCGGCGTGCCGCAGCGCTGGTGCAGCCAGTTGGCGTCGAGGTGACTGGCGACGAAATCGGTGATGATTTCCGCCCGCTCGCGGTCGTCGATCGGGATTTCCTTGTTCAGGCCGTTCAACTGGTTGGCGGTGTCGTAGGAACCCGTGCTCACCGACAACACCGGCAAACCGGCCTGCAGGGCTCCACGGCACAGCTCCATGATGCGCGGATCGGGCAGGGTGTCGCTGGTCAGCAACAGGCCGGCCAGGGGTACCCCGTTGAGTGCAGCCAAGCTGACAGCCAGGATAATGTCGTCGCGATCGCCCGGGGTCACCACCAGCACGCCGGGCTTGAGCAGCTCAACGGTGTTGCGCATGGTTCGAGCGCAAATGATGATCTTGGTCATGCGCCGTGTTTCGTAGTCGCCGGCATTCAGCACTTGTGCGCCCATCAGGTCGGCCACGTCGCGGGTGCGCGGGGCATTCAGTTCAGGCTGGAACGGAATGCACCCGAGCAGGCGGAAATCACCACTGCGCAGCAGAGGCGAGTGTTCTTTCAGGCGTGCGGCGAAGGCTTCCATGCTTTCATCGGTCTTCACCTTGTTGAGGATCACGCCGAGGACTTTCTGGTCTTTCGGCCCGCCGAACAGTTGCGCCTGCAATTCAACCCTGCCGGACAGCTCGGTGAGCACTTCGTTTTCCGGGGCCGAGACCAGGATCACCTCGGCATCCAGGCTTTTCGCCAGGTGCAGGTTGACCCGCGCGGCGTAACTGGCGCTGCGGGTGGGCACCATGCCTTCGACGATCAGCACGTCTTTGCCGATCGCGGCTTGCTGGTACAGGGTGACGATTTCTTCCAGCAACTCATCGAGCTGGCCGTCGCCGAGCATCCGCTCGACGTGCGCCAGGCCCAGGGGTTGCGGTGGTTTCAAACCGTGGGTACGAGCCACCAGTTCGGTGGAGCGTTCCGGGCCAGTGTCGCCGGGGTGGGGCTGGGCAATCGGTTTGAAGAAGCCGACTTTGAGGCCGGCCCGTTCGAGGGTGCGCACCAGTCCGAGGCTGATGGAGGTCAGGCCCACACCAAAGTCGGTGGGTGCAATAAAAAAAGTTTGCATGCGAATTCTCTGCGGGTGCATGGCAAGGTGTCGGCCCAAGCCTGGCCGACGACCGAAATTCAGACGACAAGGTTAGCGCTAACCGCGCCTTGAGCGCACCAACCGCACGCGAAGGGCTGGCCAATTTTTTCCTGGCGTTGCAGCGGGTCTTCGACCCAGGCCCGGGATTGCCAGGGTGGCTGGTGCCGCAGGTGCTGGGTGTGGCCACAGGATAGCTCGGCCACCCAGTGGCCTTCTTCGTCCTGATGGAAACCGGTGATCATCGATAGGGTCGACGCGGGCCGTTGGTCCGGGTTCCGTTCGCTTTCGGGCGATTGCTTCGCTAAACTTGTCCATTCTTTATTCTTCTGCAAAAGGTCTCGCCCCATGCTGATCGCCGCCAATAAGGCTGTCTCCATCGACTATACCCTGACCAACGACGCTGGTGAGGTCATCGACAGCTCCGCCGGCGGCGCACCGCTGGTCTACCTGCAAGGCGCAGGCAACATCATTCCAGGCCTGGAAAAAGCCCTGGAAGGTAAAGCAGTCGGCGACGAGCTGAAAGTGTCCGTTGAGCCTGAAGACGCTTACGGCGAGTACGCTGCTGAACTGGTCAGCACCCTGAGCCGCAGCATGTTCGAAGGCGTCGACGAACTGGAAGTGGGCATGCAGTTCCACGCTTCCGCGCCGGACGGCCAGATGCAAATCGTCACCATCCGTGACCTGGACGGCGACGACGTCACCGTTGACGGCAACCACCCATTGGCTGGCCAGCGCCTGACGTTCGAAGTCAAGATCGTGGCTATCCGTGACGCCAGCCAGGAAGAAGTGGCTCACGGCCACGTTCATGGCGAAGGTGGTCACCACCACTGATATCTGCGCTAAGCTCAGATATCTGGAGAGGCGCCCGAGGGGCGCCTTTTTAGTCGGCGACGTTCAACGGACGCCGGAGCATAGCGTGCTAAGGGCTTTTCGAGAAAAACACGGGATATCTGGAGTTTGCCATGAGTGCTTTTCACGACCTTACATTGAAAACTCTGGACGGTGCGGCATTGCCGCTGGCGCCTTTCAAAGGCCATGTCGTACTGGTGGTCAACGTCGCGTCCAAGTGTGGTCTGACCCCACAATATGCTGCTCTGGAAAACCTCTATCAGCAATATAAGGGGCAGGGTTTCAGCGTCCTCGGTTTGCCGTGCAACCAGTTTGCCGGGCAGGAGCCGGGCACTGAGAGCGAGATCAAGGATTTTTGCAGCCTCAACTATGGCGTGAGCTTCCCGTTGTCGAGCAAGCTGGAGGTCAACGGTCACGAGCGTCACCAACTGTATCGGCTGTTGGCCGGCGAAGGAGCGGAATTTCCCGGGGACATCACCTGGAACTTCGAAAAATTCCTGCTGGGTAAAGACGGCCGCGTTCTGGCGCGTTTCTCACCGCGCACTGCTCCGGATGATCCTACGGTGGTGCAAGCTATCGAGAAGGCGTTGCGCTAGTTTGCCTTTGCTGGCGCCGGGATTCCGGCCCAGCAAATTCTCCCTTCGTTTTAAACCTTAATCATTCAAATCAATAGTGCTACCCAAAGCATTCATCGCTCCATATTATGCTCGTCATAAACCTCGCGTCCCTGTGGAGTGCCGCATGCCTGTTCAAGCCTTGTTCAAACCTTTCCACCTCGCCAATCTTGAGCTGCCTACCCGTGTGGTCATGGCGCCGATGACCCGTTCGTTTTCCCCGGGTGGCGTGCCGAATTCCAAAGTGATCGAGTATTACCGTCGTCGTGCGGCGGCTGGCGTGGGTTTGATCATCACTGAAGGCACTACGGTGGGTCACAAGGCAGCCAATGGCTACCCGAACGTTCCGCAGTTCTATGGCGAAGCGGCTCTGGCCGGCTGGAAGAAAGTCGTCGACGCGGTGCATGCCGAAGGCGGCAAGATCGTCCCGCAACTCTGGCATGTCGGTAATGTGCGACGCATAGGCACTGAGCCGGACGCCAGCGTTCCAGGCTACGGCCCGTCGGAAAAACTCAAGGACGGGCAGGTTGTGGTGCACGGCATGACCCATCAGGATATCCAGGACGTCATCGCGGCCTTCGCCCAGGCGGCCAAGGATGCGCAAAGCGTCGGCATGGACGGCGTGGAAATCCACGGTGCCCACGGTTATTTGATTGACCAGTTTTTCTGGGAGCAGAGCAACCAGCGTACCGATGAATACGGCGGCAGCCTGGCCAACCGCTCGCGCTTTGCCATTGAGCTGATCCAGGCGGTGCGCGCTGCGGTGGGCGAAGGTTTTCCGATCATTTTCCGTTTCTCACAGTGGAAGCAGCAGGACTACAGCGCGCGACTGGTGCAGACGTCCGAGGCACTGGGTGAATTCCTCAAGCCGTTGTCCGACGCCGGTGTGGACATTTTCCATTGCTCGACACGGCGTTTCTGGGAGCCGGAATTCGAAGGGTCTGACCTCAACCTCGCTGGCTGGACTCGCGTGTTGACCGGCAAACCGACCATCACCGTTGGTAGCGTTGGTCTGGACGGCGAGTTCCTGCAGTTCATGGTCAACACCGACAAAGTCGCGCAACCGGCTAGCCTGGAAAACCTGCTGGAGCGCCTGAACAAGGACGAGTTCGATCTGGTGGCGGTGGGGCGTGCGCTGCTGGTCGACCCGGATTGGGCACAGAAAGTCCGTGACGGACGCGAAGGCGAGATTCTGCCATTCAGTCGCGAAGCGTTGATGACACTGGTGTAAGCGGCGTCTCAACGGACGTTGGCGCGGGGCCCTGGCAGGCGCCGCGCAACTGCCCCTCGAACTGCTCGATGATCGCCGCCCAGCCCTGACGGCTGGCGTGCTGGCGGGCATTGAGGCGGATGCAGCGCAGGGTTTCCGCTTGTTCCAGCATCCAGCTGGCGGCGTCGCAAAAAGCTTCTTCATCACCCGGCATCGCCAACACCCCGTTGTAGCCATGGCGGATGTGCTGCGCGGCGGCGGCCTGATCGTAGGCCACCACGCCCAAGCCTGAGGCCAGCGCCTCAAGCACCACATTGCCAAAAGTTTCGGTCAGGCTGGGGAACACAAACACATCCCCCGAGGCGTAGTGGCAAGCCAGCGCTTCGCCACGTTGTGAACCACAGAAGATTGCCTCTGGCAGTTCTTTCTCCAGCGCCGCCCGTTGCGGACCATCGCCCACCACAATCAGCTTCATCCGCCGTTGTGGATAACTCGCGAGCAGGTGCTCGTAACAGCGTTTGAGCAACCCCAGATTCTTCTCCGGTGCCAGTCTGCCGACGTGGATCACTGCGATATCGTCAGCGCCAAGCCCCCAACTTTCCCGCAACGACGCCAGCCGTTTGGCCGGATGGAACAACTGACTATCGACACCTCGGGACAGCAGCGATAGGCGCTCGAAATGCCGCCGTTCCAGTTCCAGTTGCTGGCTCGCGCTGGGCACCAGGGTCAGGGCCGAGCGATTGTGGAACCAGCGCAAATAGTGGGTCAGCAGGCGCGTCAGCAAACCGAAGCCATATTGACTGGAGTACTGCTGGAAGTTGGTGTGAAAGCCGCTGACCACGGCGATTCCCAGGCGCCGTGCGGCGCGCAACGCAGACAGGCCCAAAGGCCCTTCAGTGGCGATGTACAGCACGTCCGGACGCTGACGTTTCCAGCGCCGCAGCAACTTGTGCATCGACGACTGGCCCCACTGCAGACCGGGGTAGCCCGGCAGTGGCCAGCCTCGGCACAGCAACACGGCATCGTCGCTGGTGGCTTGTTGGTCGCAATCCTGGCGCGGGCGGACCAACTCTACCTGGTGTCCCCGCGCGCGCAAGCCATCGCACAGGCGGCCCAGAGTGTTGGCCACGCCGTTGATTTCCGGTGGAAAGGTTTCTGTGATCAGGGTGATATGCAGGGCTGTCGTCATGACCTCAGTGTCGGCTGAGGCCATGTCGTCATTGTGACGAGGTGATGACGAATAGGTGACCGACTCAGCGCTGGCGAGCGACCAGATTCTCCGCCCCACGCTCACGCACCCAGAACAGCGTGGCCCCGGCCACGGCCGCCGGCATCATCAGGATGTTGACCACAGGAATCAGCAGCACCAGGTACACGCTGCCGCCGAAACTCATGCTCTGCCAGCGCTTTTCCCGCAGCCAGGCGAGCATCTCGTTCCAGCCCAGTTTGTGGTTGTCTGCCGGGTAGTCGATGTACTGGATCGCCATCATCCACACGCCGAAGATCAGCCACAGCGGCGCGGCGATCAGGTTGACCACCGGGATGAACGACAGGATGAACAGCGCCAGCGCCCTGGGCAGGAAGTACCCCAGTTTGCGCATCTCGCGAGCCAGGGTGCGTGGGACCATGGCCACCAGTTCACCCCAGCTGAAGGCGGGGAAGTCATCGGTGCCACGCACCACCACTTCGACTTTTTCCGCGAGAAAGCCGTTGAACGGTGCAGCGATGATGTTGGCGAGCATGGTGAACGTGAAGAACACCATCAGCAGCACCAGCACCACGAACAGTGGCCACAGCACATAACTGAGGAAACTCAGCCAGTCAGGCAGCGATGGCATCAGCGTATCGACCCACAGGCTGAACTGATGACCGGCCAGGTAGATCAATCCGACGAACAGCAACAGGTTGATGGCCAGCGGCAATAGCACGAACAGACGCAGGCCGGGACTCAGGACCAGCTTCAGGCCTTCGCGCAGATATTGCGGGCCGGACAGAACAGGGGCGGGCATAGGGTGCTCCGGGCAATGGGAAAACGCGCCGACCTTACCGGCTTTGCCCAGCAGGCGAAAGCACGGCAGCGGGATCGACATTAACTGTAACAAAGGCGCCGTGAATTCGACCTCCAGCACATAGAGACCGCCTATGAGCTGGATTGTTAATCCGTATTTCCTTAATCTTCGCCTCCTCGATACGCTGCACCCATTATTTTTCAGGGCTGTCCTACTACAGCGCTTCCCCAAGTGCAGGCACGGTCCTTTTTTATTCCAGCCGGCAATCCGGCAATCCGCGCCCGTTAACAGCGGCCGGTCGACAGGAGTGAGTCATGTCTGATGTACGTCATTCGCGTGTAATTATTCTCGGTTCCGGCCCTGCCGGTTACAGCGCTGCGGTCTATGCTGCCCGCGCCAACCTCAAGCCGCTGCTGATCACCGGCATGCAGGCAGGCGGTCAGTTGACCACCACCACCGAAGTCGACAACTGGCCGGGCGACGTCCATGGCTTGACCGGCCCGGCGCTGATGGAGCGGATGAAAGAGCACGCCGAGCGCTTCGAGACTGAAATCGTCTTCGACCACATCAACGCCGTCGACTTCGCTGCCAAGCCTTACACCTTGACCGGTGACAGCGGCACTTACACCTGCGACGCACTGATTATCGCCACCGGCGCCAGCGCGCGTTACCTGGGTCTGCCGTCGGAAGAAGCCTTCATGGGCAAGGGCGTTTCCGCCTGCGCCACCTGCGACGGTTTCTTCTATCGCAACAAGCCAGTGGCCGTGGTCGGTGGTGGCAACACCGCCGTGGAAGAGGCGCTGTACCTGGCCAACATCGCCAGCACCGTGACCCTGGTTCACCGCCGTGAAACCTTCCGCGCCGAGAAGATCCTGATCGACAAGCTCAACGCTCGTGTGGCTGAAGGCAAGATCATCCTCAAGCTCAACGCCAATTTGGATGAAGTGTTGGGCGACAACATGGGTGTGACCGGTGCGCGTCTGAAAAACAACGATGGCAGCTTCGACGAGCTGAAAGTCGACGGCGTGTTCATCGCCATCGGCCACACGCCGAACACTTCGCTGTTTGAAGGTCAGTTGACTTTGAAAGACGGTTATCTGGTTGTGCAGGGCGGCCGTGATGGCAATGCTACTGCCACCAGCATCGAAGGTATCTTTGCTGCCGGTGACGTGGCTGACCACGTTTACCGTCAGGCAATCACCTCGGCTGGCGCCGGCTGCATGGCCGCACTGGATGCCGAGCGTTATCTGGATAACCTGAAGAACGCTTGAGTCTGAGCGAAAGAAAAAACCGGCCAAGCAGACTGTGTGAAAACCTAGCAATCTGCGCAGTGCTCAAAGAAAATGCTCCGTATCGAAAGATACGGAGCATTTTTCGTTATGGCCTACATCCAAGGTGAGTCCCGCAGCCAGACCAGCCTATTCCCGGTCTCGTTGGAAGAGTTGATCCCCGAGGATCACCTCGTTCGCGTCATTGACCTGTACGTTGCCAAGCTGGATCTGGTGCAACTGGGCTTCGATAAAGCGATTCCAAAAAGCACGGGGCGCCCTGCTTATGATCCCGCCGATCAGCCAAAACTCTACCTCTACGGCTATTTTCAGCGGATTCGCTCATCGCGACGCCTTGAAGCCGAGTGTCAGCGCAACATCGAAGTGATGTGGCTGATCAACCGGCTCAAGCCCGACTTCAAGACCATCGCCGATTTTCGCAAGAACAATAAACCCGCCTTCATCGCGACCTGCCGTGCTTTCGTTCGATTTTGCCGCACGGCAGGCCTGATCGCAGGTGACTTGGTGGCCATCGATGGCAGCAAGTTTCAGGCGGTCGCATCCTCACGACATGCCCATGAAGAGGCTTTTGAGCGGATGGAGCAAAGGATGCAGGCGCATCCTGAGATGATGGCCAAGCGAAGATCCATCGTTGAGCACCCTTTCGGCAACCTCAAGCAATGGCTATTTGGTAATGGCCGTTTCTTGCTGCGACAACTGGAGGGGACAAAAGCTGAAATGGCCTTGGCGGTGAATGCTTATAACCTGAAACGAGCGATTAAAGTGCTCGGTGTGCGCCATCTGATGGCTTTGATGGGCTGAGAGGCCTTTTTCGTCTGCTGCCAATACAAAACAAAACGCCCCGAACAAGTCGGGGCGTTTGCTTGGGCCTTCATCAGTGTGTTTTCACACAGTCTGCAAGGCCGGTTTTTTCTTGTCCGCGATTCAGGGCTCAGCGGCGAGTCAGGGGCTGGGTGGTGAACTTCACACCGGCCAGTCCGTGGGCAATCAGCGCGCGGATGTTGCCGTGGTCGGTGCCTTCTGGCGTCGCCAGTACCGAGCGGTAGTGTTCGCCGAACGCCAGCAGGGCCTCTTTATCGCTCAGGCCTTCGAGCAGGGCCAGGCCCAGAGTCTTGCATGAGCCTTCGTTCTGGCCGGCGGCGTTTTCCACGCCGCCGTTGTTGAAGGCTTGTGGCTGGTAATCGTAGCCTGCAGCGATAAACGCCAAGGTATCGGCAAATGCATGTTCGCCGTTGTTGAGGCTGGCGCGCAGGGTGTTCAGGTCAGTCATGGGTTTTTCCTTTGGCGAACGCCGCCTGTTGTTCGGCGCTGGCTTCTTGCTGGTATTGGGCTTTCCACTCGGCGTACGGCATGCCATAGACGACTTCGCGGGCATCATCGAGGCTGACCTCGATCTGGCGCTCGTCAGCTGCGGCCTTGTACCACTTGGACAGGCAGTTGCGGCAGAAGCCGGAGAGGTTCATCAGGTCGATATTCTGCACATCCTTGCGGCTGTCCAGGTGGGCGACCAGCCGGCGAAAGGCGGCGGCTTCGAGTTCCAGTTGTTCTTGGGGGGTCATGGGGAGTCCCTGGGACAGCGGCAAGCTTCAAGCTTGAAGCTGCAAGATGGGTGACGGTGGCTACTAGCTTAAAGCTTGAGGGCTATAGCTCCAAGCTCAGCGGCTCGCCGCGAGCGTAATCGAAACCGACTCGGCAAAGCGCAAGGCGTGAGGTTTGTCGACTTCAACTTCGGCGTACAACACGCTCTGGTTGGCCATGACCAGGTCGAGCAATTCCTGGGTCATGCGTTCGAGCAGGGCAAAACGGTTGCCCTCGACATGGGCGATGATTGCCTTGGTGATGGTGCGATAGTTCAGCGCGTGGTCGATGTCATTATCGCGCACTGCTTCCTGGGCTGCGTAGAGGATGGTCAGGTTGATCAGCACATCCTGCTTGTTGAGGATTTCGTCCTCATTGATGCCAATGAAGGTCCGCAAACACAGGTCTTTTACCCGGATCCGGGCCATTCCCGGTTGAAGTTGTGGCATTGCTACTTGCTCCGTCCAATCAATTGCAGGAACTCCTGGCGCGTGTTGCTCGAGTCGCGGAAGGCGCCGAGCATCACCGAGGTGTTCATGGTCGAATTCTGTTTCTCGACGCCGCGCATCATCATGCACATGTGCCGGGCCTCGATCACTACGGCTACGCCGGCGGCGTTGGTGACACCTTGCAGCGCCTCGGCGATCTGCCGGGTGAGGTTTTCCTGGATCTGCAGGCGCCGCGCGAACATGTCGACGATTCTGGCGATCTTCGACAGGCCCAGCACCTTGCCTGTAGGAATATAAGCTACATGGGCCTTGCCGATGAAGGGCAGCAGGTGATGTTCGCAGAGTGAGTAGAGTTCGATGTTGTCGACGATCACCATTTCATCGTTGTCAGAGGCGAACAATGCACCGTTGACGATCTCTTCGACGCTTTGCCCATAACCATGACACAGGTACTGCATGGCCTTCGCCGCGCGTACTGGCGTGTCGAGCAGCCCCTCGCGATCGGGGTTCTCACCCAGGCCAATGAGGATCTCGCGGTACTGCTGGGGCAGGGTCGAGCTCATGCTGTTTCCTCGCGAGTCGGCTTACTTGACGTGCCGGCCGCCGTTGACGGTGAGGGTGGTGCCCGTGACATAGGGGTTGTCCAGCAGATAGCGCAGGCTCTGGTAGACGACCTCGCTGCCGGGCTCGAAGCCCAGCGCCGACTTGGCCAGGGCCTTGGCGCGGTAGGCCGCGTCGTCGTCAGCATTGAACAGTAGCAGGGCCGGGGCGATGCCGTTGACCTTGATTGCCGGCGCATAACGAGCGGCGAACGACAGGGTCAGGCTGTCTAACCCGGCTTTGCTGGCGCAGTAAGCAATGTGCTTGCTGCTGCCCTTGCGGGTCACATCGTCGCTGATGTGAACGATGTCGGCCGGGCTTGAGCGCTGCAGCAGCGCGGCGCAGTGCAAATTGATCAGGTAGGGCGCGAGCATGTGGACGTTGACCATCTGTGCGAAGGCGGCTGCTTCGTTGTCAGGTGTTTCCGCAATCCATGCCGAAGCGTTATGCACAATGGCGCGCAGGCAGGGTGTATGGCGCTTGAGTTCATCGATGAACGCGATAATTCCGGTTTCGCAGGAAAAATCCGCATACAAGGTGATGGCCCCCTGTTCACGCAAGGTCTGCACGCCCGGGCGCTCGGTGCGATAGCTGATGATCACCGAATGGCCGTCTTCCAGCAGGCGCTGCGCGCAGTGCAGGCCGACGCGCTGGCTGGCGCCGGTGATCAGGATCGGGGCAGGGGAGGAGGTCATGGACGGCTCGCTTCGCAGGTAGGGCAAAACTATACCAGTGCCGCGAGCCGGTTACCTCAAAGGCTGGAGTCAGTGATTTTGCGGTGCAACTTCGGCCGGCATTGACCGTGCAGGTGCACGGTGCAGCCAGTTGGCCAGCAAGCGGGTCGACAGTGGAATGAAAAAATAGACCATCAGCGGTGTCAGGGCCAGGGTGCTGATTAACACCCGTGCGAGCATGTCCAGTTCACCGAGCAGCGGACCCAGGACAAAGTTGAATAGCAGCGACACCGGGAAGAACGCCAGCCAGATCGCCACGGCCTGCTTCCAGCGTGGAGGGCGTTGATCTGCCGCGCCGAACCAGCCGTCGATGCCGCTGACCCGGTGCTCCGAGGGATGGGCAAACAAGTCGCTGCCGCGTTCCAGCCATGCGGTACGCGAGGCGGAGTGCTCCCAGGCATGCAGGGTGTGCTCATCAGCGAAGCGGAAGATAATCTGGAATTCGTCATCACCGGGCGGCGGGGCCAGCACGCCGGAACCGAGATAACCGCTGAAGTCGGTGGCCAGTTGTTCGCCTTCGCGTAACCAGGCGATCAGGTCTTGATAGCGCCCGCTGGCAACGCGGCGCGCCACCATCAGGGTGACGGGGGAGGTCGACATTTTATATCTCCGTAGGACTCGCACGTGATTCCGGGTAGGAAGCGTGCACAGCGCAGCGCCGGGGTAGTGGGCTGCACCTTGGGACAAGCAAGGAATATTCCAGATTTTAGCAAAAAATAGCGTCGATATTCGTCGGACGTGCTGCCTACTTGTGTAGGAGGTAGCATTGCCCGCTAAAATAGGATCCAAATCGCTCCAGAGTTTTTCTCTCATGCCTGAAATCATTGAGCCTGCCGGATTGTCGCTCGAAGATCGCGCAGCCAGACAAGTGAGTCTGGTTCCCATCCGAGATGTCGCGCGCTTGACCGGTGTTAACCCGGTGACCTTGCGTGCCTGGGAGCGACGTTACGGCTTGATTCAGCCGACACGCACCGAAAGTGGTCACCGGCTCTATAGCGAGAGCGATATCCGTGCGATTCGCAGCATTCTCGGCTGGATTGCGCGGGGTGTACCCGTCGGCAAGGTGGGCCAGATCCTGGCGCGGACTCAGGTCAATGAGGCGTTGTCGGACTTTATTCCCGATGAGTTGGTTCAGGCGGATTACGCGCAGTGGCAAGGACAGATTCGCACAGCAATGGTCAATTATGACGACCTTGAACTGACACGCATCTACGGTCAGGTGTTCTCTACCTATGCTGCGCCTGTGGTGTTCCAGAACATTTTCATGCCGGTCTGGAGTCAGGCTCTGCAGCACAAGGATCATTTTGCTCGAGCCAGTGAGTGGGTGATGCTTGATGCGTTCCTGCGTTCCCGGGTGATGCAGCGCCTGATGATAGCGCGGGGACCGAAAACCGCGCAGGTGGCAGTGGCCGGGATTGAAGGGCATTGTCTTGAGTTGGAGTTGTTGCTGGCCGGCTTGTATTTGAGCAGTGAGGATATTACGGTCAGGGTCCTGGCGCTCGGTAACCCCATTGATGAGTTGACGCTGATCTGTGAAAAAATCCAGCCGCAGGCGTTGGTGCTGGTTTCCAATCGCGCACCCGCTTCCGATTTCATGCGGCGCTTGAACCGCCTGGCAATGAGTGTGGATTGCCAAACGCTGTTGGCGGGGTCGGCTTCGGAATTGGCGCAAGACAAGCTGGCCGGTTCGTCGATCGGCTGCCTGGGTAATGAAGGGATGGGGATGCGCCAGCGTCTGCAGCACTTTCTCGGCGGAACGCTGGATACTTGATGCTCAGAGGTGCAGGGCGGGATGGCTCAGGCGATGCTGCTGGAGAATGTACTGGCGTAACCGCTCGGTTTCGCCGGTATTGCCCTGATTGAGTCGGTACGCATAAAAGCCTTGCTCGTTCTGCCGTTCGAAGGTCCCGCGCAACGCAATGCGCTCATACCCTGAAGGACTGAACCACAGCGAAAAGCCTTTCGGCGGCTTGGTGCGATTGCGCACTTCCAACAAGACACCCTTGAACGAAATTTCGTGCACCCATAATGCGCTTGGCTGACCTTTGGCATTATCCAGGGCGACCGGCTCTTCAAGTGCCAGGCGCCAGGGTCGCACCATCGGCCCACCTTCATAAATGCTGGGCACGCCCAAGCGTAAATGCAGCGCATGAAATTCATCTTCTTCCAGGTGCAGGGGGAAGGTGATCTGCTGGTTTTCGAATTGCGCCTGGATAGTGACTTGTTCATTTGCCGCCAGGCGGGTGAGCAGATCCCGGATTTGCGAACCGCCATTAACCAGCAGGCTCGACGACGCATCACGCACGTTGAGCTGCGGGTTGTGTTGCATGGTTCGGATGAAGTCCAGCTCATCCTGGGTCAGGAGGGCGTCGCGCTGCATGGCTAGCTCGAAGGATATAGTTACAAAGTTATTGGTGATTGTAGTTAGTGACCATTAATTCGCTAACTGGTTCTGACCGCTGGTCGCCTTCAGTGCGCGAATTTCCGCCTGGGCTTCAGCCAGTTGTGCTTCCAACTGAGCAACACGTAACTGGGCCTTCACCTGCACGGTCACATCTTTTTGAACGCCGACAAAATATGTCTGACCGTCGCTCTCGTTGTAAACCGAGGAAAGCGACAGCTCATTCCAGAATGGTGTGCCGTCCTTGCGGTAATTGCGCAGGATTTCGCGGCACGAGCCATTGCTCTTAAGGGTTTCACGAACCGTATCGAGCGCCCCTTGCTCACGATCACCTGACTGTAGAAAACGACAGTCCTGGTAAAGAATTTCTTCAGCGCTGTAACCCGTAAGCTTTTCGAACGCCGGATTCACGTAAATCAGAATGGCGTCTTCGCCTTCCTTTTCAGAAATCACTATCCCGTCGTTCGAAGCATTAATCACCATTTGCAGCAATTGCGCATTGATCATCGGGGCATCCACTGGGGGTTGAAGGGTGCCATTTATTTTAAGGCATGGCCGACGGCTGTCCACATGCCATCAGTGCTCGTTGAGACTCAATCGCAGTTTTTTTTTGCCAGCTGTTAAGATCGCCGGTCTTTGACTCAGCTTCAGGATCAGATTGATGAAAGTCGCCATCCTTTCCGGCTCGGTGTACGGCACAGCAGAAGAAGTTGCCCGGCACGCGTGCAAGTTACTCAATGATGCAGGTTTTGAGGGCTGGCATAACCCGCGCGCCAGCCTTGCCGATGTGCAGGCGTTTGCTCCCGAGGCTTTGCTTGCCGTGACCTCGACCACCGGCATGGGCGAGTTGCCTGACAATTTGCAGCCACTGTACTCGACGCTGCGTGACCAACTGCCGGGCGCCTTGCGTGGGCTGCCCGGGGCGGTGATCGGTCTGGGTGATGCCAGCTATGGCGATACCTTCTGCGGTGGCGGCGAACAGATGCGTGAGTTGTTCGGCGAATTGGGCGTGCGCGAGATCCTGCCGATGTTGCGTCTGGATGCCAGCGAAAGCGTGACCCCGGAAAGCGATGCCGAGCCGTGGCTCAATGAGCTGATCACGGCATTGCGCGGCTGACCGGGTATTCGCGCAGCAGCGCGAGCCAGGCCTGGGCGGCTTTCGACAGATAGGCGCCCTGCCGCCAGATAAAGGTAATGTCCCAGCGCAGATAGTCAGGCGCCTGCAGGGCCAGGCGCGCGACACCTGGACGTTGCAGTGCGCGTGCAACCACCCTGGGCAGCAACACTACGCCCTGACCGGCCGCCACCAGGGCCACGAGAAAATCCGCCTGGCCGCTGCGGCCGCCTTCCTTGGGCGTGAAGCCGACCTGCTGGCAGGCCTGGAGCAAGCGTTCATTAAGCACGAAACTGCGCTGATAAAGCAGAAAGGGAGTCTCTGCCAACTCTTCCAGTCGCACGCTGGTATTGCCGGCCAATGGGTGTTCAGTCGCTGGCTCTATAAACGCAGCGGACGTTACCTGCTGTCACCCTTGATTCTGGTGCCCGCCATCCTGCTGCTCACGGCTATTGCGCTGCACGCGACCTATAGCGAATACGCAAAAAATACCCATTGGCTGATGGCCGTGCTGGGTCCCGTCACCGTGGCCTTTGCGGTGCCGATCTGGCAGCAGCGACAGATGTTGATTCGCCATTGGCCAGCATTGCTCCTGGGCATGCTGGCGGGCAGCGCTGCTTCAATGGGCAGTTCGTTTGCCCTGGCTCGTGCACTGGCGCTGGACAGCTCGGTGACCCTGTCGTTGCTGCCGCGCTCGATCACCACGCCCTTCGCCATGCCCCTGGCCCATGACATGGGCGGCGTGCCGGAGTTGACCGCGGTGTTCGTGATGTTCACCGGGGTGTTTGGGGCCATGCTCGGTGGGATCCTGCTCAAGTGGCTGCCGCTGCGCAGTGCGCTGGCGCGTGGCGCGTTGTTCGGCGTTGGTGCCCACGGTGCTGGCGTCAGCCGTGCCCATGAAGTGGGTGGCGAAGAAGGTTCGGTGGCGGGTCTGGTGATGGTTCTGACCGGCTTGCTCAATCTGTTCGCGGCGCCGCTTTTAACCCATTGGCTGTGATCCGCATCACGTCATATGAGACTTATCAGCTGACTGACTCGTTGGGTCAGTAAGCTGGCTGCCAATGCAACTACCCTAATCAACACTCCTGACTAGACTGCGATCACTGCCAGAAAATAATAAGAATCTCGAGGTCCTTGCCGTGAGCGTAGCCCCCGTCCAGAGCGTGAAAAACCAGGTCAGCGCCGCTGAATGGCAAGCCCGTGTGGATTTGGCTGCCTGTTACCGGCTGGTGGCCGCCCATGGCTGGGACGATCTGATCTTTACGCACATCTCGGCCAAGGTGCCAGGCACGGAAGATTTCCTGATCAACCCCTACGGCATGATGTTTCACGAAATCACTGCCTCGAGCCTGGTCAAGGTCGATCAGGCCGGCAACAAACTGATGGACAGTCCCTACGAAATCAACCCAGCCGGCTACACCATCCATAGCGCGGTTCACGAAGTGCGGCACGACGTGGTCTGCGTGCTGCACACCCACACTGCAGCCGGCGTGGCGGTGTCCGCGCAGAAGCAGGGCGTATTGCCGATCAGCCAACAGGCGCTGTTTGTGCTGTCGAGCCTGGCCTATCACGGTTACGAGGGGGTTGCGCTGAATCATGAGGAAAAGGCCCGGCTGCAGGCCGACCTCGGTGACAACAACTTCCTCATGCTGCACAACCACGGCCTGTTGACCTGCGGTGCCAGCATCGCCGACACCTTTCTGATGATGTTCACCTTCCAGCGTGCCTGCGACATCCAGGTCCTGGCCCAGAACGGCGGGGCTGAACTGATTGCCATCGAGCCGCAGATCCTTGCGGGCGCCAAGGCGATGATCGCTGGTGTGACCCGCAGCGCACAAGGCATGGGCGGCGCACTGGCCTGGCCGGCATTGCTACGCAAGCTGGATAAACAAGACCCGGGGTACAGACTCTAATGCCACTCACCGAGATACCGCTATGCGTCTGGCGCAAACGCAGCCAGAGTCTGGTCTTCCGTGGTCATACCATTCGCTATTGGGTGGCCGGGCAGGGTGAGCCCCTGCTGTTGATCCACGGCTTTCCTACCGCCAGTTGGGATTGGCACTACTTGTGGCAGCCCTTGGCCCAGCACTATCGGGTGATCGCCTGCGACATGCTCGGTTTTGGCGATTCGGCCAAGCCCCAGGATCATGACTACTGCCTGCTGGAACAGGCCGACTTGCAACAGGCATTGCTGGCGCACCTGGGAATAGACCAGGGGGTGCACGTGCTGGCACATGACTACGGCGACAGTGTCGCTCAAGAATTGCTCGCCCGGCATGTCGAGGCGCGTGCAGAGATTGCCAGCTGCGTGTTCCTCAACGGCGGCCTGTTCCCCGAAACCCATCGGCCGGTGTTGATGCAAAAACTGCTGCTCAGCCCCTTGGGCTGGATGATCGGGCGCGCCTTTTCGCGTGATGCGCTGGTCAAGAGCTTCCGCCAGATCTTCGGCCCGCAGACTCGCCCCAGCGAAAGTGAGCTGGATGATTTCTGGAGTTTGATCGACAGCAATCGCGGCACGCGGGTGCTGCACAAGTTGATCAACTACGTGCCGCAACGCCGTGCCCAGCGCGACCGCTGGATCAGTGCAATGCAGTCGGGAGGCGTGCCGATGCGGGTGATTGACGGTGAAGTGGATCCGGTATCCGGCAGTCATATGGTCGAGCGTTATCGGGAATTGATCCCCAAAGCCGACAGCGTGCTGTTACCCGGTATCGGTCATTACCCGCAGATCGAAGCACCGGCGCAGGTGCTCCGGCATTACCTGGCGTTTCGTGATCAATTGGACTCGCCGTCGCTGAAAATCGCCTGCTCTTGATCGTCAGTCGCGGCCGCAACGGCCGCGACTGCGCAATCATCCCTGTACCTTATTGCCCACCATTCAGCCCCCGCCCAGTTGATTGTCGGCCCCCGTCCGGTGCCTGACACTGAGGTCACTGTCCCTTGGCCTGCTGGAGTTGGGTAATGAATGAGTCTGTGCGCTTTGAAGATAAAGTCGTGATCGTCACCGGTGCCGGTGGTGGCCTGGGACGGGCCCATGCCTTGTTATTCGCCAAACAGGGGGCCAGGGTGTTGGTCAACGACCTCGGCGGTTCCACCCAGGGCGAGGGCGCCAACGCCTCGGCGGCTGACCGGGTGGTCGCCGAAATCCGTGAGGCGGGCGGCACCGCCGTGGCCAACCATGACTCGGTGACTGATGGCGAGAAAATCGTCCAGCACGCCCTCGACGCTTTCGGCCGTATCGACGTAGTGGTCAACAACGCCGGCATCCTGCGGGACAAGACGTTCCACAAGATGGACGACAGTGATTGGGATCTGGTTTACCGGGTCCATGTCGAAGGCGCCTACAAAGTCACCCGCGCCGCCTGGCCGCACATGCGCGAGCAGAACTACGGGCGGGTGATCTTCACCGCGTCCACTTCGGGCATCTACGGCAACTTCGGCCAGTCCAACTACGGCATGGCCAAACTCGGCCTGTACGGTCTGACTCGCACCCTGGCCCTCGAAGGCCGCAAGAACAACATCCTGGTCAACGCCATCGCCCCCACCGGCGGCACGCGCATGACCGAAGGCCTGATCCCGCCGCAAGTCTTCGAACAACTGAAACCGGAACTGGTCAGCCCGCTGGTGGTGTACCTGGCCAGCGAAAACTGCCAGGAAACCTCGGGTCTGTTCGAGGTCGGCGGCGGCTGGATGGGCAAAGTGCGCTGGGAGCGCAGCCTCGGCGCCGGCTTCGATCCACGCGAAGGTTTCTCCCCGGAAGACGTCGCCGCCCACTGGCAACAGATCTGCGACTTTGAGGGCGCGGCGCATCCAAAGGACAACATTGAAGCGTTGAAAGAGATGATGGGTAATTTGCAGAAGTATGCGTTGTAAGCGGGGGCCTGGATCGAGCGCAAGGGAGGGCTTGCGCTCGATGTTTTTTACGATAGATCGTCGGCTTTGAAGCCCGGTTTGTTGTTGGCTGCACGCCAGGTTTTTATCGCGTTGAGTACGCCGGCGGGACTGTCTTCCACGCCTTCTTCCGGGTAGTACAAAACGCCGTTTCCGTAAGGGTGCTCGGAAGTTCTCGCGATGTTTTCAACAAATGAGTCGCGCTCTTCTTCGGACGAAAAGCCCCCCTGGAACAAGCGTTCTATAAGGCCCAGGTATTCGGCTTCTGTGTACTCTTCAAGTTTCTGTTTGAATTGCATTTCACTGCCCTCCCTTGTTTGAGTGGGTTTCGATGTGCTGCTTGGGTGTTAGCAGGCGAAGATTGTCCATATCGTAAACCTGGCCCCCTCCACTGATCTGTTCGACGTGATGGATCTCGAATTTTGTCCGCCTTCCCACTTGCTCAGACGGAGGGGCAAAAGGAGAGTGCCCCTCACTCATACCGATTTTGTTAAGCCTAGTAAATTGGTCTCTCAGTAATGCATCTTCAGCTATCGCTTTCCAAAAAGCCTCTCGAAAAGCCCGAAACGTTTTGAACTCCCGCCCTTTTAGCTGAGCTGCAATCTGCGATGGCACCGCCGCGCCTGCCGGCTGTGATGCTGCTCCCAACCATGCGCCGGACACCTCCTGTCCACTGCCGCTTGCGACACCCGGCTCGTTCCGTCGGTCCCTGAACATTGTGTAGATCGGCGGGATACCGGAATCGCTTGGGAATACGGTGATGAATCCGCCGAAGTTGTATAGATCCAGTTGCGGGAACTCATCGCCCCGTCCTTGTGCCGGGGTGACGATGGCGCCTTGGTAAATCTGCGGGTCTGTTTCGACGACTGGAAAGGCAGTCACTACGCCCGGCACGTCGACCAGAGGTGTCCAGGTCAGCTTGATGGACTGCGGACCGGTTCCGGTCGAAACGTAGAGATTTTTCTCCGAATCAAACTGTGCAAGTCGCACCGGCACATCGGCAGGCACGGATACACCGTCGGTAGTCGCGACAACGAACCGGGTTTGATTGCCCGATGTGCTCGAACCCAGCCTCACCTTCAATGTGATGTGCCCTTGCACTGCCGCCGTTTCGTGCAGGTTGTTGGGCTGTTCGGGGCTAAGATCGGACAGCGGAACACTCAGCGAGTAAAGGTCGCTATTACCCAATGGCGAAGGGGCGAGGAGTGCGGCGAAGCCGGCGATAATCGGCGTTGCTGAGGTGGCAAGTGCGGTGAGTGCACCGGACACTGCGGTGCGCAGTGCATTTTGCAGTGCGAGGGTCGTAACAGGGTTGGCAAGGACGCTGCCTGCCGTGGTGGCAAAAACCGGACCCACTGCCGACATCGCGCCCGATTGAGCGAAGGTGGGTGATTGCTGATGAGTCTGCTCCTGTAGGCGTTTTTGCGCTTCCTGATGCTCTCTTTCCAGGCGCAGTGTCTCGGCTTGGCGTTGCGCTTGTGCCAGCAGTTCAAGGCGAGCCTGTTCTACCGCTAGCTGCTGCGCGGCGGCTGCAGCCGCTAGTTCGGCCTGTTCGTTGGCCAGTCGCTGAGTCTCTGCCAGCGCTGCAAGTCGAGCTTGCTCCCGGGCTTGGGCTTCTGCCTGTTCAGCGGCAAGGCGCTGTTCGTTGGCCACCTGCTGTTCAACGACGATGCGCCGTGCTTCAGCCTCTGCTGCCATACGCGCCAACTCCGCAGCCACCCGTTGAGCTTCCTGCTCCGAAATCAGTCGCGCCTGTTCGTCCGTTTGTACGGCTGCAAGAAAGTTCTGTACCGCAATCTGCTGCTGATTCAAACGTTGGATGGTTTCTTGAAGCAGGCGTGCTGACCATGCTGCTTTGTACGATCGAGTCCATTGCTCGACAGCTTGTCCATTAGGTGTCTGTACAGCGGCGAATCTTTTGGCTTTGGCGAAAAAGTCCGTTCGACCTATAGGGTCTGCGCCGTAAAACGCGTTGGCAAGGGCGGTTTGAACGTGGTATTCGGCGGTTTTGCGCAGCAGCAGGGTATTGCGAACCTGTAGCTCCCGTTGAATCGCTTGAACGGGAGGCAAGGGGTGGGTTGTGCCTTCGGTGCGAACCGCCGCAAGGTCATCTTCAATTGTTTGGGCGAGGGTTTGGAGTTTGACCTCGTGCTCCTGAAGGACCGTTTCAACCGTTGCATCCAGTGCGTCAGCTGTCAGCTTCGTCAGATGCTTGTGGAGAGGTTCCATGGCGCCTGGCGACGGCGAAAATCTGGGGCCAGAGTTGTTGCCGAAGCCTCCCCCTATTTCATCCTTGCCCGGGGAGGGTTGGGCTCCGATATAAGTAGCGGGCAGATACAACGTTCCTTGTTGATAACTCATGTATTCATTTCTCTCGTTCGAGCTATTTGCGGTGTGCTCAGTCACGGTCTAGTGGGGCGGCTTTTTCGTTTTTAAGGTTACAGAGAATTTCATGTTGCTTGGGCGCAGAGAGTTGTGCGAAATATCAATGAATTTCGTATGTTTTCGGGAATAGTTAGAGATATTTCGTAATTTGTTCGCGGGTTCTTACAATTGGTTTTGCTGAATATAACTAAAACTTAATCACTGAGTTTGCAGTGATTAAGTTTGTTTTTTTTGCGGCAAATAGTGCGTCGTGCTCAACTCACGTATTTGCTCACCAACGCCTCCAGACGCGCCGCCGTTTCCGCATCCATTACCCCGTCATATTTCTCCGCGCGAAAGTGCAATTGAAACCCGCGCACCAACTGTTTGAACCCAGCCTCGGTAGTCGCCCCTGACGTGTCATAGCCATAGTCCTTGAAGCGCTTGAGCAAAGTCGCTCGATCCGGCAAGCCGGATTGCCGGTATTGCGCCAGGTAGCGGTCGCGGCAGGCGTCGTCGAACCAGGCACCGATGCCCTTGAGGTACAGCGCATGCCAGGGGAAGGCGGCGCCGGGGTCACTTTTACGCCCGATGGAAATGTCCGAGTGGCCGACGACGTTGCGTGGGCCGATGTCCGGGTAGCGTTTGAGAATGTCCTTCGCCAGTTGCTCGATGGCGGCGATCTGATTGGGTTCATAGCGCGGGAAGGTAAATTGGCCGCCATTGTCGATGGCCACATTGACGATCTCGATACCAATGGACGTGTCGTTGAGATTACTGCGTCCAGCCCACTGGCTGACGCCGGCATGCCAGGTGCGTTGTTGTTCATCAGCCAGTTTGAAAATTTCCAGGTCACGAAATCCGGCTTGCCGATAGCTATCGTCTCCGGTGTCCGGAATCAGATAGTGAGCGCTGACGGCAGGGCCGGTGAGGGCGATGATCGAACTGGAAAAGTTGGCGGCGGTGTAATGGAAGACCAGGAAGCGGATACGTTGATTGACGGCCTTGGCACGATACTGAGCGTTGATTGCGAACATGGTTGAATTCCCTTTCGTTAGTTGAGTGGTGAGTGGCACGTCACCAACTATCGGAAGGTAGCAACCCGGTCAGGATTGAGTTGTCGTGTCTTTCTGCAAGTTATGTAGGACAACATCGCCGCGTAACTGAGTAAATTTTTCCATAAAAAAGGCCGCTGCACAGGCAGCGGCCAAAGTAAGACGTTGGATCAAGGAGCTACAAATCAACGTCAGTGAACAGCGGGAGACGAATTGAACAATCAGCGTGCAACCCATCGAAATCGGCTGGCGGGGCAACTTGCCGCGACCACCAATAAAGCTTAAGTCCTTATCGCCAAAGGAAAAATAGCGATTCGCGACATGCACTGTTACGTCATCGGCAACAGTCGGCCGGATCATCGGTTTGATTGATGCCCCTCCATCCAGCCAATCCATACCCGGCGCAAAGCCCCGCCAGCTAAGGGCATTCACTCTTTGGAGCGACACCGCGAATACCTCCTTGGTGCGCTTATCGACCCTGATGGGCGGCAGTAGGGTGTGGCCTTCAGTCACTCACCGGGGAAGACGCATGACAAAAACAACAATGCGCGCCATCTTCACGCCGCACGCGCTTGCCGTGGCGGTGGCCTTGGGCTGCTGTGCCCAGGCGCAGGCGGTTGATTTCAATCTGGGGGAAATCGAGGGCACGTTCGACTCCTCGTTGTCGATCGGCGCGAGCTGGGGCATGCGCGACGCCGACAACGCGCTGGTGGGCACGGTCAACGGCGGCTCCGGGCAGTCATCGACGGGTGACGACGGCCGCCTGAACTTCAGCAAGGGTGAAACTTTTTCGAAGATCTTCAAGGGGGTCCATGACCTGCAACTGAAGTACGGCGACAGCGGTGTATTTGTCCGCGGCAAATACTGGTACGACTTCGAACTCAAGGACGAGAGCCGGCCATTCAAAGACATCAGCGACCACAATCGCAAGGAAGGCGCGAAATCTTCCGGTGGGCAGATCCTCGACGCGTTCGTTTATCACAACTACTCGATTGCCGACCTGCCAGGCACCGTGCGCGCCGGCAAGCAAGTGGTCAGTTGGGGGGAAAGTACCTTCATCGGCAACTCGATCAACAGCATCAACCCGATAGACGTGTCCGCGTTCCGCCGTCCGGGCTCCGAGATCAAGGAAGGCCTGATTCCGGTCAACATGCTGTTCGCCACCCAGAGCCTGACTGACCGCTTGACGGTCGAGGGCTTCTATCAGTTGGAGTGGGACCAGACCGTTGTGGATAACTGTGGGACCTTCTTCGGCAACGACGTGGTCGCCGACGGCTGCGTCAACAATTACACGGTCGCCAGCCCGGCGATCCGTCCGCTGCAGCCGATTGCCGCAGCCTTTGGCCAGGGTTTCGAAGTGACCTCGGAAGGCGTGGTGGTACCCCGTGGTGGCGACCGTGACGCGCGCGATTCGGGGCAGTGGGGCACCGCGTTGCGCTGGCTTGGCGATGACACCGAGTACGGCCTGTACTTCATGAATTACCACAGTCGTACGCCCACGGTCGGCACGGTCACCGCAGGGCTGTCGACGCTCTCGGCGTTGCCTGGCATCGTCGGTACGGCCAACGCGATTGCCCCCGGCACCGGCTCGGCGCTGGCGCAGAGCGTGATGCTCGGTCGCGGCCAGTACTACCTCGACTACCCGGAGGACATTCGCCTGTATGGCGCGAGCTTCTCCACCACCTTGCCCACCGGCACCGCCTGGACCGGTGAAATCAGCTACCGGCCCAATGCCCCGGTTCAGGTCAGCACCAATGACTTGACTCTGGCCCTGCTCAACCCGATTGCCGGCGGCGCCTTGTCGCCGATCAGCACCACGCCAGGAGCCGACAACAAGGGCTACCGCCGCAAGGAAGTGACCCAGGTGCAAAGCACTCTGACGCACTTTTTCGACCAGGTCATGGGTGCCCAGCGCCTGACCCTGGTGGGTGAGGCGGCGGTGGTGCGGGTCGGTGGTCTGGAGTCGCGCAGCAAACTGCGTTACGGGCGTGACTCGGTTTACGGCCAGTACGGTTTTGGTGGCGACACCGATGGCTTCGTGACTTCCACCTCCTGGGGCTACCGCGCCCGGGCGATCCTCGATTACGCCAACGTGATCGGCGGGATCAACCTCAAGCCCAACCTGTCCTGGTCCCACGACGTCGCCGGTTATGGCCCCAACGGTTTGTTCAACGAAGGCACCAAGGCGGTCAGCGTCGGCGTCGATGCCGACTACCGCAACACCTACACCGCGAGCCTCAGCTACACCGACTTTTTTGGTGGCGACTACAACACCCTTGAAGACCGCGATTTCCTGGCCCTGAGCTTCGGCGTGAACTTCTGATCTGGCTGAAAAGGATGACCTTATGCGCAAGATGATTCTGCAATGCGGTGCCCTGGCCTTGACCCTGCTGGCGGCCAACGTGATGGCGGCAGTGTCGCCGGAAGAAGCCAACAAGCTCGGCACCAGCCTGACCCCACTGGGTGCGGAAAAGGCCGGCAACGCTGACGGCTCGATCCCGGCCTGGACGGGTGGTCTGCCGAAAAATGCCGGGGCGGTGGACAGCAAGGGCTTCCTCGCTGATCCGTTCGCCAGCGAGAAACCCCTGTTTACCATCACCGCGGCCAACGTCAACCAATACAAGGACAAGCTTTCCGAGGGCCAGGTGGCGATGTTCAAGCGCTACCCCGAGACCTACAAAATCCCGGTCTACCCGACTCACCGCAGTGTGGCGCTGCCGCCGGAAATCTACGAGTCGGCCAAGCGCAGCGCGCTGAATGTAACCAGCATCAACGACGGTAACGGCCTGGCCAACTTCACCGGCAATCGCTACTACGCCTTCCCGATTCCGAAGAACGGCGTCGAGGTGTTGTGGAACCACATCACCCGTTATCACGGCGGCAACCTCAAACGCATCATCACCCAGGTGACCCCGCAGACTAACGGCGCCTACACGCCGATCCGCTTCGAAGAAGAAATCGCCGTGCCGCAACTGATCAAGGACCTGGATCCGGAAAAAGCCGCCAACGTACTGACCTTCTTCAAGCAGTCGGTGACCGCCCCGGCGCGCCTGGCCGGTAATGTGCTGCTGGTCCATGAGACCCTTGACCAGGTCAAGGAACCGCGCCTGGCCTGGATCTACAACGCCGGCCAACGCCGGGTGCGTCGCGCGCCACAAGTGGCCTATGACGGGCCGGGCACGGCGGCGGACGGACTGCGCACCTCAGACAACTTCGACATGTTTTCCGGTGCGCCGGATCGCTATGACTGGAAGCTGATCGGCAAGAAGGAAATGTACATCCCGTACAACAGCTACAAGCTCGATTCGCCGAGCCTGAAGTACGACGACGTGGTCAAGGCCGGGCACATCAACCAGGACCTGACCCGCTATGAACTGCACCGGGTCTGGGAAGTGATTGGCACGGTCAAGCCGAGCGAGCGGCACATCTATGCCAAGCGGCACATGTACCTCGACGAGGACAGCTGGCAAGTGGCGCTGGCCGATCACTACGACGGGCGCGGGCAACTGTGGCGCGTCGCCGAAGGTCACGCGCAGTTCTACTACGACCACCAGAACCCGGCCTACACCCTGGAAGCGCTGTACGACATCATTGCCGGCCGCTACATCGCCCTAGGGATGAAAAACGAAGAGAAGCGCAGTTTCATATACGGCTTCGAGGCCAGGGCTGCGGATTACACGCCGGCGGCGCTGCGGGCGGAGGGGGTGCGTTAAGCCTCGTGTTCCCGGTTCAGGCCGGGATATTTGTGGCTAGCTTTAAACCCCTGTGGGAGCGCCGCCCGGGCTGCTCCCACAGATTCAACAGTGGCATCGCTCACGTGGCTGGCAGGACAAATGGCGACCCACCGGTCGCCATTTTTTATGGCACTCGATCAGCCTGCTGAATCTTTCTCAACAAGGCCACCGTTGAGGGCTAGGGTGGCGGCACAACTATAAAAAGGTCCGCTGCAATGACTGCCATGACACGCTGTCTGGATCGCCCGGGATCGGTGCCACGTTTGTCGGCCTTGCACGTCAATCGCGCGCGCCTGGCGCAGCCGCTGCTGAACTCGTCGGCGCGGGTGAAATTACTCTGTGCCCCGGCAGGCAGCGGCAAGAGCGCGCTGTTCGCCGAGTGCCTGGCGCAAGCTCCCGCAGGGTGCACGGTGCACTGGCTGGCGCTGCACGGCATGGCGCAAAGTCCGGAGCAATTGTGTAGCGCGCTGGCCCAGACGCTGGGGCTGGAGGCACAGGACGAAGTACAGTTGCTGGCCAGCCTGGCGCAGCTGACGACCCCGGCCTGGTTGTTTATCGACGACTACTGCCGAGTTCCGGCACCTGAACTGGACGCCTTGCTCGATCGCCTGTTGAGCGCCAGCAGCCCGGCGCTCACCTGGTGGCTGGCTGGTCGGCGGCGACCACACTGCAATTGGCCCCGCCTGTTGCTCGACGACGACTTGTACGAGGGGGCGGCGAGCGAGCTGGCCTTCAATCGTGGCGAGATCCAGCAGTTGATCGCGCAACTGCCCCATGACCTGTGTGCCAATGCCTGCGAGCGGATCTTCCAGCGCAGCGGTGGCTGGTGCGCGTGCGTCAGGGTGGCCTTGCAGGACAGCAATGGCCGCAGTGCCGATGAACTGAAGAGCGGTCGCTCGGCAATCATGCTCGATTATCTGCACCATGAATTGTTCAGCAGTCTGTCGCCGGAACTGGCCCAGGCCTGGCGCGTGCTGGCGCACCTGCCGCGATTCAACCTGGGCCTGTGCGAGCACTTGTTCGGCGCGGGCGAGGGCGGGCAATGGCTGCGCGCCTTGCAGGAACGGGGGTGTTTCATCGAACCCTGGGAGCAATCGGATGACTGGTTGCAAGTATTCCCGCCACTGGCGCAACTGGTCCGCGACGATGGTTGGGAAGCCGGACGCTCCTGGCATCGACGGGCTTGCCAGTGGTTCGTCGCCCAGCAGGATTGGCAGGCAGCGTTCGACCAGGCGCTGCAGGCCGAAGCGTTCGAGATGGCGATCAGTCTGCTGCAGCATTTCGGCTTCGAGCAGCTATTCGAGCAGCGCAACGCTGTCCTGCTGTTGCATCTGTACGAACAGCAGGGCGCCGATCTGTTGCTGTGCAGTGCCCACCTGATCGGCCTGGTGACCGCCGCCTTGTTGTTTGCCGGACGCTTCGAGGAAGCCGCGGCGTGCATCGAGCACATGGCCCGATTTTCCCCGCAACCCACGGCTGATACCCAGCGCGAACTGGTTGCACGCTGGCAGGCGCAACAGGGTTGGCTGCTGCACCTGCAAGGGCGGATGGCGCCGGCGCGTGAGCACTTCATCGAGGCGCTGGAGGCGTTGCCGACTCACGCCTGGCCGGCGCGCTTGCTGTGTTTGTCGGGGCTGACTCAACAAGCCTTGCTGTGCGGCGAACTGGAGGTTGCCCAAGGCTTGAACCGGGATGCACTGTGCCTGGCGCGCGCCCAGGGGGCGTTGTTGTTCGAAGGGCTGCTGGAGCTCGACCACGCGCAAATCCTCGAGCAGCGTGGTGCCCCCCATCGAGCGCAAAACCTGCTGGATGGGATCCAGCAGTTGCTGGCCCGCCAGGCCGGTTCAGCGACGCCGCTGCTGGGACGGATCGCCCTGCGCCGCGGCCGGTTGGCCTTGAGTCTGGGGCAGGACGACGAGGCCACCGAGTTTTTCGAGGCGGGACTGCAAGAGTGTCTGCGCAGCCATGACAAGCGGGTGCTGTACGGCTATCTGGGGCTGGCAGAAGTTGCGGCCAATCGCAGCGATTTCGCCGAGGCTTTCGTTTACCTGCGTGATGCCGAGCGGATGATGCAGCGCCGGCATATTCCCGAAACGGTCTACCGTGGCGTCCTGTTGCAGGTCAGCAGCGACTTCTGGCTGCAGCAAGGGCGTGCCGAACTGGCCCTCGAGGCGCTGACCCGAGTGCTGCGTCACTTCCACGGGGCACAGGCCCGGCAAGCCCCGCCGGCGACTCTCGAACTGATCCCGCGCCTGCGCTATCTGCGGGTGTTGGCCGAGGTGCAGCTCAAGCAGGCGAGCCAACCTCTGGCCCAGCTTCAGACGCTGCTGCAAGAAGCCCGGCAATCGGCAATGCTCGGGCTGGAGGTGGAATTGCTGCTGATCATCGCGCAGGTGACATGGCTGCTGGAGCGTCCACTTGATGCACGGCAAGCGTTGCAGGAGGCTCGACAACTGGCCGAGCGCTGTCACCTGCAGCAACCGCTGAACGCCTTGCAGCGGCAAGTGCCGGGTTTATTCGCGGCCGTTCAGCCGGTGCCGGCATCGAACCAGGCCTGTCGCGGCGACAACCCGCTGAGTCAGCGCGAGATGGAGGTGCTGCAGTTGATTGCCCAGGGCAACTCCAATCTGCAGATCGCCGAGCACTTGTTCATTTCCCTGCATACCGTCAAGACCCACGCCCGGCGCATCAACGGCAAGCTCGCGGTGGAGCGGCGTACCCAGGCGGTGGCCAAGGCCAAGGCGCTCGGGTTCTTCGCCTGAGATCAGCCCTGGCTGGCGATGCCGTCGTGGCCCATGCGCCAGCTCACTGCCCGGGCCGCCGCCAGCAGGCGCCGGGCTGCCGGACCGTTTTCGTCGGCGTGAAACAACGAGGCCGGGCCGACGATGGTCAGCACTGCAGCGATCTGTCCGACGGCGTTGAACACCGGCGCCGACAGCGCATCCACGCCGGGCATCAGCAAACCATGCACATGGTGCAGGCCGCGTTCACGAATCTGTTCACACAGGCTCGCGTAAGCCTGTGCACTGGCCAATGGATGGGGCGCTGAAGCGGCGACTTCCTGTTCCCGCAGTTCGTCGGTTTCGCGATGCGGCAGGTAGGCGCCGAACACCAGTCCGGTGGATGAGCTGAGCAGTGGCAGCACCGAGCCCAACTGAGTGACCACCGTCACGGCGCGCACCGCCGGTTCGATGTGCACCACGGTGGCGCCCTGATTGCCCCAGACCGCAAGGAAGCAGGTTTCATTCAGTTCGTCGCGCAACTCCGAGAGGGGCAGGGTGGCGACTTTCAGCACGTCCATGCTGTTCAGCGCAGCCAGGCCGACGCGCAACGCCTCACGACCGAGGCCGTAGTGGTTGGTCGCCGCGTTCTGCTCGGCAAAGCCGCTGGCAATCAGCGCCTGCAGGTAGCGGTGGACCTTGCTCGCGGGCATCTGCACATGTTCGGCCAGGCGCGACAGCGAGGTCGACGGTGACAACTCGGCAAGCGCCTTGAGGATGTCGGTGCCGACCTCGGCCGAGCGGACTTTCTGTTTGCCGGTGCTGTCGGCGGTAGGGCGCGGCTTTTCCATGGTTCGGTCATGTCTGCAGATGAATGGGCGTCTTTATAGCTTGACGGTCAATACCAATCAAATTACGTTATGCGTAATTGGATTACGACAAAAATAACCGGGACGTGCCGAAACCCTGATCAGTGGGCGCGAAGGCCACGGTCCTCTCCCTGTTCAGGAGGCTCCATGAACCCCGATTCAACGACGCCAGCGCTGGCCTATCAGTCAGGCTTCGGCAACGAATTCAGCAGCGAGGCCTTGCCCGGTGCATTGCCGGTCGGCCAGAACTCGCCGCAGAAAGCCCCATACGGTCTGTACACCGAGCTGTTCTCTGGCACCGCGTTCACCATGGTCCGCAGCGAAGCACGGCGCACCTGGATGTACCGCATCCAGCCGTCGGCCAACCACCCGGCGTTCGTCAAGCTGGAGCGTCAGTTGGGCGGTGGCCCGCTGGGCGAAGTCACGCCCAATCGCCTGCGCTGGAACCCGTTGGATATCCCTGGCGAGCCGACCGATTTCATCGATGGCCTAGTGAGCATGGCGGCCAACTCGGGCGCGGAAAAACCGTCCGGGATCAGCATTTATCACTACGCTGCCAACCGCTCGATGGAGCGCGTGTTCTTCAACGCCGATGGCGAGTGGTTGCTGGTGCCGCAACTGGGGCGCCTGCGTATCGCCACTGAACTGGGGGTTCTGGAGCTGGAGCCGCTGGAAATCGCCGTGCTGCCCCGAGGCTTGAAATTCCGCATCGAATTGCTCGACCCGCAGGCCCGTGGCTACCTCGCGGAAAACCATGGCGCGCCACTGCGCCTGCCGGACCTGGGGCCGATTGGCAGTAACGGCCTGGCCAATCCGCGGGACTTCCTGACTCCAGTTGCGCACTACGAAAACCTGCAGCAACCGACCACCCTGGTGCAGAAATTCCTCGGTGAATTGTGGGCCTGCGAGCTGGACCATTCGCCGCTGAACGTGGTCGCCTGGCACGGCAACAACGTGCCGTACAAATATGACCTGCGTCGCTTCAACACCATCGGCACCGTCAGCTTCGATCACCCGGATCCATCGATCTTCACCGTGCTGACCTCGCCGACCAGCGTGCATGGCCTGGCCAACCTCGACTTCGTGATCTTCCCGCCGCGCTGGATGGTGGCCGAGAACACCTTCCGTCCACCGTGGTTCCACCGCAACCTGATGAATGAATTCATGGGCTTGATCCGTGGCGAATACGACGCCAAGGCCGAAGGCTTCCTGCCCGGCGGCGCCTCGCTGCACAGCTGCATGAGCGCCCATGGTCCGGATGGCGAGACCTGCACCAAGGCGATCAACGCCGAGCTGGCACCGGCCAAGATCGATAACACCATGGCCTTCATGTTCGAGACCAGCCAGGTGCTGCGCCCAACGCGCTTCGCCCTGGACTGCCCGCAATTGCAAAACACTTATGACGCTTGCTGGGCTTCGCTGCCCGCCACTTTCAACCCGAATCGGAGATAACCCATGACCCAGATCACCCCCACTCGTAGCTGGGTTGCCTCCGCCAACGGCCACGCCGATTTCCCCCTGCAGAACCTGCCGCTGGGCGTGTTCAGCACCCAGGGTTCGGCCCCGCGTAGCGGCGTAGCGATTGGCGAGCACATCTTCGACCTCGAGGCGGCGCTGGCGGCCGGCCTGTTTGAAGGCGCGGCCCGCACTGCCGTGGAAGCCACCCGTGGCGGCCAGTTGAACGCCTTCTTCGAGCTCGGCCGCAGCGCCCGCGTGGCCCTGCGCGAGCGTCTGCTGGAACTGCTGGCCGAAGGCAGCAGCCTGCACGGCAAGCTCGAAGCCCAGGGCACGAAACTGCTGCCGTTGGCAGCCAATTGCCAGATGCATCTGCCGGCCCGCATCAACGACTACACCGACTTCTACGTCGGCATCGAGCACGCGCAGAACGTCGGCAAACTGTTCCGTCCGGACAACCCGCTGCTGCCGAACTACAAATATGTGCCGATCGGCTACCACGGCCGCGCCTCGACCATTCGCCCGTCGGGCACCGACGTGCGTCGCCCGAAAGGCCAGACCCTGCCGGCCGGCCAGACCGAGCCAAGTTTCGGCCCTTGCGCGCGTCTGGACTACGAACTGGAACTGGGCATCTGGATCGGCCAGGGCAACGCCATGGGCGACTCGATCGCCATTGGCGATGCGGCTGAACACATTGCCGGTTACTGCCTGCTCAACGACTGGTCGGCGCGTGACATTCAGGCCTGGGAATACCAGCCGCTGGGTCCGTTCCTGTCGAAAAGCTTCATCACCAGCATCTCGCCATGGGTCGTGACCGCCGAAGCCCTGGAGCCGTTCCGCCGTGCACAACCGCCGCGTCCGCAGGGCGATCCGCAGCCGCTGCCGTACCTGTTGGACACGCGTGACCAGGCCGCCGGTGCCTTCGACATCGAGCTGGAAGTGTTGCTGCTCACCGAAACCATGCGCGAGCAGAACCTGCCGGCCCACCGCCTGACCCTGAGCAACACCCAACACATGTACTGGACCGTGGCGCAGATGGTCGCGCACCACAGCGTCAACGGCTGCCAGTTGCAGGCCGGCGATCTGTTCGGTTCGGGCACCTTGTCCGGCCCCGAGAATGGTCAGTTCGGCAGCCTGCTGGAAATCACCGAAGGCGGGAAAAAGCCGATCGAACTGGCGTCCGGCGAAGTACGCAAGTTCCTTGAAGATGGCGATGAAATCATCCTGCGCGCCCGTTGCAGCCGCGAGGGGTTCGCCTCCATCGGCTTCGGCGAGTGCCGTGGCAAGATTCTGCCGGCACGCTAAGGGGGCAGGGGCATGGAACTCTTTACCTACTACCGCTCGACCTCGTCGTTTCGGGTGCGGATTGCCCTGGCACTCAAGGGCCTGGATTACCAGGCACTGCCAGTCAATCTGATTGCTCCGGCCGGCGGCGAACACCGTCAGCCGGCGTACCTGCAGATCAATCCACAAGGCCGGGTGCCGGCCCTGCGCACCGACGACGGCGAGTTGCTGATCCAGTCGCCGGCGATCATCGAGTACCTGGAAGAACGTTATCCACAGGTGCCGCTGCTCGCCGAGGACCTCGCCCAGCGTGCCCATGAGCGGGCCGTGGCGGCGTTGATCGGTTGCGACATCCATCCGCTGCACAACGTCAGCGTGCTCAATCAGTTGCGCCAGTTGGGTCATGACGAAACCCAGGTGGTGCAGTGGATCGGGCACTGGATCAGCCAGGGGCTGGCGGCGGTCGAGCAGCTTATTCGTGACGAGGGCTACTGCTTCGGCAGCGCGCCCGGGCTGGCGGATGTCTACCTGATACCGCAGCTTTATGCAGCTGAGCGCTTCAACGTCGATCTGCAGGCCTATCCACGAATTCGTCGGGTAGCAGCGCTGGCGGCGGAGCATCCGGCGTTCGTCAAGGCGCATCCGGGCAATCAGCCGGATACGCCGTGAACCTCAGTGGACGATCGAGTTGGGCGGCAAATGGCCCAGGCGTTCGGTCAGGCGTATGCGCTGGATCGGATCGTCACTGAGCAGCAGGGCGTGCTCCAGGTCGAAGCGTTCGGCATTGGGGCACTCCAGCCGCTGGTAAATGCTGGCGCGGGCGAGATAATCGCTGGCGCTGCCATTGCCCAGTTCAAGGACTCGCTCGGCATCGATCAAGGCGCCGATGCAGTCGTCGTTGGCCAGGTGTAACTGGCGCAGGTTGCGGGACAGGCGCTGGAGCATCTGCAGCGGTTCGCTGGTCTGCAGATGTTCGGCGTTGAGTGACATCTGTGCGCCGTACTGGCGATGCAGCAGTTCGCGGCAATCAGCAGGATACAAGCGGCGACCGCCGCAGGGGTCGAGCAGATGGTCGGCGCCCGGTACGCGCAGCAGAAAGTGGCCGGGGAAATTCACCCCGACCATGGGAATTTCCAGGCGCCGCGCCAGTTCCAGAGTAATCAGACCCAGGGCCAACGGCTGTCCTCGCCGTCGTTCCAGTACCTTGTTCAGCAGCGCCGCCTGCGGGCGCAACGGTGTCGCTTCGTCCTGTTGATAACCCAGGTCGTTGAGCCGACGCAGCAACGGCTGTCCCAACTCGTTGACCGGCAACATCGGCAGGCCACTGCTGACACGCTGCTCAAGTTCCTTGAATTGTGCGAGCACGGCCTCTGGCCTGACCTCGGTATCGTGCTCGACAGCAATCCACAGCGCCGCCTCGAAGAGCGCCGGTGGCGAGTGTTGCAGGCAGGCGAAAAAGGCTTGGCGCGGCTTCATCGAAATCTCCGGTGAATGCCTCGTTTTAGCCCTGTCGCAAGCGTTCGTCCAGTGCCGCAAGCAGCGCCGTTGAAGATATGTCACAAAGCGTTGGCGGCGGCCTTTGCTTATTCCGGTGCGCTTCAGCAATTTTCAGCCGCACGCCTATACTGGCGACTACTGGAAGTGATTCGGGAGCCTTACGATGTTCGCTCTCATGCAAAGCACCCGCCTTGAATCGCTGCACTTGAGCGTTGACCCGGCAACCGGGTTGAAGGCGGTGATCGCCATTCATTGCAGCCGCCTGGGACCTGCCCTCGGCGGATGTCGTTACCTTGCTTATCCCGACGATGAAAGCGCCGTGACCGATGCTGTGCGCCTGGCGCAAGGCATGAGTTACAAGGCGGCCCTGGCCGGCTTGCCCCAGGGCGGCGGGGTGGCGGTGATCGTGCGCCCGGCCCATGTCGAAAGTCGCAGCGCATTGTTTGAAGCGTTTGGCCGTTGTATCGAGCAACTCGACGGTCGCTACATCACGGCAATCGACAGCGGCACTTCGGTGGCCGACATGGACTGCATTGCCCAGCATACCCAGCACGTCACCAGCACCACCGTCTCGGGTGATCCATCGCCGCATTCGGCCATGGGCGTGTTCACGGGTATTCGCGCCACCGCGATGGCGCGCCTGGGCAGCGATAATCTCGAGGGCTTGCGGGTCGCGATCCAGGGCCTGGGCAATGTGGGTTTTGCCCTGGCCGAGCAACTGCATGCCGCCGGAGCGGAGTTGCTGGTCAGTGACATCGACCCGGGCAAGGTGCAGTTGGCGATGGAGCAGTTGGGAGCGCACCCGATTGCCAACGAAGCGCTGCTCAGCACGCCTTGCGACATCCTCGCGCCCTGCGGCCTGGGGGGCGTGCTCAACAGCCACAGTGTTGCGCAACTGCGGTGTGCCGCAGTGGCCGGCTCGGCCAACAATCAACTGACCCACCTCAGCGTGGCTGATCAACTGGAGGGGCGCGGCATTCTCTACGCGCCTGACTATGTGATCAATTCCGGCGGGCTGATCTATGTGGTGCTCAAACATCGCGGAGACGAGTTGTCGAGCATCACCGGACACCTGTCGAAAATCGGCTCGCGCCTGACCGAAGTCTTCGCCCACGCGCAGGCGGAAAAACGCTCCCCGGCGCGAGTGGCCGACGAGTTGGCGGAACGCCTGCTGTACCGTTGAACCCCTGTGTATGAAAAAGGCCCTGACTCAATGAGCCAGGGCCTTTTCATATCAACTGCCGTTTACTTCGCAGCCTTGACCGTCTTGGTCGGCTTGATGGCCTTGACCGGTTCGGCAGGCTCGTCTTCAGTCGCCGGTTCAGCCACTTCGACCTCGGGTTCAACCGGCGCCGGCGCACTGAGCAGCTCGGACAGGGCGTCCGGCTGGCTCTTGAAGGCCTTGGCGAAGACATCGCGGTTCTTCGCCATGTAGATGCCGGCCTCTTCTACTTGCTGCTCGGTCAGCGACGGCACCGCTTTTTGCAGCACTTCAGCCAGCAATTCGGCCAGCTCGAGCATTTTGTCATGACGGTCAGCTTCGGCTTTATCCATGAACAAGCGCTCCAGATCTCGGCTGCTGCGGTATACCACTTCGACGGCCATTTACCACCTCATATGCCTTCACAATAGTTGTCTTTTGCGACCACTGTATTTATATACAGCAAAAAGGATAAGCGAATATTGTCGCTTTGGGTAGTCGCTTTTTAATCTAGACCGGTTTCGGGGTTTGTCAGCTGTCAGGCAGTGGCAACGTGCCTCATCGACGCCGGCCATCATCTCAATCGATGATCACTGGCCTTTTTTCTGCATGCAGAACAACCGTCACGTCCAACTCGCATTATTCGGTCGAATCGACCTAAGGAAGAACCACCGTGAAAATCCATTGGGCGGAGCGTCTTCGCCAGAACGTGCATGAGCTGGCCGAATCCCTGGGCAACCTGTTCGTCGAATCCTTCCACTACCTCGCCCTGTTCGCCATTGGCGCCGTCACGGCCTGGGCAGCGGTGATGGAATTTCTCGGCATGCTCGAGAAGGGCCACATAAAGATCGACGACATTCTGCTGTTGTTCATCTACCTGGAACTGGGGGCGATGGTCGGGATTTACTTCAAGACCAACCACATGCCGGTACGGTTTCTGATCTACGTGGCGATCACCGCATTGACCCGCCTGCTGATCTCCAACGTCTCGCACCACAATCCGCCGGACGTGGGGATCATTTACTTGTGCGGCGGGATCCTGCTGCTGGCGTTCGCGATTCTGGTGGTGCGCTATGCCTCTTCGCAGTTCCCGTCGGTGAAGATCGAAAACCCGCAGCGCAAGGTGGGTGCGGGTTCGGCGGAACATCCGGAAGTCGAGAAAGGCGAGCTCTAAGGCCGGGCTGACAGGGCGTTCGGGCGCTTGCGGATCGGCGGTGGCAACTCGAGGTTGGCACTGTCGGTCATGGCTTCGAGGATCGCCACGGCACTGTGGCCTTGCTCGATGGCAATGCCGAACTGAATGCTTTGCACCAGCCGTTTCAGGCGCTGCGGATCGTTGCGTTGCTGGGCGCTGATCATGCGCTTGGCAACCACCCGGCCGGCGTTGGACAGGGTCAGCATGATGCCGCCGTCGAGTCCCTGGATGCTCAGGTTGATCTGATAATCCTCGGCGAAGGCGTCGGTAATCAGTTGGAAAGGATTGTCCATGATGCGTCACCGCTTGATTGGCTCGTGCATGCATTGACCGGCCGTGGCCGGGATTGGTTCGCTTTTCCAGACCGTCGGCGGCTGGTGGGCTGCACACAGGACAAAGCAAAGGACATGCCGGGATGCCACCTGCCGCAGGCGCAGGCGTGGCAGCACCTGCGGCGGGTGGTTGACTGAGCTATTTCAGGGCATCACGGAATAGATGATCGCAGACAGTGCGATCAGTCCGACCAATACCACGAACACGTTCGACGCCTGACCCGAGTACTGGCGCAGAGCTGGCACGCGTCGAATGGCATACATCGGCATCAGGAACAGCAGGCAGGCGATCACCGGCCCACCGAGGGTTTCGATCATGCCCAGGATGCTTGGGTTGAAGGTCGCCACGGCCCAGCAGCTCAGAATCATGAACAGCGCCGTGGCCCGGTTCAGCCAACGGTTGGACACCACTCGGCCACGGCCGCGCAAGCTTTTCACAATCAAGCCCTGGAAGCCTTCGCTGGCACCGATGTAGTGGCCGAGGAAAGACTTGGTGATCGCCACCAACGCAATCAGTGGCGCGGCGTAGGCAATGACCGGGGTCTGGAAGTGGTTGGCCAGGTACGACAGGATCGAGATGTTCTGTGCCTTGGCCGCTGCCAGGTCGGTGGGCGACAGCGCCAGCACGCAACTGAAGCAGAAGAACATCACCGTCACCACCATCATGCCGTGGGCAGCCGCGAGGATGCCGCTGCTCTTCGCCTCGGCCTGGGCGCCATAGCGTTGTTTCTGATCGACCGCAAAGGCCGAGATGATCGGCGAGTGGTTGAACGAGAATACCATCACCGGGATCGCCAGCCACAGGGTCTTGAGGAACACCGGCATGGCCATGCCCTCACTGGCGGAGGCGAAGAATGCGCCGTTCCAGTTGGGGATCAGGCTGAGCGCCAGCAACAGCAAGGCCGCGACGAACGGGTAGACCAGCACGCTCATGGCCTTGACGATCACGCCCTGGCCGCAGCGCACAATGGCCATCAGACCAAGGATCAACGCCAGCGACAATACCGCGCGTGGTGGCGGGGTGATGTGCAACTGGTGCTCCATGAAGGAGCCGAGGGTGTTGGTCAGCGCTACGCTGTAGACCAGCAGGATCGGGAAGATCGCAAAGAAGTACAGCAGGGTGATCAGCTTGCCGGCGCCGACGCCAAAGTGTTCTTCCACCACTTCGGTGATGTCGCCGGAACGTCCGGACAGCACAAAACGGGTCAGGCCGCGGTGGGCAAAGAAGGTCATCGGGAAGGCCAGCAGCGCCAGGATCAGCAACGGCCAGAAGCCGCCGACGCCAGCGTTGATCGGCAGGAACAGGGTGCCCGCGCCGATGGCCGTGCCATAGAGGCCGAGCATCCAGGTGCTGTCGTGCTTGCTCCAGCCTTTGTGGCTGATGTCGGTGGTACGGGTCAGATCTACAGCAGGGTTTTCGGCAGCAGGTGTACGTGCATCGGTCATCGTAAAGGCCTCGTTATTATTGTTGCTCGGGCTCACGTGGGACAGGTTGGTGCGGTTTAACCACACCGACCTATCAGGGACAATCAGGCAGTGCTCCTCAGCACTCCACCCAGCTCACAGCCAGGCCGCCCCGTGAAGTTTCTTTGTATTTGTCGTGCATGTCGGCGCCGGTATCGCGCATGGTGCGGATCACCCGGTCGAGGGAAATGAAGTGCTTGCCGTCGCCGCGCAAGGCCATCTGGGTGGCGTTGATCGCCTTCACCGCAGCAATTGCGTTGCGCTCGATGCACGGGACCTGCACCAGCCCGCCGACCGGATCGCAGGTCAGGCCGAGGTTGTGTTCCAGGCCGATTTCGGCAGCGTTTTCCAACTGCTCGGGAGTGGCGCCGAGGACCTCGGCCAAGCCGGCAGCGGCCATGGCGCAAGCGGAACCGACCTCGCCCTGGCAGCCGACTTCGGCGCCGGAGATCGAAGCGTTCTTTTTGCACAGGATGCCCACGGCCGCAGCGCCGAGGAAAAACGCCACGACGTCGTCCTCCGACGCCTCTGGGTTGAACTTCATGTAGTAATGCAGCACCGCCGGAATGATCCCGGCGGCACCGTTGGTCGGCGCAGTCACCATGCGCCCGCCGGCAGCGTTTTCTTCGTTCACCGCGAGGGCGTAGAGGTTCACCCACTCCATCGCCGACAGGGTAGAACTGATGACGTTCGGCTTGCCGATTTCCAGCAGGCTGCGGTGCAGTTTCGCCGCGCGTCGTGGCACATCCAGGCCACCGGGCAAGATGCCTTCATGGCGCAGGCCTTGCTCTACGCACTCGCGCATCACCGACCAGATATGCAGCAGACCCTGGCGGATCTCGGCGTCGCTGCGCCAGGCCCGCTCATTGGCCATCATCAGTTCGCCCACCCGCAGGCCGTGCTGCTTGCACAGCGACAACAGTTCGGCGGCGCTGGAAAAGTCGTACGGCAGTTGCACCTCCGCTGTAGCCGGCGCACCCGCTTCGACTTCGGCGGCTTCGACGATGAACCCGCCGCCCACCGAGTAGTAGGTTTGCTCGAACAGTAGGCCGTTTTCGCCAAAAGCACTCAGTGCCATAGCGTTGGGGTGGTAAGGCAGACTCTCGTCGAGCAGCAGGACATCTCGCTGCCAGTCGAAGGCAATGCTCAGGCGTCCACCGAGCAGCAATTCGCCACTGTCGCGCAACTGTTGGATGCGCGGGTTGATGCTGGTGGGGTCGATGCTGTCGGGCCATTCACCCATCAGGCCCATGACGCTGGCGCGGTCGGTGGCGTGGCCGACGCCGGTGGCAGACAGCGAGCCGTACAGGCGTACTTCGACGCGCTTTACCTGGCCCGCCAAATCCTGGTCGAACAGGGCCTGGACGAAGGTCGCGGCGGCGCGCATCGGGCCGACGGTGTGAGAACTGGACGGACCGATGCCGACTTTGAAGAGATCAAAAACACTGATAGCCATGCTAAAGCCTTACAAGCAATGGAGTAGGAATCGCTGCCATTTTTTGTAGGCCAAGCGCAATGTCGGCGATACTGCCTACCATGGTCCGCGGTGACCAACGAAACTTCCTAAGACAGGCTTTAGCAGGACTAAACGATGAGTCGTCAATTTCACGCCCAGACTTATGTCTGGCTGCATGTGTTTTCCTGCGCGGCGCGGCATCTGTCATTCACTCGCTGTGCCGAAGAGCTGCACATCACCCCGGGGGCGGTGAGCCAGCAGATTCGCCAGTTGGAGGAGCGCCTGGGTTTTCGCCTGTTCCATCGCCGCGCGCGCGGGGTAGAACTGAGTGCCGAAGGCCAGCGCCTGGCCCTTACCGTCAGCGAAGCCTACGGCAGCATCGACGCCGAATTGCGTCGGCTGGACGCCGGGATGATCAGCGGCATTTTGCGTCTGCGCTCGATTCCGTCGTTCCTCGGTAAATGGCTGACCCCGCGCTTGCCGCGCCTGCAACAGCGTTACCCGGATATCCAGTTGCGCCTGGTGGCCGAAGACAGCAGCGTGGCTTTGCACGAAGGCGACTTTGACCTGGCCATTGACCTGAACGACGGCAGCTACCCGGGCCTGTTATCCACAGCCTTGCTCGATGAGCAGATCTTTCCGGTGTGCGCGCCGAGCCTGTTGCGCGGCCGTCCGCCGCTGCACGGCCCGGCCGACCTCGGGCACTTTGCGTTGTTGCACGACATCACCGCCTGGCGGGGCAGCTACGAATACGCGGAGTGGGAGTTTTATCTGAATGCCATCGGCTTCGACGGTGCCGATGTACGGCGTGGGCACACCTTCAATCGCAACCACCTGACCATCGAGGCGGCGATTGCCGGCATGGGCGTGGGGATTGCCCGGCGTACCTTGCTCAACGATGAACTGGAGCGTGGCACTTTGATAGTGCCGTTCGGGGTCGCGGTGCCGAATCACAAACGCTACGTATTGCTGTATGCCCCCGGTGCTTTAAGCCACCCGGGCGTGCGTGCGGTGCATGATTGGCTGGTGGAAGAGGCGGAAATCTTTCGTGGATTGCACCCCTTGGGTGAGGGGCAGTTGTGAGCAATTGTTGCAGTATTACAAGCCGACCCAACTCCCGACCTTACCAGCGCTTTTACCCTTTGTCCGGCTTTTTCGCCGTCGAAAATTTATCTTTTTTTAGGGGTTGAATTGTTTCCGGATCTGCCCAACTCTGTAAGTAAGAGGTCACGGTAACTGGGTTTTTCGAGACCACCCCGGACCTCTCGCGAGCTAGCTGAAATAAGGGATGAACTATGCAAATCCAAGTCAACAGCGATAACCATATTGAAAGCAGCATCCGACTGGAGGAGTGGGTACGTACTACCATTGAGAGCACGCTCGAACGTTATGAAGAAGATCTGACCCGTGTTGAGGTCTACCTGCGGGATGAGAACGGCGACAAGCCCGGTCCCCACGATTTAAGTTGCCGCCTGGAAGCACGGCCAAAAGGCCATCAACCACTGTCGGTGTCCGCCAAGGGCGATACCCTGGAACAGGCGATTGACAGCGCGGCCACCAAACTGGAACACGCGTTGGAACATCTGTTTGGTCGACTGCAAGGCAAGCCACGCGCTGCCGGGAAAAACCAGCCAATCAACAAAGTGAATGAAGACGCACTGGAGCAGGAATTCCTGGAAAACGAAAATGCTGTGATCAACGGCTGACCGGTTTTTCATCCTCTACAAGCGGGCCTGCATTTGCAGGCCCGCTTTCATTTAGCTGCGTCGGAAAAAATACCGACTCAGCAGCGCCAGCCCACACGCACCCAACCCTGCAAACAACATCGCCCAACCGGCGCCATGGCGCAGTGCTGCCTGGGCATCGTTGAGTGCCAGCCCCGGCGAATCCAACTTACCCGCTGCAATGTTTTGGCTGATGGCCGGCCAGTCCAGTGCAGTGCTCGCAGGCAACACCTCAGCCAGTTGATGGCTGATGCCCAGCAACAGCACCAGGCCCATCAGCGCGATGTTGATTGCCAAGGTAATTAATCGTGCGCTCAGGTCGATGCCCGACGCCATGCCCGCGCGGTCGGCGGACACCGAGCCCGTGGTGGTGTTGGTAGTGGGCGAGTTGGTCAGCGCCAGGCCCACGCCCGTCAGCACGCAGCTAGCCAGTATCAGCCTGATATCCGGGTGTTCGGCCATGTTGATGGCGGCCATGGCCAGAAACCCAATAGCCATCAGTCCCAGACCCAAGGGGATGACGCCTTCGGCGCCATAGCGCAGGGCGAGGCGCTCGGCCAGCGGCGGAACCAGCAGGGTCGGCAAGGTATAGGCGAGCAGGGCCGCGCCAGTGGTCAGGGTGTCGTAACCGAGGCCGGCCTGGAAGTACAACGGCAGGTAGATCATGAAAGGCCAGAAGCTGAAGTTCATGCCGATCGAGCCCATCAACGCACCGTTGAAACGGTGGATGCGAAATACCGCGAAGTCGAACATCGGGTGCGCGCTGCGGCGCTCAATCACGATAAACAACAGCAACGCAGCCAGCGCCAGGCCGGCCCAACCCGTTACAAAGCCATTTTCGCTGCCTTGGGTGATGAAGTAGACCAGTGCAAACACCGACAGCGTCAACGTCAGCATGCCGGCGATATCGAGGCGATGAGTGGCCGGGTCGCGGGATTCTTCCACGCTGACGCGCAGCAGTACCAAGGTGAACAATGTCAGTGGCACATGCACCAGGAACACCCAGCGCCAATCCGCCACGGCCAGGATCAACGCGCCGACCATCGGCCCGAAGCCGAGGCCCACGCCGGCAATCACGCCCCATATGGCAAATGCCCGCGCCCGCGCTGCCGGGTCGCGGAACAGGTGCGAGAGGATGGCGAACTGACAAATCATCATCGCCCCACCGCCAATGCCCTGGACAAACCGCGCGACAATCAGTGTGGAGGCGCTGTCGGCCAGCCCACACACCAGCGAAGCCACGGCAAATACCCACAGGCACAACACCAGCATGCGTCGACGGCCAAAGCGGTCGGCCAATGTGCCTGCCGCCATCAGCACGCTGGTGCAGGCCAGGGTGTAGGCGTTCATGATCCATTGGGCGTCCTGGAAACCGGTGCCCAGTTGCTGTTCCAAGGTGGGCAGGATGATCGGCACGCTGGAAATTTCCAGGCCGAACATCAGTGCCACCAGGCACACGGCGGTGAGAGCCAGGTTGTTTCTGGCGGTGCTGGGTGTGCTGGCGCCCGATAAGGTGGCGGCGGGTGGCATGGGATTCTCCTGTGGATAAACGATGGGAGTCATTCTCGCGGGAACCTGGTTCTTTATTCGTGATAAGTTTTCTTTGCATAGGGGACTCAAGGGCGACAATTGCACCATGGCCACACCACGTTTTGATGGCGTTGAACTCTTTCTGCAGATCGTCGAAAGCGGCAACCTGACCGAGGCCGCCGAACGGCTCAATCTCACGCGCTCGGCGGTGGGCAAGGGTTTGGCGCGGCTGGAGGCGCGGCTTGGCACGTGCCTGTTGCAGCGTTCGACCCGTCGCCAACGGCTCACCGAAGACGGCCAGGTCTATTACGAACATTGCCTGCGCGCACTGGCGGAACTGGAGGCAGCGCAATCCGTCCTGGAAAGTGGTCGCCAACAACCGCGGGGACGCTTAAGGGTGAGTTTGCCGCTGGCATTCGGGCATCACTACGCGGCGCCCGCACTGTGGGGCTTGATGGCGCGTTATCCAGAGCTGGAAATCGAGATTTGCTTCGCCGACCGGCTGGTGGATTTGGCCCAGGAAGGCTTCGACGTGGCCGTGCGAATCGGCCCGCTGCCCGACACCGACCGCCTCAGCGCGCGCCGCCTGGGTGAGCAGTCCGTGTGCCTGGCGGCTGCGCCGGCGTATTTGCAACGTGTGGGGCCAATTGAATCGATCGACGACCTCGCCGGCCACCGAGGTATCGCCTATCGCAGCAACACCCCAAACCGTTCCCGGGTGGTTTCGCTGCTGCTGATGGACGACCTCCAGGCCGTGGCCGATGCCGCTATCGCGGGTGTGGGCCTGGCCAGGTTGCCGAGTTGGCTGGTGGCGCACTATGTGCTGCGTGGACAACTGGAAGCCGTGTTGCCCAGCTACCGTGAGCAGCCTTCACCGATCCATGTGATCTGGCCCACGGCGGCCCATATGCCGGCCAAGACGCGCTGTGCCATCGACGCGTTGGTGGCCGGCACGCCGTCGTGCCTGGCGGGCAGTTGATCAGAACGCGATGGACGTCTGCACATACACTGTACGCGGCTCGCCCACGTATTTGCCCTTGTTGTTGTCGTCGAACGAGCGCGTGAAGTACTGGGTGTTGAAGACGTTTTTCACGCCGACCGCGACCGTCAGATCCGACAGCTGTGGGCCGAAATCGTAGGCGGCGCGGCTGCTGAACAGCATGTAGCCGGGGATCTTGCCAGTGCTGCCGTCGGCGCTTTCGGTGCCGGTGTTGGCGTTGTCGGCGTACTGATTGCTCTGGAAGCTGCTATCGACATTCAGCTGCCACGGACCTTCGGTGTAGCCGACACCCAGGGTGCCCTTGTGTTTGGAAGAGAAGGGCACGCGGTTGCCCTTGTTCGGGCCATCTTCGCGAATGGTTGCATCGACGTAGGCGTAGGTGGCATAGACATCGAAGCCGGCCAGTGCCGGATTGAGGCCCTCAAGCGCATAGTTGACGCTGGTCTCGATGCCTTGGTGGCGGGTCTCGCCACGGGCAATCACCGAATCGTTGGTCTGGTTGCTTTCGTACTGGTTGTCGAAGTTGATCAGGAAGGCGCCAATTTCTGCCCGCAGGTTGCCGCCGTCATAGCGGGTGCCGAGTTCCCAGGTCCGGGCTTTCTCCGGTTTCACTTCGCCGCTGGTTACCCGGTTGGGCATCTGGCTGTACTGCACGCTGCCGAAAGAGCCTTCGGTATTGGCGTACAGGTTCCACTCGTCGGTCAGGTGATACAGCACATTCAAGGCCGGCAGCGTGGTGCTGTAGTCGCCCTTGTACTTCACATCGGTCAGGTTGTTGGATTGCTGCGAATCGATCATCTCGTAGCGCATGCCCGGGGTAATGGTCCACTTGCCGATATCGATGCGGTCGTCGACGAAGAATGCATTGGCCTCGGTGCCGCCACGGGTATCGCGGTCGTTGCGGCTGTCGGTGGTGGGCAATTGCTGGTTGGCGCTGATCGGCGTGCGGTAGCGCAGTTCGTGACCGGCTTCGTTGATATAGCGGTAGCCGACGCCGACCTCATGGCTGCTCTGGCCAAGGTCGAAACCCTGGGCAAAACGGGTTTCCAGACCACGCACCCAATACTCGCGGGGTGACAGCGAGAGGAACGAGCCCTGATCCAGATAACCGCTGCGCAGGGTCTTGGTGAAGAAGCTGTTGACGGTGAATTCGCGGCGATCCTGCTCATAGCGGTAGCCGACGTTGAACATCGTGCGGCGGCCCCAGAACTTGTCGTAGGGGCGGGTCGACTGGTACGGATCGGCATCGTAGTCGGCAACATTGAGGCCGCCGGGCATGTCGGCGTTGCCTTCGTAGTACTGGGCCATCGCATTGAAGCTGTTGGCGTCGTCGAGCTGGTATTTGCCCTTGAGGATCAGGTCGTCGATTTGCGTGTCGCTGTGCTCGCGCCAGTCGCCGCCACGGGTGCCGGAGTACAGGAGCGCGCCGCCCAGGCCGTTATCCGCGGTACCGCCGGCCAATAGATTGCCAGTGCTTTTGAAGCCATCATGGCTGGAGGACGGACTGGTCTCGGTCTGCAACCCGCCTTTGACGGTCGGTTCGTCGGGAATCGCCCGGGTCACGAAGTTGACGATGCCGCCGACGTTCTGCGGGCCATAACGTACCGCGCCGCCGCCACGCACCACGTCCACTGCGTCCATGTTGCCCATGCTGATCGGCGCGAAGGACAGTTGTGGCTGGCCGTAGGGGGCGAACGGCACGGGAATGCCGTCCATCAGTACCGTCGAGCGCGAGGCCAGGCGCGGGTTCAGGCCACGGATGCCGAAGTTCAGCGCCATGTCGTGACTGCCGGTGCCGTTGTTGTCCGGGGCATTGACGCCGGGGACGCGGTTCAGCACGTCGCGGGCCTGGGTCGCGCCCTGGCGTTCGAATTCTTCACGGCGCACCACATCCCGCGCACCGGGGTGTTCAAAGACGTTGATCGCCGCCGCATCCCCCAGCCAGTCGCCGACCACACTCGACTCACCGAGCTCCAGAGTCTGGGGCGCGATCGGGTCAGCGGCAGGCTGCAGGCTGAACGCGTTATTGCCCTCGGCGCGGGCTTGCAGGCCGGTGCCTTCGAGCAGTTCGTGCAAGCCGTTTTCGGCGTCATAGCTGCCGCGCAGGCCCTGACTCTGCAAGCCGCTGGTGACCTGGGAACCGAACGAGATCAGCACCCCGGCTTCACGACCGAACTGATTCAGCGCGCTTTCCAGCGACGTCGGGGCGATCTGATAAACCTTTGTCTCACTGGCCAGTGCCATCGGCAGGGCGGCGAAGCTGAGGCTGGCGCCCAGCACAAGCTGGCGCAACGAGCGGGCGAGGGGAGTCAGGCGAGTAGCAGGGGTGGACATGGGGACGATCCTGAGAAGGGGCAATCAAGGTGGCTTTCCTTCTCTGTCACGCCAGATCTGAAAAACAGCTCACACAGATTCAAAATAATGTTGCGAGGCGAGGGTTACGCTCGCGCCTGCACCGTCACCCAGTAGCGGGTAAAGCGCTGCACTTTCACCGGCAGGCTGATTTCCAGCAGTTCGAGGACGCGCTCACTGTCGTCCAGTGGGTAGCTGCCGGAGATCAGCAGGTCGGCGACTTGTGGATCGCAGTTGAGCTGGCCGCGTCGATAGCGGCCCAACTCGTCGAGAAAGTCCGCCAGGCGCATGTGAGCCGCCACCAGCATGCCGTCGGTCCAGGCGCCGCTGTTGGCATCCAGGGCGCGTGGCGCGTCCCAGTGCTGGTCGGTGAATGCCAATTGCTGGTTGGGCCCGATCGACAGCGAAGCACCGCTGTTGGCAGTGAGCTCGACACGCCCGGCGAATACCGCTACCTGGGTGCTGTTGCGCAGCTGGCGCACGTTCAGTCGCGCCGAATCGCTGCGTAACAGGCCCTGGGCGGTTTGCAGGTGCAGGCTTTTGCTTGCGGTCAGCATGATTTCGCCGTCGAGCAGGCGAATCAGCCGCTGTCCGGCCTCGCTACGCACGTCCACCGAAGTATTGGTGTTGAGTTGCAACTGGCTGCCATCTTCCAGTTGCAGCTTGCGCCGCTGGCCGATCGGGCTGCGGTAGTCGGCCAGCATCGGCATCAGCGGCTCGCGCAGGCCCCAGGTCGCGGCACAACCGGCGCCAAGGATCAGCAGCAACTTGAGCGCCTGGCGCCGGCTGCCGGACTTCGGCGCATTGAGGGCCGTGTGCGCCAACGGCGACGACAAGCCACGCAGGCGCTGATTGACCCGTTGCATATGATCCCAGGCACGCTGATGTTCGCTGTGGGCGTTCAGCCACTGTTGAAAGGCGTGCTGTTGGCGCGGGCTGAGGGGGCCGTTCTGGATTTCCAGGAGCCAGTGGACCGCCTGCTCGGCGACCTGTGCAGAGAAGTCACCTGCGCTATTCATACCCGCCATCATTGGGCGAAGTAGCAGCGCATGGCTGCCATGGTCAGGTGGCGTTTTACCGTGGCGATGGAAATCCCCAGCTCCTGGGCAATTTCGCGATGCTTCAGGCCATCGACCTGGGCCAGCAGGAACGCACGTTTGACCGGGCGCGGCAGGCCGTCGAGCAGTTGGTCGAGTTCGACCAGGGTTTGCAGGATGATCGCTTTTTCTTCTTCGCTGGGAATGACCTGCTCCGGCATCTGCGCCAGCGCATCGAGATAGGCGCGCTCAAGGTCCTGACGGCGGTAGTAATTGAACAGCACGCGCTTGGCGACAGTAGTGAGGAATGCACGAGGCTCGATGATGGGGCTGGCCTCGCGAGCGGTCAGAACCCGGATGAAGGTGTCCTGCGCCAGGTCGGCGGCGTTGTGCGGGCAGCCGAGCTTGCGCCGCAACCAACCGGTGAGCCAGTTGTGATGGGCGTGGTAGAGGCTTTCAACGGTATTGGCTGGAGGCAACGCGACCACTCCGCAAACATGCAGATGCTTTAGAGAACAAGAATTGTTCGCATTGTAGAGGGCGATGCTGTCATTCGGCAATCAGCGCTGACCGAAGGCGGTGGGCTTTTTCATCGGAGTATTTTGCACATGAGAATATTTATCATTATTATCGCCGTCTGTTGACCCTGCGCTGGCACGGACCGCGCGCAGATTCCCTTCCGTTTCAAGGTTGAAACATGAAAAGCCTTCCCATGTCCTATCGCCTGGCTGTCACTTCACGGGTGCTGGCCGCCTTGTTTGGCGGCTATCTGCTTGCGGCACTGGCCAGCATCTGCCTGAGCCTTTGGCTGCCGATGCCCCGTGCCGAAGCGGTGGTCAGCGGCATGATGACCTCGTTCCTGGTGTACCTGGTCGCGGTGCTCTGGTGCTTCGCCAGTCGCAGTGCCTGGCAGGCCTGGTTTGGATTGGCGGTGCCGGGCCTGGTGCTGGCCGCATTCGGCGGTTTGGGTTACTGGCTGGGGCAATCATGAAAGAGGGCTTTCGTCAGGCAATGGCCTGGCTGCACACCTGGACCGGCTTGATCTTCGGCTGGATTCTGTTCGCGATTTTCCTCACGGGTACCCTGTCGTATTTCAAGGACGAGATCAGCCACTGGATGCAGCCGGAAGTGCCGCTGCGCTCGGTCAGCAGTGAGGCCAGCCTGACGTTGGCCCAGCACTATCTACAGCAACACGCCGCCGATGCCGGGCGTTGGGTGATCAGCCTGCCGAGCGCGCGCGATCCGGGGCTGTCGGTGTCCTGGCAGATGCCCGGTAACGAGGGCCGGCGTGGCCCACGGGAGAATCGCCAACTCGACCCGCTGAGCGGCGAAGAGATTCAGGTCCGCGATACCCGTGCCGGCGATTTCTTTTACCGCTTCCACTACCAGTTGCAGATGCCTCATCCCTGGGGACGCTGGTTGGCCACAAGTGCCGCGATGCTGATGCTGGTGGCGCTGATCACCGGGATCATTACCCATAAGAAGATCTTCAAGGACTTCTTCACCTTCCGTCCGCGCAAGGGCCAGCGCTCCTGGCTCGACGGGCACAACGCGGTGGGGGTACTGGTGTTGCCGTTTCACTTGATGATCACCTACAGCAGCCTGGTGATCTTCATGTACATGGTGATGCCGGCGAGCATTCTGGTGGCCTACAAGGGCGACACCGACAGTTTTTTCAGCGAACTGTTTCCGGCGTCCACCGATGCGCCAGCGGCGGCGGGTCAGCCCGGTCAATTGCTGGCGCTGGCGCCGTTCATTGAAAAGGCCCAGGCGCATTGGGGCGGTGGACAGGTCAGCCTGGTGACCGTGAGCCAACCGGGCGACCTCAAGGCCACAGTGAATCTCATGCGCAGCAGCGCCGACCGGGTGGCCTACGAGTTTGGCAGCGCGGTGGCGTTCGATGGAGTCAACGGCCAGTTCCTCGGCGCCGACCCGCAACGTTCGGCACCGATGGTGCTGGCCGGCAGTGTTTACGGTCTGCATCTGGGGCACTTTGCCGGTACGGCTCTGCGCTGGCTGTACTTCATCTGTGGCCTGGCCGGCACCGCGATGATCGGCACCGGGCTGGTGATCTGGCTCGGCAAGCGCCAGTTGAAGCATGCAAAAAGCGCGGTGATGCCGTTTGAGTTGCGCCTGGTGGAAGTGGCGAATATCGCCAGCATGTCCGGTCTGGTGATTGCCGTGGCCGTTTACTTCTGGGCCAACCGTCTGTTGCCAGTGGGCTTTGCCGAGCGCGCCGGCTGGGAGGTGAACAGCTTTTTCATCGCCTGGGGGCTGAGCCTGGTGCATGCGGCCCTGCGTCCGGGGCGCGCTGCCTGGGTTGAGCAATTGACGCTGGCGGCGCTGTTGTTCTGCGGCGTGCCGCTGCTCAACGCCCTGACCACCGCGAATGGCCTGATCATCTCGTTGATCCTGGGCGATCGAGCCATGCTCGGCTTTGACCTGACGTGCCTGGGCAGCGGCCTGTTCCTGGCCTGGGCTGCGTGGAAAATGCAGCGTGCCACGGCGCTTGCGCCTAAAGGTGCCGAGCGTGCGCGAAAAGTCCCCCTTGCGCAGAAGGTGATCTGAATGTTGCTCGCCCTGTTGCTGTGTTACGGCGGTTTCAGCGCCCTGTGTGTGTCGATGGATCGGCACCACCGCGACTTGTTGGGACGCACACCGACCACGCGCCAGCGTCATCTGCTCAAAGCCTTGGGCTGGAGCTTGCTGGCGTTGTCGATGTGGCCGGCAGTAGTGGCGGCTGGCTGGAGCCTGGGGCTGGTGGACTGGTGTGCAGCGCTGATGGCCAGCGCGCTGCTGCTGGTCTGGTTGCTGCCGTATCGGCCGCGCCTGGCGCTGTCTCTGGCGGTCGCCGGGCTGCTCGGCAGTCCGCTGGCGCTGTTGTAGTCGAGTCGAATCTGCAATGAACCTCACGCCTCCTGAATCGCAGACCACTGACGTCCCGGACAACCCGGGTGGCCGGGCGCATTTCCTGCAGGTGTTTTTGTCCCAGCGTTCGCAGATGGAGGCGCTGGTCAATCGGCGGGTGGGCTGTCGGGCGACGGCGGCCGATCTGGTGCAGGACCTGTTCCTGCGCTTCTGGCGCCGGCCACTGGTTCAGGTGGAAGAGCTCAGCACGTATTTGCTGCGCTGTGCCGGCAATATCGCCATCGATCATTTGCGCAGCGAAGACGCGCGCGGACGGCTGAGTGAGGCCTGGTTGCCGGAGCAACAGGATCAGTTCGGCGTGGAGCCGCAAGCGGCGCTGGAAGCCGGTAATGATCTGCGCCATGTAGAGGCGGCCTTGCGCAGTCTGCCCGAGCGCAGCCGACAGATTTTCCTGCTCAATCGCATCCACGGTCGCACCTACGCGGACATCGCCAGGGCCATGGGGCTTTCCCAGAGTGCCGTGGAAAAACATATGATGCGTGCGCTCGAAGCCTGTAAGGCCAGCCTGCGAGACCCCCAACCGCGCACGCCAGGGAAAGCCCCGTGAACCCCAGTACCCCCCTCAGTCCGACGCCCGCCCAGGAACAGGCCGCGCTGGCCTGGTTGAGCCTGTTGCACGACCAGCCCAGCAGCGGCGATCAGGCGACCTTCAGCCAGTGGCTGCTGGCCGATCCGGCCCATGCCCAGGCTTATGCCCAGGCCCAGGTGCTCTGGGAGTTGAGTGAGGGGCCGGCGCGAGTCCTCGCTGCTGAGGAGGCGCTGGCGTTGCAAGGTTATCTGGATGCCATGGAGCGCTCCCGTTATTCCCGCGTGCGGCGCTGGTCGGCGGGGTTGGCGATGGCCGCTTGTCTGCTGTTGATGGTCTCGATGGGCGCGGGCTGGCAGCCGGCGCGCTGGTTCAACGACCTCGGCGCCGATTACGTCTCGGCGCCCGGTCAGGTGCGCAGCGTGACCCTGGCCGACCAGTCGCAGGTGACGCTGGATGCCGACAGTGCGATTGCGGTGGATTTCAGCGGCGGCGAGCGGCACGTCGAAGTGCGCCGCGGCGCGGCGTTTTTCAGTGTGACTCACACTGGCGAACCGTTCGTGGTCGAGGCCGAACAGGGGCGGGCGCGGGTACTGGGGACGCAGTTCGAGGTGCGGTTGCAACCGCAGGGGGCGCAGGTGACCGTGCTGTCGGGACGAGTCGGGGTGACCGCGCAGGCGGGTGCCGAACAGCAGGTGCTGGGCGCGGGCCAACAAGTGGCGTATCACGCCGGCCGTGCCGAGCCGCTGCACGCTGTCGACAGTGAGGCGCAACTGGCCTGGCGCCAGGGTTGGCTCAACTACGCCAGGGCACCCCTGGCCGATGTGATCGCCGATCTGCAGCGCTATTACCCCGGACGGATCATTCTGCTCAACGATGAACTGGCCGCCCGCCGCATCAGTGGCAGCTTTCCCAGCAAAGACCCGCGTGCGGTGCTGGCTTCATTGCAAGGCGTGCTGGGGTTTGAGCAGCATGAGTTGGGTAGTCTGATTTTTGTGCGGTGAGTCGAAGGTGCGGTGTCAGGTGGACCGCTGCTGTATCTCCCATCGCCTGCGCCGGCAAGGATTGTGGCAGGCCGCACATAGCGCGAACACCGCAGATTCCCGGTACACCCAGGCTACTTGAAATCAAAAAAATCCCCCCTTTGAAAATTATTTGCAAATCCCCATGAGGTAAACCCGCCCCCCATCCGTGTAGTTGATGAAAGTGCGATTGATTCGCATCGGTGCGTTACTCCACACGGGTCCAAGCAATGAAGTCCAGGTCAGGTTCGGTAGTGTTCAAGCAGCAGTGGTTCGGTGTTTCAGTGTTGGCCGTGTCGGCGTTGGCACTGTTGCCGCAAAGTGTCGCCCAGGCCGCTCAGGTCGGTGCGCAGCACAGCACGCAGTTCAGTTTCAGTATCGCCGCCAAACCCTTGTCTCAGGCCCTGAGCGATTTCAGCCGGGTCACCGGCCTCAGCGTGGTCTACACCGATGAAGCCCCTTACGGCCTGACCGCGCCGGCGATTAACGGCCAGATGAGCGCCGAGCAGGCCATGCAGCGGTTGTTGAGCCAGTCGGGACTGACCTTCCGCCAGACCGATGCCCACACGCTGGCCCTTGAACCGCTGCCGACCACGGGCGCCTTGAACCTCGGCGCGACCACCATCACCTCGACGCTTGATCAGTCGACCAGCTACCAGCCGCCTTCCACCACCTCGATTGCCCGCTCCTCGGCCTCGCTGCAGGAAATTCCCCAGACCATCAACGTGGTCGCCGCTCAGGTCCTGCGCGATCAGGCGCCGCGCAATCTTGACGATGCCTTGGCGAACGTCAGCGGCATCACCCAGGGCAACACCCTGGGCGGAACCCAGGACTCGGTGATGACCCGAGGCTTCGGCGACAACCGCAATGGTTCGATCATGCGCGACGGCATGCCGATCGTGCAGGGCCGGGGCCTGAACGCCTCGGTGGAGCGGGTGGAAGTGCTCAAGGGGCCAGCGTCTCTGCTGTACGGCATCCAGGATCCGGGCGGGGTGGTCAACATGGTCAGCAAGAAACCCCAGTTGCAGAGCTATAACGCCCTGACGGCGCGCGGCTCGACCTATGGTGACGGCAAGAACGGCAGCGGTGGCAGCCTCGACAGCACCGGTGCCCTGGGCGAATCCGGGCTGGCTTACCGGCTGGTGTTGGACCACGAGGACGAAGACTACTGGCGCAATTTCGGCACCCACCGCGAAACCCTGATCGCACCGTCGCTGGCCTGGTACGGCGACAGTACCTCGCTGTTGTTTGCGTACGAGCACCGTGAATTCCTCTCGCCCTTTGATCGTGGCACGGCGATCAATCCGCGGACCTATCACCCGCTGGATATTCCCGCCTCGCGGCGCCTCGACGAGCCGTTCAACAACATGGAAGGGCGCTCGGACCTTTACCACTTCGAAGCCGACCATCAGCTCGACGACAACTGGAACGCCCACTTCGGCTACAGCTGGAACCGCGAAACCTACGATGCCAGCCAGGTGCGCATCACCGCCATCGATCCTGTGAAGGGCACCCTGACCCGCAACATGGACGGTACCCAAGACGCGCTGACGACCGATCGCTTCACCACCCTCAGCCTCGAAGGCAAGGTTGAGCTGGCAGGTATGCAGCATGATTTGGTGATGGGTGTGGACGACGAGTACCGCAAGATTTACCGCGCCGATCTGATCCGCCAGAAGAGCCTGTCACCGAGCTTCAGCTACCTCGATCCGGTGTACGGCCGTGAAGTGGCCGGCACTACAGTGAGCGCCCCGGACAGCGAACAGACCGACCTGCTGCGCAGCGACTCGGTGTTCCTCCAGGATTCGATTCACCTCACCGATCAATGGATCCTGGTGGCTGGTGCACGTTTCCAGGAGTACGACCAGTACGCCGGGAAGGGCCGTCCATTCAAGGCCAATACCGACAGCAACGGACAGAAATGGGTGCCCCGCGCTGGCCTGGTGTATCGCTACACCGATGAACTGTCGTTCTACGGCAGCTACACCGAATCCTTCAAACCCAACTCGACCATCGCCCCGCTGAGCGGCAGCAGCACGGTGCTCGATGGCAGCGTGGCACCCGAAGAAGCCAAGTCGTGGGAATTGGGGGCCAAGCTGGATATGCCGGGCCGGATCACCGGCAACATCGCCCTGTTCGACATCAAGAAGCGCAACGTGCTGGTGGCCAACTCCGAAGGTCCGGTGACGATTTACAGTGCGGCGGGCGAGGTGCGCTCGCGCGGATTGGAAGTCGACCTCAGCGGTCAGTTGAGCGAGCGCTGGAACCTGATCGGCAGCTACGCCTATACCGATGCCGAGGTCACTGAAGACCCGACTTACCAGGGCAAGAAACTGCAAAACGTGGCGCGCAACAGCGGCTCGTTGTCGGCGGTTTATGACTTTGGCAGCCTGATCGGCGGTGACCAGTTGCGGGTCGGCGCGGGGGCGCGTTATGTCGGCGAACGGGCCGGTAACGCGGTGAACGACTTTGACTTGCCGGCCTACACCGTGGCCGATGCCTTCGCCACCTACGACACTCGCCTGGACGGGCAAAAGGTCAAGTTCCAGCTCAACGTCAAGAACCTGTTCGACCAGACCTACTACACCTCGGCGGCGAGCCGGTTCTTCGTGTCGATGGGCGATGCGCGGCAGCTGTCGTTGTCCAGTACCCTGGAGTTCTGACGACTGCGCTCAGGCGCAGAACGCCTGGCGGAATTCGCCGGGCGTGCCGTGCATGGTTTGCCGAAAGCGGTTGGTGAAATGACTGGCGCTGGCAAACCCACAGGCCAGGGCTACTTCGCCGAGGGGCAGGGTGGTGTTGCGCAGCAGGTGCCGAGCATGGGCCAGGCGCCGCGCCAGCAGGTACTGATGGGGCGGCAGGCCGAAGCTTTGGCGAAACATCCGGGCGAAGTGGTACTCCGACAGTGCGCACATCGCCGCGAGTTGTCCCAGGCTGATGGGCTGTTCCAGATGCTGGTCGATGTACTCCACCAGTTGCCGGCGCTGGTAGGCAGCCAAGCCACCTTTGAGGCGCAAGCCCTGGCGCAGGCCGACCTGGTTGAGCAGGGTGTGGCTGAGCATTTCGTGGGCCAGGCTGCTGGTCAGCAGGCGTTCGCCGGGCTCCTTCCAGTTCAGTTCGGTCAACTGGCGAAAGCGTTGAGCCTGCAGCGGGTCGTCGAGAAAGGTGCTCTCCTGCAACTCCACGGCGCGCGGTTCGCGGTCGAGCAGGGTGATGCAGCCGAGGGCGAATTGGTCGGGGCTGAAATACAGGTGGGCGAGGCGGATTTCGCCGTTGATCACCCAGGCTGACTGGTGTTCGGCGGGGAGGATGCAGAGTTTGTTCGGGCCGCCGGTGGTGCCGGGCTGTCCACGACGAAAGGTCCCGGTGCCGCCGGCCAGGTAGCAGGACAGGGTGTGATGCCCGGGCGCCTCGTAGTCCTGAGAGTCGTGATGGTTGTTCCACAGGGCTGCAGCCATGCCGTCACCGAGCTCGGCACTGTGCTCCAGACGAGCATGGGGCGAGCGGTTGAGGGCTTGAAAGACTTGCAGGGTTTCGAGTGCGGGCATGATCGTTTCTCCAACGCCTTGCATCCTACTCCCTCGCCATGGTCGTGCCAGCCCGGCAGCCGACAAAAGCGCAAGTTTATGCAAGCGCGCTTGATCATCACGCCACAGACTGAAGGCCATCTTCAGGAGTGAGCGTGATGAACCTTTCGTTGTATGTGCTGACCGTGCTGATCTGGGGCACCACCTGGATTGCCCTGAAACTGCAACTTGGGGTGGTCGCCATTCCGGTGTCGATCGTCTATCGCTTTGGCCTGGCGGCGTTGGTGCTGTTCGTGATGCTGCTGCTCAGCCGCAAGCTGCAGGTGATGAACCGCCGTGGCCATCTGATCTGCCTGGCTCAGGGGTTGTGCCTGTTTTGTATCAACTTCATGTGCTTTCTCAGCGCCAGTCAGTGGATCCCCAGTGGCTTGGTTGCGGTGGTGTTTTCCACGGCGACCTTGTGGAACGCGCTCAATGCACGGGTGTTCTTCCGGCAGAAAATTGCTCGTAACGTACTGCTGGGCGGCGGGTTGGGTTTAGCGGGACTGGGCCTGTTGTTCTGGCCCGAGCTGGTCGGTCACAGCGCCAGCCCGCAAACCTTGCTCGGCCTGGGTCTGGCGCTGTTGGGCACCCTGTGTTTCTCGGCCGGTAACCTGCTCTCGAGCCTGCAGCAGAAGGCCGGGCTGAGGCCTCTGACCACCAATGCCTGGGGCATGGCCTATGGCGCGGCGATGCTCTCGTTGTATTGCGTATTCAAGGGCATTCCCTTCGATATGGAGTGGAATACCCGTTACGTCGGTTCGCTGCTGTACCTGGTGATTCCGGGTTCGGTCATCGGTTTCACCGCGTACCTGACCCTGGTCGGGCGCATGGGGCCCGAACGTGCGGCCTATTGCACGGTGCTGTTCCCGGTGGTGGCGCTGAACGTTTCGGCCCTGGTCGAGGGTTATCAGTGGACCGCGCCGGCGTTGGCCGGGTTGGTGCTGGTGATGCTGGGTAACGTGCTGGTGTTTCGCAAACCTTCGGCACGCAGCAAAGCGCTGAAGGCCGACCTCGCGTGAGGGTGATCAGTGTTCGTTTTTCAGGGAGACATAGATCAGCGCAGGAAACATGTACGCGAGATTACTGCGGGCCCAATCAAAGGCATTGCGCTTGGTCGAGTATTCGACATCAAACCATTCATTAATGATGACTACATAGAGGATGTAGTAGACAAAGATCGCTGTTGTCAGGCCGATAATGGCGAACTTCTTGGCGCTCTGGAACTCCTTGCGGGGTGCCTCGATAGTTCGGTAGAGCTGATAAGTCCCGATCAGGCAACATATCGTGAAGATGGTCTCGAACGTAATGATCGCCCAATAGAAGCGATGATGAAAATAGCTTGAGGTGACGGCGCGGTAGCGACGTGAATCGTTGCCTTCAGTGGTGGTCATGCTGAGGATCTCGCCAATGTATTCGTAATAGGCGGTGTAGTCCGTGAAGTTGTTGACGAGGGTGACGCAACCAAAGGTGGCTGCCATCAAGACAATCAATATTTTGCTGCGCCTGACTGCGCAAGTGGTCGTGAGTTTCATCATGCGCGATATTCTCCTGATATAGAGCCTGTTATTGAAGTTCTCTAGGCGATTGGCGGAGTCTATAGCGCGTGACTGCAATCAGGTTGTGAGTTGCCGTGCAAGTTTTGTCGCTTGATATTAAGCGTTAGTCTGCAACTAAATAGTAATAAGCGGATTGTCAGCGGCACGTCCGGCAAACGTGCCGCCACTGAATCAGCCTTTCCACACCTGCGGGTTGACCAGATCCTGCGGCCGCTCACCCAACAGGGCGCTGCGCAGGTTGGCCAGGGCGCGATTGGACATGGCATCGCGGGTTTCGTGGGTGGCGGAGCCGATGTGCGGCAAGGTCACTGCATTCTGCAATTGGAACAGCGGCGACTCGGCCAGCGGTTCCTTTTCATAGACATCCAGCCCGGCGCCGCGAATCCGCTTGTTCTGCAACGCTTCGATCAACGCCGGTTCATCCACCACCGGTCCACGAGAAATGTTCACCAGGATCGCCTCAGGCTTCATCAGCGCCAGTTCGCGGTGGCTGATCAGGTGCCGGGTTTTCTCGCTCAGCGGTACCACCAGGCAGACGAAGTCGGCTTCGGCCAGCAATTGGTCGAGCGTACGGAACTGCGCGCCCAATTCTTGCTCAAGCGCCGTCTTGCGACTGTTACCGCTGTACAGGATCGGCATGTTGAAGCCCAGGCGGCCGCGACGAGCGATGGCCGCACCGATGTTGCCCATGCCGACGATGCCCAGGGTCTTGCCGTGCACGTCACAGCCAAACAACGGCGCGCCGACGCTGGCTTGCCACTGGCCGGCCTTGGTCCAGGCGTCCAGTTCGGCGACGCGGCGGGCGCTGCTCATCAGCAACGCAAAGGCCAGGTCGGCGGTGCTTTCAGTCAGCACATCCGGGGTGTTGGTGAGCATAATCCCGCGTTCGTTAAAGTAGGCCAGGTCATAGTTGTCGTAACCCACCGAGACGCTGGACACCACTTCCAGGCGGCTGGCGTTTTCCAGTTGTGCCCGGCCCAGCTTGCGCCCGACACCGATCAAGCCATGGGCATGGGGCAGGGCTTCATTGAACTGTGCATTGATATCGCCCTGCTTGGGATTGGGCACGATCACCTCGAAATCCTGTTGCAGGTACTCGACCATGGCAGGCGAGACACGGCTGAAAGCAAGTACAGTCTTTTTCATCGCGGGAAAGCTCATCGGGCGGAGGACAATGCCAAGCAAGCTATCATTCTTGGCAGGGTCAGCGCGAGTCCCATGGACAAGAACCGCGTATCCGCTTCAATTGGTCAAGCGCGCGCCGCCCAGGGTGCCACTCAACTCATAGGCCGCCAATTCTGCCTGGTGGGCCGAAAGAATTTCCGGCAGCGAGCCGCGCAGGTATTCGACCCAGGTCTTGATCTTGGCGTCCAGGTATTGGCGCGAAGGATAGATCGCGTACAGGTTCAGTTCCTGCGAGCGGTAGTTGGGCATCACCCGCACCAGACTGCCGTTGCGCAAGCCGTCGATCGCCGCATACAGCGGCAGCACGCCAACGCCCATGCCGCTGGTGATCGCGGTTTTCATCGCATCGGCAGAGTTCACCAGGAACGGTGAGCTGTTGATGGTGACCATTTCCTGGCCATCGGGACCGTCGAACAGCCACTTCTCCAGCGGAATCACCGGGCTGACCAGACGCAGGCAGGCGTGGTTCAGCAGGTCGCTGGGCTTGGTCGGGCAGCCGTGCGCCTTGACGTAGGCTGGCGAGGCGCAGGCGATGCTGTAGGTGATGCCCAGGCGCTGGGAGACGAAACCGGAGTCCGGCAGTTCGCTGGCAAGCACGATGGACACGTCGTAGCCCTCGTCGAGCAAATCCGGGACACGGTTGGCCAAGGTCAGGTCGAAGGTCACATCCGGATGACTCTTGCGATAGCGGGCGATGGCATCGATGACGAAATGCTGGCCGATCCCGGTCATGGTGTGCACTTTCAACTGCCCGGCGGGCCGTGCATGGGCATCGCTGGCCTCGGCTTCGGCTTCTTCTACATACGCGAGGATCTGTTCGCAGCGCAGCAGGTAGCGCTTGCCTGCCTCGGTCAGGGCGATGCGGCGGGTGGTGCGGTTGAGCAGACGGGTTTGCAGGTGGGCTTCCAGATTGGAGACCGCGCGCGAGACGTTGGCTGTGGTGGTATCGAGCTGCACGGCGGCGGCAGTGAAGCTGCCAGCCTCGGCGACACAGCTGAAGGCGCGCATGTTTTGCAAGGTGTCCATGGGGTGCTCTCAAGGGAGATGGCAAATTGTGACATGAAGTTACGAGGCAAAGCATTCAACCAAGGGATTATCTCGTTAACGGTAACAAAGATTCACAGGATTCCCAGCTTATCGCCGTACGGCCCCAGCCCTAGAATCATCGCGGTCAAACACCTTTCCCTCAGGAATCTGCAGCAGTGCCGCGTCGCATCAACAGAGAGCTCAAGGCTCTCAGTATTTTGGCTTTATCCCTGGCAATCAGCGGCTGCATCGGAACCGGAGGTATTGCCCCACAGGGCAAGGCACTCGATGTCAATACATTGGCCACGGACGAGGCCATCCAGAGCGCTGCACAGGACGCTCATTGGCCCGTCGCACAATGGTGGCGCGCCTATGGCGATCGCCAACTGGACGCCTGGGTCGAACTCGCCGTGCAGGGCAGTCCAAGCCTGGCCATGGCTGCGGCGCGGGTGCGGCAGGCCAAGGCCATGGCGGGCGTGGTGGAATCGGCGGAGTCATTGCAGATCAATGCCGATACCACCCTCAAGCGCCACAACTGGCCCACCGATCAGTTCTACGGACCTGGCGACCTGGCCAACTCCACCACCTGGGACAACAACGCGGCGCTGGGTTTCAGCTATGCCCTCGACCTCTGGGGCCGCGAAAGCAATGCCAGCGAACGTGCCGTCGACCTGGCGCACATGAGCGCCGCCGAAGCGCGCATGGCCCAGCTGGAATTACAGAACAATGTGGTGCGTGCCTACATCCAACTGTCGTTGCATTACGCCCAGCGCGATATCGTCGCCGCCACTCTGGCCCAGCAACAACAGATTCTCGACCTCGCGCAAAAGCGCCTGGACGGTGGCATCGGCACCCATTTCGAGGTCAGCCAGGCGCAGACGCCGTTGCCCGAAACCCATCGCCAACTGGACGCGCTGGACGAGGAAATCGCCCTCAGTCGCAACCAGCTCGCGGCCCTGGCTGGCAAAGGTCCGGGCGAGGGCGCGCGGCTGCAACGTCCGACCCTGGCCTTGGGTGCCGCACTGAAGTTGCCCTCGAGCCTGCCGGCGCAATTGCTTGGGCAGCGTCCGGACGTGGTTGCCAGTCGCTGGCAGGTGGCTGCCGAGGCACGCGGAATCGACGTCGCCCACGCCGGCTTCTACCCCAATGTCGATCTGGTTGGCAGTCTGGGTTACATGGCCACCGGTGGTGGTGCGCTGGAGTTCCTGACCGGAAAAAAGCTCAATTACAGCGTCGGCCCGGCAATCTCCCTGCCGATCTTCGACGGCGGGCGTCTGCGCTCGGAACTGGGTTCGGCCTCGGCCGGTTACGACCTGGCGGTGGCCAGGTACAACCAAACCCTGATCAATGCACTCAAGGGCATTTCCGATCAGTTGATCCGTCGCGAGTCGATGGACAAGCAGCAGGACTTCGCCGCCGAGTCGGTGGCCGCGGCGCAGAAAACCTATGACATCGCGATGATCGCCTACCAGCGTGGCCTGACTGATTACCTCAATGTGCTGAACGCGCAAACCCTGCTGTTCAAACAGCAGCAGGTGCAACAGCAGGTCCAGGCGGCACGCTTGAGTGCCCACGCCGAACTGGTCACCGCCCTTGGCGGCGGTCTCGGCGCGGGCGACGACGTGCCGGCCGACAGCAAAATCCAGGCACCGAAACCCCCGGCCATTCTCTCCGCCCTCGATCATTGAGCAGGACACCATGACTCCCTTGCCTGCACCGCTGCGCTGGCTTTATAGCCTTGAGTGGCGCCGTGGATTTTTCGACTGGGCACGCAGCGATGGCGTGACCTGGGTCTACATCTTCAAGGTGTTGATCGCGGCCTTCCTGACCCTGTGGCTGGCCATGCGCCTGGAATTGCCGCAACCGCGCACGGCGATGATCACCGTGTTCATCGTCATGCAACCGCAAAGCGGCCAGGTGTTCGCCAAGAGCTTCTATCGCTTCCTCGGCACCCTGGCCGGATCGGCAGTAATGGTCGCGTTGATTGCCCTGCTTGCGCAGAACACTGAACTGTTCCTCGGGGCGCTGGCGATCTGGGTCGGTATCTGCACGGCCGGCGCTGCGCGCTATCGCAACTTCCGCGCCTACGGTTTTGTGCTCGCCGGCTACACCGCGGCGATGGTCGGCCTGCCGGCTCTGGCGCATCCTGAGGGGGCGTTCATGGCGGCCGTCTGGCGGGTGCTGGAAATCTCCCTGGGGATTCTCTGCTCGACCCTGGTCAGCGCTGCGATCCTGCCGCAAACCGCCAGTGCCGCGATGCGTAACGCCCTGTATCAACGCTTCGGCGTGTTCGCGCTGTTCGTCACCGATGGCCTGCGCGGACGCAGCCAGCGCGACAGCTTTGAAAGCCGTAACGTCGGCTTCATCGCCGAAGCCGTGGGCCTGGAAGGGCTGCGCAGCGTGACCGTGTTCGAGGACCCGCACATGCGCCGGCGCAACGGCCGCCTCAGTCGGCTGAACAGCGAATTCATGGGCATCACTACCCGCTTCAACGCCTTGCACCAGTTGCTCGAGCGCTTGCGCGACACTGGCGCAGACCAAGTGCTGGCGGCGATCAAGCCGGGGTTGCAGGACCTGGCGGAATTGCTCGACGGCTTTTCCGGACGGGCCCTGACCCATGCCGACGCGGCGCGCCTGGCCAGTCAACTGGCGGCTTACAAGGACGGCCTGCCAGCACGGGTGCGCAGCCTGCGCGCGGCTTTCGAACACAGCGCGCCGAGCGACGCCGATCAGCTGGATTTCCACACCGCCTACGAGCTGCTCTATCGCTTCGTCGATGAGCTGCACAGTTATGCTCAGACCCACGCTTCGCTCGCCGAACACCGCCATGAACGGGAGCAGTGGGACGAACCTTTCACACCGAAAACCAACTGGCTGGCAGCGGCGGCGTCGGGTATTCGCGCCTCGTTCATTCTGCTGGTGCTGGGCAGCTATTGGGTCGCGACTGCGTGGCCGAGTGGCGCCACCATGACTCTGATCGCGGCGGCGACGGTCGGCTTGTCTGCGGCGACGCCCAATCCGAAACGCATGGCGTTCCAGATGGCCTGCGGCACATTTCTCGGTGCACTGATCGGCTTCGTCGAGATGTTTTTTATCTTCCCGTGGATCGACGGTTTCCCGCTGCTGTGCGTGATGCTGGCGCCGGTGATCGTGCTCGGCGCCTTCCTGACCTCACGCCCGCACTACGTCGGCGTTGGCCTGGGTTTGTTGATTTTCTTCAGCACCGGTTCGGTGCCGGACAACCTGACGATTTATAACCCTTACACCTTCATCAACGATTACATCGCCATGGTCATTGGCATGCTGGTCTGCGCGGCCGCCGGCGCGATCATTCTGCCGCCCAACAGTCGCTGGCTCTGGCGCCGACTGGAGCAGGACCTGCGCGGCCAGGTGGTCTATGCCATCAGCGGCAAGCTCAAGGGCCTGGCGACGAGTTTCGAAAGCAGCACTCGCGACCTGTTGCACCAGGCCTATGGCCTGGCGGTGGGTCAGCCGCAGGTGCAGCGCAATCTGCTGCGCTGGATGTTCGTGGTGCTGCAGGTCGGTCACGCGATCATCGAGTTGCGCAAGGAGCAGGCGATTCTCCCGGTGCACCCGGCCTACGCCGAGTCGCAGCCGTGGCGCCAGGCAATCCGGGTCATGGGCCGCTCGCTGGTGCGCCTGTTCCTGCAGCCGGGGCAGAGCAATCTAGAGCGCGCGCTGATTGCCGTCGACCATGCCATCAGTCGCGTCCAGGCCACCGACGAGCCCTTCGCCCCGCACTTCGACACCTCGGCCCTGCGCCGGGTGAAGAGTTACCTGCATTTCATTCGCACTTCGTTGCTCGACCCGCAATCGCCGCTGGCGGCGCTGACCGCCCCGCAAGGACCTGACCATGCCTCGTGAAATCGCCTTCCACGGCGTGTACATGCCGACCATGACCCTGATGTTTTTCATCGCCGCCGCCTTGGCCTGGGCGCTGGACCGGTTTCTTTCCGGGTACGACCTCTACCGTTTTTTCTGGCATCCGGCGTTGTTGCGCCTGAGCCTGTTCATTTGCCTGTTCGGCGCCCTGGCGCTGACGGTTTATCAGTGAGACCGCTTCGATGAAAAAGCTTTTCAGTCTGCTTGCCACCTTGCTGGTGCTGGCCCTTGCGCTGTGGATCGGCCGCTCGTTGTGGGTGCACTACATGAACACCCCCTGGACCCGTGACGGCCGGGTGCGGGCCGACATCATCAACGTCGCCGCCGACGTCACGGGTGAAGTAGTCGACGTGCCGGTGCGGGATAACCAACTGGTGAAAAAGGGCGACTTGCTGATGCAGATCGATCCTGAGCATTACCTGCTCGCGGTCAAACAGGCGCAAGCGCTGGTGGCTTCGCGCAAGGCCACCTGGGAAATGCGCAAGGTCAACGCCCACCGGCGTGCCGACCTGGACAACCTGGTGATCTCCCGCGAGAACCGCGACGACGCCAGCAACATCGCCGACTCGGCACTGGCCGACTACCAGCACGCCCAGGCGCAACTGGAAGCCGCGCAATTGAACCTCAAGCGCACCAAAGTGCTGGCGGCAGTGGACGGTTATGTCACCAACCTCAATGTGCATCGCGGCGACTACGCACGCATCGGCGAACCGAAAATGGCCGTGGTCGACATGAACTCGTTCTGGGTCTACGGCTTCTTCGAAGAAACCAAGCTGCCTCACGTGCGGGTCGGTGACCAGGCCGAGATGCAATTGATGAGTGGTGAAGTGCTCAAGGGTCACGTGGAAAGCATTTCCCGCGGCATCTACGACCGCGACAACCCCGAGAGCCGCGAACTGATCGCCGACGTCAACCCGACCTTCAACTGGGTGCGCCTGGCCCAACGGGTGCCGGTGCGCATCCATATCGATGAAGTGCCGGAGGGCGTTCTGCTGGCGGCGGGGATTACTTGCACGGTGGTGGTGAATCTGTAGAAGCGAGCAAGCTCGCTCCACAAGGTGGGGTGGGGCATTCAGCAAAACGTCTCATGCAGATGCCGCCACGCCAGCGCCCCTGACGCCTGTCGTTCCAAAACCGCAGTGGCGCGCCTGTCGTTGAGCACCCCGCTGGCATCCGACTGCAGTTCGCGGTAGCTGACGCTGGCGCCATCGGCATGCCGGTCGATGCTATGCCACTCGCTCAACTCGATGCGCAACCCAGGGCGGGCGCCGCCGAGTTTTTCGAACAACGCTTGCAGGCCTGCAAAGTCCAGCGCGTCACCATTGGGCGTGATCATCGAGAACTGCGGCGAGAATCGCGCGAGCAGACGCGTTAGCACCTTGCGATCATCCGTGCCGGCGAACCATTGCTCGATGTCGGCGAGGGTGTGGCTGACTTCAGCGAAATAGTCATTCATGGGTTTTTCTCCAGTTTGGGGTGGGGAGTGATTAGGGCCTTCACCGGCGTGGCATCGAAGCGCCAGACGGCGAGGAGCGGGATCAGGGTCAGCAGGGCGGCGATCTGGAAGCAGCGCTCGAAGGCGTGCAGCGATTGCGGGCCCAGGGCATCGAGCAGCGCACTGAGAACTGCGGCGCCAAGGCCGAAGCTCAGTTGGCGGTTGATGTTCCACAGGGCGCTGGCGTGGTTCATGCGCTCGGCACGGATGTCGAGAAACGCCAGGGTTTGCGCGCAACTGCTGCATAAGCTGCCCCCCAGGCCCATCAATCCATAAGCGAGGATCGGCAAGCCACCCTGGGGTTGCTCGATGAGTATCAACAAGCCAATCCCGACGCTTTGCAGCAGCGCGCCGAGTATCAGGAGCGGCTTGGGGCCGTAGTGTTGGAAGGCGCGTTTACCGGCGATGATCGCCAGTGCCGAACCCATGGCCCAGGGCAGCATCAGTGCGCCGATCTGCGCGACCCCCCAGCCGCGTTGATTCAGGTACAGCACGGCGATCAGGCTGGTGCCGATGAACACCCCGGGAATCAGCAGGTAGACCCACATGGCCAGGCGCAATGCCGGATTGCGCAGTAATTGCAGGTCGAGCAAGGGGCGTGTCGTACGCTCGACGACCGCGTTATCGGTCTTCAACCAAAGCGCCGCCAGCAGCAGGGCCAGCAGGACAAACGGCAGATTCAGGTAAAACACCCAGCGCCACGACAGCGCTTGTACGATCAGCCCGCCCAACGCCGGTGACAATGCCGGGACCAACAACGCGACCGACATCACCCAAGTCGTCAGTTGAGCGCGCTGCTGCGCCGGGAATTGGCGGAACGCCAGGGCCTGGCCGATGGGGATCAGCAGGCCGCCGCTGAGCCCTTGCAGCAGTCGCCAGCCGATCAAGGCTTCAATCGACGCGGCTTGTGCGACCAGCAGCGAAGCGCAACCGAACGCCAGCAGTGAAGCCAGGATCAGGCAGCGCTCGCCAACCTTGGCCGCCAGCCACACGCTCAGGGGAATGACCAGGGTCAGGCCGAGCATGTAAGCGTTGCCGATCCATGCCAGTTGGCTCACCGAGGCTCCCAACTGATGGGCAATGTCGGGGTAGGCGATGTTCGCGACAAACATGTTCAGCAGGTCCAGGGCGAACCCCAGCAGGTACACCAGCGCGACTTTCCAGCGATAGGCCATGACGATTTTCCGGTCAATGAGCGGTGCAGGGTAGGGCGCGCAAAGGTTTGGAAAAACAGCGAATTGGCTGCTAGTTTGTCAAAATTATTTTGACAAGGAGCGCCGCCGAGATGGTCAGCCTGGACCGATTCGATACCTTTAAAGCCGTGGTCGAGGCTGGTTCGCTGACCGCAGCGGCCGACCTGCTGGGGCAAACCCGGGCGGTGGTCAGCTTCAACCTCAAGCGCCTGGAGGCCGAGCTGGGCGTCACCCTGTTGACCCGCAGCACCCGCCAACTGGCCCTGACCGATGCCGGCGAGCGGTTTTACCAGCGCTGCGTGCGCACCCTCGACGAAGCGCGCCTGGCTATCGAGGATGCTCGCTCGGAGCACAGCCAGCTCAAGGGCACGCTACGCATCACCACCACCCTGGAATTTGCCCTGGCCCAGGTGGTGGCGGCCTTGCAGGTGTTCCGCGAGCAACACCCGCAATTGAACATCCATCTGTCGACTTCATCGACACACGCGGACCTGATCTCCGAGCGCTTCGACGTCGCCCTGCGGCTGGGGCGCATGTACGACTCCAACCTGCGCGCCGTGCAGTTGTCGACGTTCGACATTCATGCGGTCGCGGCACCGGCGCTGCTGGCGCAACACCCGCCGGTGCAGACCCTGGAGCAGTTGCAGGCACTGCCGGCGCTGGGCCACGGGCGGGTGCCGGAGTTGACGGTGGAGGACCCGGAAGGCACGGAACACGTCTATCAGCCACAGCCCGGCAAGACCACAATCATCGCCGACAACTCGGCCACGCTGCGGGCCTTCGCGTTGTCTGGTCAGGGCGTGGCGATCCTCCCGGAATGGCTGGTGGCCGATGACCTGAAAAGCGGCACCTTGCAACGCCTGCTGCCCGGTTACCGCTTCGCCCGGCAAGGTGTCTATGCCCTGTACCCGGACACCCGCCACCTACCGCTGAAGGTACGGGCGTTTATTGATTTCATGAAAGAGTGGAATTGAATTTCAGAGCGAACCGCGCAGACCAAAGCGCTTCATCAGCACCCACTCCAGCAAGCCTTTGGGCAACAGCGCGGCGAGCAGGGGAAGGGCGCGGCTGCCGTTACCCAGGCGCAGCAGGCGCGGTGGCTGATCTTGCTGCGCAGCCTTGAGCAGGTCGGCGGCAAATTCGCTGGCGGGTGTGGGCTTGTCCTGGGAGGCCTTGGCCCGTGCCCTAATGCCTTCGCGTAGCGGCCACCACGGCGATTGCTCGCTGATCAACTGCTCGGCCTCGGCGCCGGCGTTCTTTGCAAAGCTTGAGGCAATCGCACCGGGCTGCACTTCCATCACGCGGATGCCGAATGGCGCCAGCTCCATGCGCAGTGCATCACTCAGTGCATGGACCGCTGCCTTCGAAGCGCAATAGGCGCCGGCGAATGGCGTGACCAGCACACCGGAGACGCTGCCGATATTCACCACCAGGCCCTTGCTGCGACGTAACACGGGGAATAGCGCGCGGGTCACGCCAACGATGGAAAACACGTTGGTTTCGAATTGACGCTGCATCGCCGCCACGCCGCCATCGAGCAGTGGCCCCATGGCGCCGTAACCGGCATTGTTGATTAACAGGTCGAGGCCGCCGTGCTGCTGGTTGAGGCGTTCACTCAACTGCTCGAGTGCCGGTCCGTCGTTGACGTCCAGTTGCACTGCGGTGAAGCCGGCGGCCGCCAGGAACGCCACGTCTTCAACCTTGCGCGCCGTGGCCCAGACCTCGTAGCCGGCCTGTTTGAAGGCATCGGCCAGGGCGCGGCCAATGCCGCTGGAACAACCGGTGATCAACGCAACGGGCATGGCGCATTCCTTGTGCAGGGAAGAGGAAAGTCAGTCGGAGAAACTACCCTGCAATCGCTCGGCGCGAAACTCCAGGGTTTGCGGGCGGTAGCCGGGGCGCAGGGGTGGCATGGGCAGGCAATCCTGCCAGTTGGCGCCGGCCTGCAGTTCGCCAGGGCCACGGTAGCGTGGCGCGGCGTATTGATTGTCGGCCAGGTTGACCGTATCGCCCGGGGCATAGGCGGCGATGCGCCAACGCAGCTCGGTCAGCGGAACGTCGTTGCCGTTGTTCATTTTCAGCAACAGCGGCCGGTCAGCCGGGCACTGCTCGGGGGCATAACTGATCCGCAACTCAAGGCGCGCCAGTTGCTTGACCTCGCGGTTATCCAGCCACACCACCCAGGCGGCTACCAGCCCCAGGCCCAGCGCGGCGGCCAGGGACACAGGCAAGGCTTTACTCGGATAGCGCAGTAACAGAACCAGCCAGGTAATGATCAGCAAAACGCCAATGAACATGACGTACAACCTCGGGAACAGAGATCAGCATCCTACCGAAGCATAGGGGAGGTTGGCGAATGGGGGAGGTCTTGTTGTCGCCCTCAGGAGCCCCCGTGGGAAAGCCCCTGTCCAACCCACTGCGGATAGGGGACGCAGTCGGCTGGACAGGGGCTTGTTCTTGCCGGGCAGTTACTGCGCGATGGTTTTTACCGACACCCCACGCTCCAGCGGTGTCGAGCGCCCATAGATATCCTCAAACCGCTCAATATCATCCTCGCCCAGGTAACTCCCCGACTGCACCTCAATGATCTCCAGGGGAATCTTCCCCGGATTGCGCAAGCGATGCACCGAGGCAATCGGAATGTAGGTCGACTGGTTCTCGGTCAGCAGGAACACGTTCTCATCACAAGTCACCTCCGCCGTGCCGCTGACCACGATCCAGTGCTCGGCACGGTGGTGGTGCATTTGCAGCGACAGGCAAGCCCCCGGTTTGACCGAGATGTGCTTGACCTGGAAACGCCCGCCCATGTCCACCGAATCGTAGGAGCCCCACGGACGATAAACCTCGCAGTGATTCTGAGTCTCGCTGCGGCCCTGTTCGTTGAGGGTGTTGACCATCTGTTTGACGCCCTGGACCTTGTCCTTGTGGGCAATCATCATCGCGTCTTTGGTTTCGACCACGACTATGTTCTCCAGGCCGATCACCGACACCAGTTTGCCGTTGCCGTGGATCATGCAGTTGCGGCTGTCCTGGATCACCACGTCACCTTTACTGACGTTGCCGTTGACGTCTTTTTCATGCACGTCCCACAGCGACGACCAACAACCGACATCGCTCCAGCCGGCGGTCAGCGGCACCACGCAGGCGCGCTGGGTTTTTTCCATCACGGCGTAATCGATGGAGTTGTCCGGGCAGCAGGCGAAGGTGGCTTCGTCGAAGGTGATGGTGTCGGCGTCCTGGGCGCTGCGTTCGAGGGTCAGCAGGCAGGTGTCGTAGATGTCCGGATCGTGTTTTTTCAGCTCCTCGAGGAAGCGGCTGGCGCGGAACAGGAACATGCCACTGTTCCAGAAATAGCCGCCCGTGCGGACGAACTCGGTGGCGCGCTTGACGTCGGGTTTTTCGACGAATTGCGCGACCCGGCTGATACCTTCCGGCAGCAGCGCATCGTTGGTCGACTTGATGTAGCCGTAGCCGGTTTCCGGCTTGGTCGCCGGCACCCCGAACAGCACCATCTCGCCGCGCTCGGCGGCGACTGTGGCCAGGGCCAGGGCGCGTTGCAGGGCCTTCTGGTCTTCCAGCACGTGGTCGGCCGGCAGCACCAGCATCAGCTCGTCGCGACCTTCATTGACCAGCATCATCGCGGTCAGGGCCACGGCCGGTGCGGTGTTGCGGCCGAACGGCTCCATCAGGATGCGCTGGGTTTCCAGCTTGCGGCTGCTCAGTTGCTCGTTGACGATGAAGCGGTGGTCCTGGTTGCAGACCACGATCGGGTTGTCCATGCCGTCGAACACCAGGCGTTCGAGGGTTTGCTGGAACAGCGTGTGCTCGCCGGTCAGGGCCAGGAACTGCTTGGGGAACTGTTTGCGGGAAAGCGGCCAAAGACGTGAACCGCTACCGCCGGAGAGGATGACTGGGATCATGGTGTAACTCCTTCAAAATTTTTAAGTCGGGGCCGCTTGTAGGAGCGGGCTTGTCGGGCCGCCGCATCGCAGCGAAGGCGGCGTATCAGACACATCAATGCCCAATGACACACCGCAATCGCCAGCCAGCCGGCTCCTACAAGGAACTGCATCAATTCGGAAAATGGCTTAGCGAGTAGAAACCGGACGTTTCACCCACACCGGCGACAGGCTGCTGCCGCTACCCGTGACGTACAGCACCGCCGCTTCACCGCGCTCCAGGGCAACGGGTTTGACGTCGCCGACTTTGGTAGCACCGTCGTACAGCGCCAGGCTGACTTTCACCGGGTTGATCTCGCGTTCGCCACGGCCTTTGGCGGCGACGGTCTTGACCACTTCGGTCTTGCCGTCGGCGGTCTTCAACGTCAGCGCCTTGTCGCTGAGGTTCTGTACCCGCACCAGGGATTTCTGCTTGTTCTTGAACGGCGGTTCTTCGATCAGTTGCGGCTGGCCGCTGGCGTTGTTGACCAGGGTGTAATAGTGGTCGGCGGCGAGTTTCACCGGCAGGCTCTGGCTGCCAACCTTGGCGCTGTAGTCGCCGCCGGGCATGAAGCTGAAGTCGCTGCTGGCCAGCGGCGCAACATCGTTGAGGGCGGTGCTGCCGACGGTGGCGCTGACCTCGGCGTTGCTGGCGTTGTAGATCCGCACGAAGCTCGAGCCTTTCGGCGCGGTCGGGCCGTAGAGCGCGGCGTCACCGGCGAAGGCCTGCAGAGACAGCGCGCTCATACCAGCGACGAGGGCGATGGTCTTGGCGAGACGACGAGGAGTGGAAGTGCAAGTCATGGGAGTTACCTCTTTCAGTTTTGCGCCCGGTCGGGCATCTCGGATTTACGGATGTTGAGTGCAACGTTCTGTTGGCGCGCACCGGCTTGCTTGAGTTCGGCGACCCATTGCGGGTCGGCGTCGCCGATTTCGTTGTTGACGGGCAGATAGCGTTCGGGGAACTCCCAGATCAGCACCTGGGGCGGGCTGTTCTTGAAGTCATCGCTTTTCAGGTAGCTGAGCATCGGCAGGATCGGCCCGTGGCCGTCCTCGGCGTAACTGAGCACATCGCTGTTCAGTGCCTGCTTGAGTGCGCCGACGAAATTCCAGTTTGGGTTGGCGCTGTAGCTGGTACCGACCAGGGCGACGGGCACCTCGCTGTTGGCGAACAGCGCGTCCTCACCTTCAGCAGGTTGCTCGGCAGCAACGGTGGTGCGCTTTTGCAGCGGTTCGGTGGCCGGCATCAGGTTTTCGAACAGCGGATCCAGCGGCAGGAACAGGCGCAGGTCGCCCTTGTGACTGACGTTCTCGCTGGCCTGGGTGACGAATTGCTGAGGTTGGCCGCTCAGCGGGGTTTTCTCGGCAATGGTCCGCGCCAGTTGCTCGGCGGCGATCTGCGCGCCTTCCGGGGTCCAGTGAGTATCGGTGCGCAGGAACACTTGCTGCCCGGCATTCTTGGCCTGTTGCAAGGGGCCCAGCAGGTCAGGCGCGGGGATCCGCTCGGCGGCCACGCGCTGGTGGAAATCCTGGTACAGGTCGGCATGGATGCTCGCCGGCTTAACCTCGGCCAGATGCTCCGGATACAGGCGCACCTTGGCCGGGACGATTGCCATCACCAGTTCGACGCCACGGGCCTTGAGAGTCTGGCGTACGCCTTCGACCAGCGCGTAGTTGCCTTGCAGGTTCAGCTCTTCGTTGACGATCGGGTTGAACTCTTCATCGCTGTATAGCCATTGATCGCGACCGAGCACCACGCCCGGACGCCCCTCGTTGAACAGCTTGAAATCCAGCGCCGCCCACAGGTTGGTGCCCAGGCGCTTGATTGGGAATTCATCGTCGTAGTGGGTTTCCACGGCCTTGGACCAGCGGCCGTTGAGCACGGTCGCCTCGTTGTTGGTGCTGAAGCCGAAGAAGCTGCGTACCGACCACAGGCCCAGGACCATCAGGGTCACCAGGAACAGGGCGATGTAGAACACGCGTAATGAGCGGGTCATGGTCAGATCCCTCAGAACTGGAAGTAAAGGAACGGCGAGAAGCTTTGCGCCGAAAGTTTCAGGATCGAAGCGATGAACAGCAGCAGCACCAGCGCGCGCATGGCGTAGCGCGGCCAATCCACCACGGCGCCACCGGCCAGGCTCAGGGCACCGCCGTCGACCGCTTGGCTGGGTGCGGCGCTGTCCTTGGTCGGCGGACGGTTGCGGTAGAAGTCGCGCAGGCCGAAGAACGCCAGGGTTGTGTAGGCCACCACCAGGGTTGCCACTTGCAGACCGGTGAGGCTGGCGCGGTTGAGCTCCGAGAGCGACCAGTCGCTGAAGCTGAACATGGCGCCGTACATGCGGGCGGCGACGTGCAGGTTTTCCGCGCGGAAGATCACCCAGCCCATCACCACCAGCAGGAAAGTCAGTGCCCAGCGGATCGGGTTGAAACTGCGTGGCGAGGTGTTGAGGCCGATGGCTTTTTCAATCGCCAGCCACATGCCGTGCCAGGCGCCCCAGACGATGTAAGTGATGTTGGCGCCGTGCCACAGGCCACCGAGCAGCATGGTCAGGAACAGGTTGCGGTAGGTGGTCAGGGTGCCTTTGCGGTTGCCGCCCAGGGTGATGTACAGATAGTCGCGCAGCCAGGTCGACAGGCTGATGTGCCAGCGTCGCCAGAACTCGGTGATCGACTGGCTGATGTAGGGTTGCTTGAAGTTTTCCATGAAGCGGAAACCCATCATCAGGCCCAGGCCGATGGCCATGTCGCTGTAGCCGGAGAAGTCGAAGTACAGCTGCGCGGTGTAGGCCAGGGCGCCGAGCCAGGCGTCGCCGGTGGTCGGGTTCTGCAGGGCGAAGCAATGGTCGGCGACCACCGCCAGGGTGTCGGCGATGAACACCTTCTTGATGAAACCCTGCATGAACCGCGTGCAGCCTTCGGAAAACTTGTCGAGGGTATGGGTGCGGTGATTGAACTGGTCGGCCAGGTCACGAAAACGCAGCACCGGGCCGGCGATCAGGTGCGGGAAGATCGCTACGAACGCGGCGAAGTCGATCAGGTTGCGGGTGGCTGGGGTGTCGCCGCGGTAGACGTCGATGATGTAGCTGATGGACTCGAAGATGTAGAACGAGATCCCGATCGGCAGCAGCACGTGGGTCAGGATGAAAGGTTCCAGGCCCACTGAGGTCATCATCGCGTTGATGCTGTCGACGCCGAAATTGGCGTACTTGAAATAACCGAGGATGCACAGGTCGACGGCGACGCCGAGCAGCAACCAGCGCTGAGCCGGTTTGGTCCTGACCCCGGCGGCACCGACTTTCAGGCCGATCCAGTAGTTCCACAGCGTGACGGCAGCGAACAACGCGAGAAAGTCCACGCGCCACCAGGCATAGAACACGTAGCTGGCAATCAGCAGCAGCAAGTTGCGATAGCGTTGCCCGCTCAGGTAGTACAGGCCGAGAAAGATCGGCAAGAACAAAAACAGGAACACGTTGGATGAAAACACCATCCCGGTTTCTCCTTGTGTACATCAACAGTCAAGGGCCAACGGCCCCCCCAACCCCCCCAGTGAAATGGAGGGGTAACGCATTCACCCTTGTAGGAGCGAGCCTGCTCGCGATGACGGTGTATCAGTCGACATCAATGGTGAATGTCAGACCCTCATCGCGAGCAGGCTCGCTCCTACAGGGGGTGTGTTGTTCATGAGCCTTTTTCATTCCTCGGGTCATAGACCTTGGTCAGATCCCCACCCAGGCGAAAGGACTTGAACGGCTGCATGTCGTGCTTTTTCTCCAGCACATCCGCCGAGCAGCTGTAGAGCGAGCAGTAGGGTTCGAGCCAGGCGAATTTGGAGTCGACCTTGAGGTCGGTCATGTCCTGCTCCTTGCCGTTTTTCTGCTCGAACTCGTCCGGGTCCTTGACCCCGGCCAGCACCCGCTCACCCAGGCGCTTGAGCGCGCTGTTGTTTTCCTGACGCAGGTCGACACCGTTGACCTGGGCGAAGCTGGCGATCATCGCCAGGGGTGGCAGGGCGTAGTTGTGATAGGCCAGCGCCCGTTGCTCGCGCTTGAGTTCATTGGGAAGGTAGCCCTGGGCGTCGACCTGGTTGGCGCCGACCTTGAACTCCTTCACGGCCCAGTCGAACAGGTCGCGGCGGTTGGTCGCGACCGAGGTGGCCATCACCGACCAGGCAGCCCAGTACGAGTGGTTGTTGGTTTTCTCCAGCGGCAGGTCGTTCCAGTCGCTGACCACCTGATCGGCCATTTTGCTGAACCAGGCTTCGATCTGCTGCGCTTGCTGCGGGTGATTCGCCAGCGGATGGGAGTCGGAGAACTTCAGGCGGATGTAGGCCGAAGCCATGCTGCCCAGCGCCCATTTGCGCATTGACTTGCCGGTGTGGTTGAAGTCCCTGGACATCAGCGCATCGGCCTGGGCCCAGGCGGTCAGCCAGTTCAGCGTGCATTCCAGTTGCTGCGGGCGACCGTCGCGCATGAACTGCATGACCCGCTTGCTGGTGCCGCGCTCGATTTTAGTGATGTCGGCGGTGGTGTCGCGGAAGGCTTTTTCCGATTGCACATTCAGGGTCGAACGGGCCTTGTCGGAGCCTTCGTATTTGCTGCGAAATTGCAGGGCACCGGTGTACGGCGTCGGCACCGCGTCGCAGCCTTCACTGCTGTCGCCAGTCTTGAATTTTTCCACCGGGGCAAAGTAACCCTGGGGCGGACGCAGTGGTGCGGCGGCCTGGGTGGCGCCGGCGAACATCGCCAGGCTGAGCAGGGCTGGTACCCAGAGCTTTTTGCGTTGTGCAGTGTGCATGGCAGACCTCATTGCCCGAGCTGGGCGGTACGTGGACCGGCGCCCGGGAATACGTTGCGTTTGCAGATTTTCGCTTCGACTTTCTGTGGCGCGGCGCCGGCTTCGGGACCCTGGACTTCGACCGCCAGCAGGTTCTGCGAGGCCCAGTCTTCGTCGGTGCGCAACTCAAAGGCGAAACGACCGTCGGTGTCGGAGGTTTCCGGTTTGTCGATCTTGATGTCCTCGTGGCGCCCGTTCATGTACCAGAGGGTGGCTTGCAGGGTTTTCACCGACGGGTCGGCGAAGCGGATATCGATCTGATGACTGCTGTTGCGCAGGTCCATGTTGCGGCTGTTGACCATCAACTCGTTCTTGCCCGGCTTGAGCGTCGAACTGCTGCTCATCAGCGCGTCCTTGCCTTCGCAGCCGTTGTCGAGCAGCGCCATCATTTGCCGGTAGATGGTTTCCTGGTCGAGGCGGTACAGCGGCGAGAATTCCCAGATGAGTATTTTCGGCGGGCTCTTCTGGAAGTCTTCACTGCCCAGGTACTGCAGCATCGAACCTTCGAAGCCACCGCCGGGGAAAGCGACGTTGAGAATGTCGGCGCCAATCGCCTCTTCGAGAAAGCCGGCGAAGTTGTAGTTCTTGCCGCTGTGGCTGGTGCCGACCAGGGTGATCTGCGGGTTGCCGGAATCGCCGAACAGGTCGCCGTCGGAGGCTTCGCCCTTGGGTTCGGTGGTGAACTGGTCCATGTACTGAATCGCATAGCTGGTGCCGCAGAGTTGCCCGGCCATGTTGTGCAGGGTGCCGGTCTTGCCCATGCGTCCGGATTTTTTGGTCTCGAACTCACGCTTGGGGATGTCGGCGAATTGCGGCAGCTGGCGGACTTTCTCGGCAACGATTTTTGCCGTGCGTTGGGCGCCGTACGGGGTCCAGTGCTGATCACCACGGAAGTAGAAATCGTGGGCGGGCAGGGTCTCGGGCAGCGACTCGTTGGTCAATGGCGAGAGGTCCGGCACCACGTATCCCATCTCGGCGAAACGCCCGAGCATGCCCTGGTAATTCTTCAACGCCTTGTCGTAGTCGAACGCGGCTTTTTCCTGCGGGTTGAGCTTGTTGCGATTCACCAGACCACGGGTTGGCTGATAGACCACCACCAGTTCCACGCCCTTGCTCTTGAACGCCTCGTGCAGTTGCTTGAGGCGGCGGTAGCCGGCGGGCGTGGTGTTGAACTCGGTGCGCAGATCCTCCTGGGTACGGAACAACCAGTCGCCCTGGGCTTGCACCAGGGTGGTGAAGTTCTGCTGGTAACGCGTGGTGTAATTCTTTGCGTCATGGGCTTCGGGGCACAGGTTGCAGCACGGCTCGGCGCTGAAGGTTGGCGCCGTGGCGGTGGCGGCACTGGCGGCGTCGCTGACGGTCAGCAGGGCGGCGGCGATGCCGGTCAGGCCGAGCAGTTTGATCAGGTGGGGCTTCATCAATGTCATCCTCAGTCGCGCATTTCGGTCTGGCGTTCGACGGGGTCGATCAGCACGGCTTTTTGCTGGCGCACCAGCAGGTCGAGGATTTCGTCCTGGCGTTCGCCGAGGATCCCCGAGAAGCTGATGCCACTGGATTTGGTCGGGGCGAGCATCGACACCCGATACAGCTCGATACTCAACGGCGAGTCGATGGACATCGGCCCGCTGCCGTTGGCCGCCAGCTCACCGCCGACCACGATCAGCGAGACCTGGGCGTCGAACGGGTCGAGCTTGATGTCGCGGTCGGTGTCGGACAGGTCCTTGATGTGGCCGTAGAGGCCGGTCAGGCCGTTGGCCATGGCGATGTTTTCGTACAGGCGAATGTTCACGCTATTACGAATGCGAATGCCATGGCGGCGGTTGCTGATGACCTTGTTGCCCCACAGCAGGTTGTCGGCACTCTCGTAGAGGGTGATGCCGTCGGTGTGGTTGCGGTAAATCTCGTTGTAGGCGACCAGGTTGTTGACGCTGTTGCGGTCGATCACCAACCCCGAGAGTTTGTTGTCGTAGCTGCGGTTGTTGAAGATGAAGCTGTCGTTGACCTCACGGGAAATGATGATGCCGTGCTTCTTCTTCGTGCCGTAGACGGTGTTGTCGGCGATGATCAGGCGATGAGAGCGGTCGTGAGGGTCGATGCCGTAGACGATGTTGTCTTTGTAGGTGTTGCCCTTGACCACGAAGTCGCTGGTTTCATAGCAGTAGAAGCCGTACCACATGTCGGAGAACTCCGAACCGATGATCCAGCCGGTCGGTTCCGGGCGCTTGAGGACCTTGGCCATGTTCGGCGTGTACTGGGAAATACTCACCCCGTAGGACTTACTGTTGGCGTAGCCGAAACTGGCCATCTTGCTGTTAACGATGTAGGTCTGGGTGCCGCCCCAGGCCAGCAGGAACGGGCGGAAGTCCTTGGGTGAGCGGAAGCTCGCCGGGCCGTTGTCCTTCTCACGCCAGCCGGTGATCTTGCTGTCACGCACGAACAGTTGGCCGTCGTTGACCAGGAACGAGCCGGCTTCCTCGGACAGGCGCAGTTCCTGGGTCTGCTTGTCGATCTCGAGAATGCCCTTGGCCCCGACCACGATCGGCAGACGCGCAAGGAACACCCCCGGCGACGTCTCGCTGAAGTACTGCTTGGGCAGCTTCTTGCTCAGGTCCTTGAGGTTCAGGTAACCGTCATCGATGAAGATCGCCTGGGGTATGCCGTGCTGACGGACCACCCATTCGGCCATCTTGTTGTCACCACCGATAAAGTCCTTCAGCGCGTCTTCCTGCATCATCCGCCGCACGCTGACCTTGCCGGCCTTGCTGCGGACGATCTTCGCCTCGGCCGCTTCGGCGGTGTAGCCGGACAGGTCGGGCAGCTTTGGCAGGGCCAATTCCAGCGGCCCGGTCGGCGCGCTGCTGACGGTATAGGTCTTGGCCTGCTGCAGCTCCTTGGCCATGGTCACCGGCTTGGCCGACTCGACGCTGGCGCAGGCGGCATGGGCGGCCAGCAACAGGGCGGCGGCCAGCAGGCTGATCGCGGGGTTGTTCATCCGGGGCACTCCCTTGGCGGCTCGCATCAGAAGCGCCAGATCACGTCGACGAATGCGCGGTGCATGTACGAGTCGACCTGGTTGCCGTAGGCATCGCCTGGCTTGAACACACCGCCGCGAAAGCGCACCAGCGCCGCCGGCTCGTCGATCGACTTGCTCAGGCTGGCCGGCAGCAGGCCTTGCTTGAAGTACTTGGTGACCACCAGGTCGACTTCCTGGCCGAGGTCTTTGTTGCCGTCTTCCAGCGGCAAAGAAGTGCTGGAGAGTAGGGCGCCGGTGACGTCGTCGTAGTTGTTGTCGACGGCGTTGATGCCATTGCTGCCGACCGGCTTGTTGCCGTCGACGCGCCAGAATTTGTGGTAGACCAGGCTGGCGTCGTAGTCGTCCTGGATCATCCAGGAGCCGAACAGGGTGGCGCTCTGCATGTTGTTCATTTCGCCACGGAAGGCCTCGCCGAAACGATGGACCCGGGCGCGGGTGCCGGTGTAGTTCGAGCGGTTACTTTGCAAGCCGTTCTGCTCGTAGTCGGCACTGGCGCGGGCATAGGCGGCGCCGACCTGCCACTTCGGATCGAGGCGCAAACGCACGCCGAGGTCGGTGGCCCAGCCGTCGACGTCGCCGCTGCGCTTGGCTTGCGCCGGCTGGCTGCCATCGGCGTTCAGCGGATTGACCGTGTCGCGGTCGCCGCTCATGCCGGTGAGGCTGGCCCAGTAATTGACGGTGTTGGTGTTGCGCCAGTTGTAAGCGTCGCTGTTGGCCTCCAGGCCGACCCAGCTGAGGTCGCCGTTCTGTTTTTTATCGGTGGCTTCTGGCGCTTCGCCGGGCGTCGGGTAGTCGAGCTTGCCGTTGTCGTGGGTGTGGTGGGCGCGCAGGCCGACCCATTGCCCCGGAGTCCACTGGGTGGCGATGTCGCCGAAGATATGCAGGCGGTCCTTGTCTTGCGGCGATAGCTCGGTGAGGTCGGTGCGGTACTCGCTGAAGCGCTCGGCGACCCCGACATTGGCTTTCAGCAGGGTGGTGTCGAAGGTCCAGTTAAGGGCTTCGATGTTGGTGTCGCGCCATTGCCCGTCATCGTTGCGCAGGCGTTGGCGACCGAGCTTGAGGATCTCGCCGGGGTAGGGCGTCAGGCCGCTGTAGCCGACCCAGAATTCGCGCATGGCCAGGTAGTTCTTCTTGCTCTTGCGGCCGTCGTCGTTGCTACTCTGGCTGCCTTCGGTGTCGGACTGCTGCAGGGTGTCGGTTTCGATGATGTCGGTGGAGGTCACGGCCTGACCCATGGCGTAGGCGCTCCAGTTGCCGCTTTCGCCGTACACCCACGGACGCAGGTCGAGGCCGACGCCGTTGACGTCGCCACCCCTGGCGGTGCCAAGGTCGCGGTCGTCTTCGGATTGGCCGGTGATCTTCACGTCGAGGCCGAAGTTCTTGGTCTCAGTCATCGCCGCCAATGTCGGGCACGACCACAGCAGGGCGAAGCTCAGGCCAATGCCGGCCTTCACAAAGGGATTCAACTTCATAGGGATTCCTCACCATCTTGTTCTTGCAGGGCCTGGGCGCTGATCGGGTTCTGGCTCACGGCGCCGCGCGTCGCCTGTTCCTGTTGCAGCAGGCGTTGCGCTTCGGCCAGTTGTGCTGGCGGCAGCTGGGCTTCGAGGGTCTGCGCCAGCTCGTTGGCCTGCGGGGTGTCCTGGGCCTTCGCCAGTTGGCTGAAGACATAGGCGTTAAGCGGGTTGGGCTTGGTGCCCTTGCCTTGGGAGAACAGCTGGGCGAGGGCGAAGTCGGCGCTGTTCTGGCCATTGCGTGCAGCGGTCAGCAGGTGGTCGACGGCTTTCTGTGAGTAGACCTGGCCGAGGTAACCACGGCGATAGATCTGACCCAGGTAGTAGTCGGCGGCAACTTCCTTGCCCACGGCTTTCTGCAAATGCGCCTCGGCGACCTTGGCGTCGGCCGGCACCCATTTGCCTTCGTAGTACAGCTTGCCCAGCAACAGCTCGGCCCGTGGCTGGTCGGCGGCGCGACCGTTCTCCAGGTACTTCATCAGGGTGTCGACGTCGCCCAGTTCGGGGAAGTCGTAGAGCAACTGAGCGAGGCTGACCCAGGACGCCGGATAGCCGGGGGCGATTTTTTCGAGCATGGCTTGTGCGGTTTTTTCATCCGGCTGGCCGAGGCTGGCATCGCCGAGCACCCGCGCCACGCTGTCGACGCGTTGGGCCGAGACGGCGCCGCGACTGAAGCTGGCCTGCAACTGCTTGAGCAGCTCGGCCTGTTGTTCGGGTTGGGCACGTTTCTGGTAGACCGTGGCCAATTCGGCGTAGCAGATGTCGGTGCTGTTGAGGGCGGCCTTGCAAATCTTCTCGACGTCGTCCAGGTGCTGGTCGTAAGTGCCCTGGGTGCGATACAGCAGCACCTGGGCCAGGCCGGCCTCCGGATAACCGGCGCTGCGCCATTGGCTGATCTGCTGCTGGGCGTTGATGTTGGGGAAACTCTGCGGGTATTGCAGGTAGAGCATCGCCAGCGGGATCAGGGTGTTGCCTTCACCACTGGCAGAGGCTTTTTTCAGCAGGGTTTCGGCCTCGTGGCGCTCGGCTTCGCTGGCACCCGGCTTGGCCACCAGCAGGCGACCAAGGCGCGCCTGGGCCCGCGGTGAAACGCTGGCGGCAGCGCGGTAAGTGGCCTCGGCCTTTTGCATCTGCGCCGGGTCGCGGCTGTCGACCTGGATATCAGCCAGACCGACCTGGGCTTCGCTGTAGCCGAGGTCCGCCAGTTGCTGATAGTTCGCCGCCGCAGTCGTGGTGTCGCCGCGCTTCAGTGCTTCATTGGCCAGGCGTTGATCAGGCAGGCCGGCGCAACCGGCAAGACTCACCGCCAAAGCCAGCCCACACACATAATGACCCCTGTAGGAGCGAGCCTGCTCGCGATGCGATGAGTCAGACACACCGCATGGACTCAATCGCTGGCAAGCCAGCTCCCACAGGGTCCGTCGTGTATTGAGGAGTGGAGTAGTCACAGGCATTTCCTCGACTTAAAGACCATTGGCCATGGCTTTGTCGATCAGCCAGCTCAGGTTCGGGCCACGATCGCTGTTCACTTCCACCGGACGCCCGGCGAGAGCGCTGTCGAGGGCTTCATCCGGTTTAATCTGCACGCGAATGTCGGAGGACAGGTCGGCGCTGTTGAGGCTGGTACTGCTGACGATCTTGCCGCTGCGCACACTGTCGTCGCCGGCCACCTGGAAGCTCACGGCAGTGCCGGGACGGACGTCGGCGAACTGGCGATAGGAGAAGCGCGCCTCGACATTGGCCTCGCTGTTGCGCGGCACCAGTTGGAAGATCACGTCGCCCTTGCTGGCGTACTGACCGTCGGCAACCATCTGCTGCGCCACGATGCAGTCGCAAGGCGAGGTGAGGGTGCCGGTCATTTGTTTGCCAAACAGTTCTTCGACCTTGGCTGGCTGCAACTGGTCTTCGTCCAGATGACCCTTGAGCACGTCGAGCATGCTGGTGCTGAAGGTCGCCAGCGGCGCGCCCTTGGCGGCCACGCCGTCGGTCTGGATCAGGCTTTGCACGGTGCCGTCGCGGGGCATGGTGACGTTCATTCCCGGCACGCTGACCAGACCGGCCTGGGCGTGGCTGACGAAGTACATGCCGTACACCGATTTGAGAATGAAGCCGAACGCAGCCAGGCCGACGATGAAAATGCCGGCGCTGAAGGTCACCGCACGCAGACGGCCGAAAGCGGTCATGCCGGTGCCGCCGTCCTTGTTCTTGCGCGCCTTGGTGAAGTTGTCCCGTTGCAGGGTCGCCAGCACGTCACCCATGGTCACGATGTCGCCGGACAGGTGCGAGGTGATCAGGTGGCGCAGGGTGGAAATGTCCTGCGGTTCGAGGTTCTGGAATTGGCAGCCGACACGGCCGGTTTGCTGGTCCCAGGAGCGCACCATCAACTCGACGTCCATGGCCAGGCCGAGGTTGTCGATGAGGAACTGCAACCGGCCCTTTTTCACTTCGCCGACCTTGAATGGGATCTGCCCGCCATTGAAGCTCAGGCCACCCGCCGACAGGTCGATCAGGCGCGCCTCGACGGGCGTGCGGTCCGGACCGAAGAAACGCAGCTTGGCCGGGATCTTGACCCGGGCGTGTTGGCGTTGGGCTTCGGATTCATGCACTACGTTGACATTCACGGCGGTATTCATAGGGGGCGATTTCCTAGTTAATTCAGGCAAGGTGGGTCAGACCATCAGCAGCAGTGCGGCGACAAAAATGCTGCCGGCGGAGAAGGTCATGGTCCGAGACGACCAGGTGTTGAACCAACGTTGAAAGCTGGCGAGATCACGGGACAGAGCAGTGGGTTGGCGCGTCCAGGACTGTTGGTCGAGGCGGAAGAACACGTAGATCTTCACCAGCGCGCCAACGATCTGGTTGTAATAGAGGATGGCCGGGTAGGCCGGGCCGATCCGGTGCCCGGAGCACGACAGCAATAGGGTCAGGATCAGCCGAGTGATGCCGATCCACAGCAGATAGACCAGGATGAACGCGGTGCCGTACTTGAAGCTGGCGATGATTGCCACGGTCAGGCCCAGCAGCGACGTCCACATCGACACGCGCTGGTCGAACAGCACCACCGAGGTGAACAGGCCCAGGCGCTTGATCCCCAGGCCGAGGGCGCGGGAGTTCTGCCGCAGGTTGTTGCCGTACCAGCGGAACATCAGTTTGCGACTGGCCTTGATAAAGCTCTTTTCCGGCGGGTGCTCCACCGTGTTGATCGCCGCATCCGGCACGTAGAAGGTGTCGTAGCCCAGGCGCATCAGGCTGAACCAGCTGGACTTGTCGTCGCCGGTGAGAAACTTGAAGCGGCCCAGGCGCCAGTGCTGCAGCGAGTCGCTTTCCACGTCGGCGATGAATTCCGGGTTGGTCACCACGCTGGCGCGGAATACCGACATGCGCCCGGTCATGGTCAGCACGCGCTTGGACAAGGCCATCGAGCACATGTTGATGTGGCGCTGGGCGAAGCGCAGCTTGTGCCACTCGCTCATGATGTAGCCGCCACGCACTTCGCAGAATTCGTTGGTGGTCAGGCCGCCGACGTTGTCGAACAGCTGGAACCAGGGCACGGTCTTGCGCACCACGCCTTCGGCGAGCACGGTGTCGCCATCGATCACGGCGACCACGGCGCGGTCGTCCGGCAGATGGCGGGAGATGGCGCGGAAGCCGAAGGCCAGGCCATCACGCTTGCCGGTGCCGGGGATGCGCACGAAATCCAGTTTGACGTGGTTCGGCGGATTCATTTTTGCCCACAGGCTTTTCACCAGCAGCTCATCGGACATTTCCACGATCGAGCACACCACTGTGGTCGGGAAGCCACATTCGATGGCTTCGCGGATCACCGAGCAATAGACCTGGGCGGTGGTCAGCGCGTCGATGCGAAAGCTGGTGACCATCAGGAACACATGGGACGGGTCAGCCGCCTTGCCCAGTTTGCGCACCTTGCGCCGCAGGTGCGGGTAGACCACGTAGAGAAACAGCATGCCGCGCAGGAAGTGCGTGGCACCCATCGAGTAGCGCCAGATGCCCACGGCGCCAATCAGGAAAATAAAGTCCTTCGACTCGGAGTCGAAGGTGGACGCGGGCAACGCCAGGGCGAGGCCCATCAGTAAACATAAAAACAGCAGCCAACCGGCGGCCTGGAGTAGGCCGTGCTTTAGCCTGTGCATAATCTGCATCCGTCTCGATCTCGGGCGCGCCGGCGGGGCCGCCCGATGGGGTTAAGGCTGGCGAACGACGCCGGTGTGGCGTGCGACGCCATCGCGAGCAAGCAGGGCCCTGTGGGGGCGAGCCTGCTCGCGATCAACCGCGAAGTGGTTGCGGTGTGTCCCGGATCTGCCGCCTTACCAGCAAATCCCTTCCGTGCGCGCAGCCGGGTTGGTGGCCTTGGCCATGAAGCCGACCAGGTCGATCACCTGTTTGCCGTGAGGGACGGTGTGCGCCAGGCTGCGGAACTTCTCGTCGCGGTTGCCGAGGATGATCACGTCAGAGTTGTTGATCACTTCGTCGAAGTCCGAGTTGAGCAAGGACGAAACGTGGGGGATCTTCGACTCGATGTAGTCCTTGTTGGCGCCATGCACCCGGGCGTACTCGACGTTGCTGTCGTAGATGCTCAGGTCGAAGCCTTTGCCGATGAGCATTTCCGCGAGGTCAACCAGCGGACTTTCGCGCAGGTCGTCGGTGCCGGCCTTGAAGCTCAGGCCGAGCAGGGCGACCTTGCGCTTGTCATGGCTGGAGACTATGTCGAAAGCGTTCTGCACCTGCGACTCGTTGCTGCGCATCAGCGAGTTGAGCAGCGGCGCCTCGACGTCCAGGGAACCGGCGCGGTAGGTCAGGGCGCGTACGTCTTTCGGCAGGCAGGAACCGCCAAAGGCGAAGCCGGGGCGCATGTAGTACTGGGAGAGGTTGAGGGTCTTGTCCTGGCAGACCACGTCCATCACTTCACGGCCATCGACCCCGACGGCCTTGGCGATGTTGCCGATCTCGTTGGCGAAGGTCACTTTGGTGGCATGCCAGACGTTGCAGGTGTACTTGATCATTTCGGCAACGGCGATGTCCTTGCGGATGATCGGTGCGTCGAGTTCTTCGTACAGCGATTGCAGGACGTCACCCGAGGCCTTGTCGAATTCGCCGATAACGGTCATCGGTGGCTGGTCGTAGTCGGCGATGGCGGTACTTTCGCGCAGGAACTCCGGGTTCACCGCCACGCCGAAATCGACGCCGGCTTTCTTGCCCGAGCAGTCCTCGAGAATCGGGATTACCACGTTGGCCACAGTGCCCGGCAGCACGGTGCTGCGTACGACGATGGTGTGGCGGGTGGTCTTGTCGCGCAGCACGAAGCCGATTTCGCGGCATACCGCTTCGATGTAGTTGAGTTCCAGGTCGCCGTTTTTCTTGCTCGGCGTGCCGACGCAGATCATCGACAGGTCGGTATCGCGGATCGCTTCGGCGAAGTTGGTGGTACCGCGCAGGCGCCCGGTCTCGATGCCCTGGGCGAGCAACTCGCCCAGGCCCGGCTCGACGATCGGCGAACGCCCGGCATTGATCATGTCGATCTTGTCCTTGGCCACATCGACACCCACAACGTCATGACCGCGGGCCGACAGGCAACCGGCACAGACTGCGCCGACATAACCCAAACCAAATATGCTGATGCGCATCGCAATTACCTCTGTGTTTATCACGCCATTAAATGGCCGAAGTTAATGAAGTTCATGGGGCGAACTGCACTCGCAACTTTCCCGCAGGCGCAAAACTACCCGTAGTGGCATGTTCAATTGCGAGTGGCTAAATAAGTGCACTCAAGTTGTGCGTAACTATGACCGTTTGTCCCAGCCCGCCCTGATAGGCAGCCAAACCCCCGCTGAGGAGGCTGTGGTGCAGGCGCCTGGTGCTCGTGTGAGCACGGTTCGGGGGGCGAGACGCCGGTCTTATGGGGGAGCGCGAAGTGAAGGAATGTTCCGCCATTCGCTGTTATCCCCAAGCACTGCTGCCCATGATCAAGTTCAATGTGACAACTTGGTTATAGGGCGGTTGCTTTTCGTAAGTCATCTCCTACGTATTCGTGAAGAATCGTTACCGGTGGTATGAGCGGCGCATTTTCAGATAGTTCATGGCCACTCATCCTGATTTTTGAAATCTCTTGAAATATAGCCAAAGATGGCACTGCTCTCAAATTGATAGCACTTACCGTTTGGCCCTTTATATATGGGGAGCTAATAAGGGAGGATAGTTTTGTGCCACTACCGAACAAAAAAATCGGTGCCACTAGTGAAAAAAATCACCCCTGTCGAGTGAAATTAAAGTTAGCGGAATGTGGGGGTGGTTTTTTGACGTCATGAAAGCGACGTATTTGGCGGGAGTCAACGAGGGTGTTGGCGCATCAACAGCCGAGGCTGTCGTGCGCCCTTTTTGCCTTATTCCGGTGCGTGGTCGCGCAAGAACACCAGGTTGTCGGGTTTCGACTGCTCCGCGCTGTAGCGATAGCCCTGCAGGTCAAAGCCGGTGAGGGCTGCCGGGTCGTTGATGCGTTCCTGGATGACGAAACGGCTCATCAGGCCCCGGGCTTTTTTCGCGTAAAAGCTGATGATTTTGTATTGGCCGTTCTTCAGGTCCTTGAACTCGGTGTTGATGATCCGAGCGTTCAGGGCGTTGCGCTTGACGGCCGAGAAGTACTCATTGGACGCCAGGTTCAGCAACACATCGTCGCCTTGCTCGGCCAGGGCCTCGTTCAGCCATTCGCTGATCTGCGTGCCCCAGAAGGCATACAGATCCTTGCCCCGGGCATTGGCCAGCTTGGTGCCCATTTCCAGGCGGTATGGTTGCATCAGGTCCAGCGGGCGCAGCAGGCCGTAAAGGCCGGAGAGCATGCGCAGGTGCTGTTGCGCGTAGTCGAAGTCGGCTTCGCTGAAGGTCTGGGCGTTCATACCGGTGTAGACGTCGCCTTTGAAGGCCAGCAGCGCCTGTTTGGCGTTGTCCTGGGTGAAGGCCGGGGTCCAGCTGCCGAAGCGCGCGGCGTTGAGTCCACCGATCTTGTCGGAAACGTGCATCAGCTCGCTGATCTGCGCCGGCGTCAGTTCGCGCAATTGCTGGATAAGCTCCTGGGAGTGGTCCAGGTACTGAGGCTGGGTGAAGCGCTGGGTGGCCGGCGGTGTTTCATAATCGAGGGTCTTGGCGGGGGAAATCACCATCAGCATGAAGTCGTCTCCTTTGAACGTGCGGGGATTCTAGGGGGTTGGGCGGCTGGACTCCAGCTATCGGGTTCATAGCTGATCGGCGGTGTGCGCAATGGAGGAGGCGGGCGGCGAATCGGCTATAGTGCCGCGCGGGTTTTCCGAGGAGTCATCCCTGTGCGTAGCGCTTTACTGTTTGCGGCCTGTCTGTTCAGCCTTGCGGCCACCGCCGCGCCTGTGGGGCCGGCAACGCTGGACCGCAGTACCTGGCCGGAACAGCTGTCAAATCCGACACTGTTCGATGTTGCTTCGCGGGCGGAGATTCTGACGTTCGCCCGGGCGCTGCTTGCCAGTGAGGCGCTGGATGAGGCTGCCTTGAAGCAGCGTCTGGGGCTGCGGATGATCAACCTCGACGCGATCAACCGCCTGCGGGAACGGATGTGGCAGCGCTTGCTGGCCAACTATAACTTTGCCCAGCAAAGCTGCGATCAGGATGCCTCCTTCTGCTTCCTGGTGGAGGACCGCGACACCCTGCGCGAGCAGGCGGGCAAGTTCGAACTCGGCGAAAACTCCTATTACGCCCGTTGGGCCGAGCCGAGTCGGCAGTTCCATGAGCGCTATCTGGACGAACAGTTGCGCAAGGCCGCGCTGCTGCCACAAACCAGCAGCGAAGTTGAATTGCTCGGTGATCACGAGCGCAACGGTGAGCAACTGAATGACCGGCTGTTTGTCCTCAGTTTTGACAGTGGCGCCAACCTGATACCGGATCACAGTGCCTGGCTGGGCGAGTACCTGCGTGAGGCAAAACTGACGGGCACTTTCTTCGTTCTTGGCAGCGAAATCCAAACCCGCCTGGCCCAGGGCTCTGTAGCGCAGTTGCAGGAACTGTATGCCGGGCAGTGCGTCGGCGTCATGGGTTGGGAGTTTCGTGCTCACAGTCATTGGCAGGATTGGCAGTATTCGATCACCCGCAGTGTCGACCTGGTGAAGAACAGACTGCCGGAGAACTTCGTCCCGCTGTTCCGGCCGCCCAATGGTCAGCGTCGGGCCGAGGGGGCGAGCTTCTTCAAGGCGCAAGGGCTGCAAGTGGCGCTGTGGGACATCGACCCGCAGGACAGCAACCGCCAGATGAGCGGTGAGGCCAGTGCGCAGCGGGTGCTGACGCTGATGCTGTTATGGCGCCACGGGGTGATCAACTTCAATAGCCGGCAAGATGCGGTCACCACGGCATTGCCTTGGTTGATGGCGCAAACGGCGCAAAGCGGGATCGGTTGGGAAGATTGTCAGGACGCGTTTCGTTGAAACGCCAAAACCCCGTAAACATTGGCTTTGGGGTGATTTTTGCGAAGAATTCGCTGCAGGCGGACTTACGACTTTAACGGTGCGTGAGTCACCCGCCAAGCGCTTTTTAGCGCTGTGAAAAATAAATATCAAAAAAGTGTCAAAGTGCTTTTTCCTGTCATGGGTTTTGGAGTATTACGAAGACAGACCGCCGAAACCTGCAGCACAGGTGGCGTCTTCCAAGACCCGCTTGTGTGCAATTCTCCGGACGCCCCCCCGGGGAATTCGGTGGCCACTTCGAGGCGCAGCACTGTCACGGTATTGCGTCGACTGGCTCCCACAAAGGTGACCGAGTATGGATGATCACGGACGTAGCCCTTCTTCCAACCAGCCAATCCTTTATGTACTCGATACCAACGTATTGATTCACGATCCAAACGCGCTTCTGAACTTCGAAGAACACCACGTCGCCATCCCCATGACCGTGCTTGAGGAGCTGGACAAGCTCAAGAGTGGGCATCACAGCGTCGCGGCCGAATGCCGTCAGGCTATTCGCCTGATCGACAAGACCCTGGGCGAGGCGTCACCGGAAGACGTTGAACTGGGTGTGCCGATCCAGCGTGGCAAAGGCGGTCCAAAAGGCTTGCTGTCGATTCTGATGAGCAAGCGCGCCGAGCCGAATATCATTCTGCCCGAGCACCTGAACGACAACATCATCATCAACCAGTTGATCGACCTGCATGCCCGGGAGCCCAAGCTGCCCGTGGTGCTGGTCACCAAAGACATCAACATGCGTCTCAAGGCCCGCGCCTGCGGGATCGCGGCCGAGGACTACAGCACCGACCAATTGGTCGACGACGTCTCGCTGCTGCCCAACGGCTACCACAACATGAGCGGTTCCTTCTGGGATCGCGTGAGCAAGGTGGAGACCCGCCAGGACCATGGTCGCACCTGGCACCAGGTGCAACTGATCGACAACCTGCCGGCAGTGCACATCAACGAATTCATCATCGATGAGCAGGGCTTTGTCGGCTGGATCAAGGAGATCGAAGACGCCAAGCTGCTGATCCTCGACCTGCATCAGGAACCCCTGTTGCACCAGGAAGCCTGGGGCCTGAAACCGCGTGACATCTACCAGAGCCTGGCGCTGTATGCCTTGCTCGATCCGGACATCCACCTGGTCAACCTGTCAGGCGCCGCCGGTTCCGGCAAAACCATCCTCGCGCTGGCAGCCGCTATCGAGCAGACCATGGTCAGCAAGCGTTACCGGCGCATCATCGCGACCCGTAGCGTGCAGGGTCTGGACCAGGAAATCGGCTTCCTGCCGGGCACCGAGGCGGAAAAAATGGAGCCTTGGCTGGGCGCCATCACCGACAACCTCGAAGCCTTGCACATGGACGACGAAAGCACCCATGGCAGCGTCGACTACATCCTTAGCAAAGTGCCACTGCAATTCAAATCCCTCAACTACATCCGGGGCCGCAGCTTCCAGCAAAGCCTGATCCTGATCGACGAATGCCAGAACCTCACCCCGCACCAGATGAAAACCATCATCACCCGTGCCGGCGCCGGTTCCAAAGTGGTGTGCCTGGGCAACCTGGCGCAGATCGACACCCCTTACCTGTCCGCGACCAGCTCCGGGCTGACCTACCTGACTGAACGCTTCAAGGATTTCCCCAACGGGGTGCACATCACCCTGCAAGGGGTGCCGCGTTCGATTCTGGCCGAATACGCCGAATCTCATCTGTAACTTTTCACACACACCGGGCGGCCTCGAAAGCCGCCCGGTTTTTTCTGTGTGACGGATAACCCTACAAACAAGGGTGCTTAATTCTGACCGGCAGGTTTACAATCGGGACTCCTGATCAGGAGTAACCCTGTGCTGACTCATCTCGATTCCCAAGGTCGCGCCAATATGGTCGACGTCACCGAAAAATCCGTGACGTTCCGTGAAGCCACGGCCGAAGCGCGCGTGCGCATGCTCCCCGAAACCCTGCAAATGATCGTCAGCGGCGGCCACCCCAAGGGTGATGTGTTTGCCGTGGCGCGCATCGCCGGGATTCAGGCGGCTAAGAAAACCTCGGATCTGATCCCGCTGTGCCACCCGTTGCTGCTGACCGGGGTCAAGGTCGAGCTGAACGCCGAAGGGCTCGACACCGTGCATATCACCGCCCGCTGCAAGCTGTCAGGGCAGACCGGCGTGGAAATGGAAGCCCTGACCGCCGCCAGCGTCGCGGCGCTGACCATTTACGACATGTGCAAGGCGGTGGACCGCGGCATGGTCATCGAGAACGTGCGCTTGCTGGAGAAACTCGGCGGCAAGAGCGGGCATTATCAGGCGGACGAGCAATGAAAGTGACAGTCAAATACTTTGCCCGTTACCGCGAAGTCTTGGGTAAGGATTCAGAGCGGGTCGAGGGTGAATTCGCCACAGTCGACGATGTTCGTGCTCTGCTGGCCCAGCGTGAGGGTGCCGAGGTGCTGAGCGAGCAGAACCTGATGTGCGCACGCAATGAAGACCTTTGCCAACTGGACGAGCCGCTCAGCGATGGCGACGAAGTGGCGTTCTTTCCGACCGTGACCGGGGGCTGAACCATGGCCATCCGCGTGCAATCGGCGGCGTTCGATCCGGGAGCTGAAGTCAATGCACTGCACGACGCCAATGTCGGCGTCGGTGCGGTGGTGAGTTTTGTCGGCTATGTGCGCGACTTCAACGATGGCCTCGATGTCGCCGGCATGTTCCTCGAACATTATCCGGGCATGACCGAAAAAGCCCTGGGCAAAATCGCCGTTGAAGCCGAGCAGCGCTGGCCGCTGCTCAAGCTCGAAGTGCTGCACCGCATCGGCGCGCTCGAGCCGGGCGAGCCCATCGTGTTTGTCGGCGCCACCAGCGCCCACCGCCAGGCGGCATTCGACGCCTGCGCCTTTGTCATGGACTACCTGAAGACCCGCGCGCCGTTCTGGAAGAAAGAAACCACCAGTGATGGCCCGCGCTGGGTGGAAGGGCGTGACAGTGATCATGCGGCGGCGGATCGCTGGAAGCAGTAAGTCTGGCGTTTCTTTATCGCCACTGCTGGCCTCTTCGCGAGCAGGCTCGCTCCCACATTGGGTTGGTGTACTCCGTACCCTGTGGGAGCGAGCCTGCTCGCGATGGCGGCCTATGCCCCACAAAAATCCTCAATGACTGCCCACCCGACCACCGGCCGGCCCAGCCTGCATTTGCCCGATTGACGCCAAATACATAAAAGTCCAGTATGGAATTATAAGTACAAAAAAGGCTCCACCGATTGACGCTTTCTTCTCTCTTGCCAAACCAACAACAACTCGCGAGAAAACCAACATGAAGAAATTCCCCCTCATCACCGGTCTGGCCCTGAGCCTGCTCGCGTGCAGCTCAGTGTTCGCCGCCGAGAAAACCCTGCGTATCGGCATCGAAGCCGCCTACCCACCGTTCGCCTCGAAAACCGACAAGGGCGAGATCGTCGGTTTCGACTACGACATCGGTAATGCCTTGTGCGCCGAGATGAAGGTCAAGTGTGTGTGGGTCGAGGGCGAGTTCGACGGTCTGATTCCGTCGCTGAAAGTGAAGAAAATCGACATGGCGCTGTCGTCCATGACCATCAACGACGATCGCAAGAAGTCGGTGGATTTCACCCACAAGTACTACTTCACCTCATCGCGGCTGGTGATGAAGGAAGGCGCGACGGTGGATGATCAGTACGCCAGCCTCAAGGGCAAGACCGTCGGCGTGCAGCGCGCCACCACCACCGATCGTTATGCCACCGAGGTGTTCGAGCCCAAGGGCATCAACGTCAAGCGCTACAGCAACAACGAAGAGATCTACATGGACCTGGCGGCCGGGCGTCTCGACGCGATCTTTGCCGACACCATCCCCCTCAACGATTTCCTGTCGATGCCTCGTGGCAAGGGCTATGCCTTTGTCGGGCCAGAACTCAAGGACCCGAAATACGTGGGCGAGGGCGCCGGGATTGCGGTGCGCAAGGGCAATGCCGAGCTGGTCAGCCAACTGAACAGCGCCATCGATGCGATTCGCGCGGATGGCGAGTACCTGAAGATTTCCGAGAAGTATTTCAAGTCTGATATCTACGGCGATTGATTAATCAACATCGTCGGAGCGCCGCCCGGAGCCGGCTCGCTCCGACGATGAGGCCAGATCAATCGCGGAAAATCTTCAGCCCTTCAACTCCTTCAAATGCTTGTACACCGTCGCCCGCCCCATGTTCAGCACATTGGCCACGTAGTTTGACGCGCTTTTACCCTTGAAGGCGCCTTCGGCGTGCAAGGCCAGCACCAGCTCGCGCTTGTGTTCGCGGGTCAGCACGTTCAAGCCCAATTGCCGCTCCCGCAGCCAGTTGTGCAGGAAGGTGTTGATGCGTTCCTGCCAGTCATCGCGGAACAGCGCGTCGGGTTGCGGGATCAGTTTGCTCGGCGAGAGAAACAGGTCCAGTGCGGCCTTGGCATTTTCGAACAGGGAAATGTTCAGGTTGATGCACAGCACGGCCAGCGGGTGGCCCTGGCTGTCGCGCAGGACACTGCTGAGGCTGCGAATCTTCTGTCCATCCCAGTTGAGCTTTTCGTACGGGCCGATGTTGCGCTCGCTGACCTCGTCACTGAGCATGTCTTCCAGTGCGGCATCGTCACCAATTTCGCGCTTGGACAGGTTGTTGGCGATGTAGTCGATCTTCTGCGTACGCAGGTCGTGCAGCACCACCTCGGCATGGGGGAAAAACAGCGTGGCGATGGCGTCGGCGATCGCCCGGAAGTTATCCAGTGCAGGATCGGGTAGAGGTGGGGTCATCGGTGGTGCTCCAGGCAATCGGCGCCCCGTGGACGAGGGGCGCAGGAAGTTTGCCGCAAACGGGGTCGGGTGTCAGCCGAGGCGTGAAGGCGAGAGCATTTCAGCGCTGAGGCCGAATTCGCACAGGTGCTGAGGAAGAGTCTCGCCGCGAACCAGCGCGGCGCTGGCCTGCCCCATGGCGGGTGAGGTCTGGATGCCATAGCCGCCTTGTGCGGCAACCCAGAACAACCCGGGCACCTGTGGATCGAAGCCGCTGATCAAGTCGCCGTCGGCGACAAAGCTGCGCAGGCCGGCCCAGGTGCGGGTCGGGCGGCGGATGGTCAGGGTGGTGGCCTCTTCGATCTGGTAGATGCCCATGGCGATGTCCAACTCTTCCGGCTGCACGTCATGGGGTTCGACCGGGTCGGCGTTGGCCGGTGAGCCGAGGAACATCCCGGCGTCGGGCTTCATGTAGAAGGACTCGTCGAGGCTGACCAGCATCGGCCAATTGTGGATGTCCATGCCTTCCGGCCCGGCAAAAATAAATGCGGCGCGGCGCTTGGGTTGCAGGCCCAGCGGGCGGGCGCCTGCCAATTCACCGAGCTTGTCGGCCCAGGCACCGGCGGCATTGATGATGATCGGTGCGCTGAAGGTCTGCGTGGCAGTTTGCACTTGCCAGTGGCCGGTGGCATCGCGTGTCAGGCCGAGTACTTCGCTGTCGGTGTGCACTTCGCCCTGGTTGCGCCGGATGCCGCGCAGGTAGCCCTGATGCAACGCATCGGTGTCGATGTCGGTCGCGGTGGGATCGTAGAGCGCGCCGAAGACTTTTTCCCGACGCAGGATGGGCAGGCGCGTGCAGGCTTCGTCGGCACTGAGCAATTGCATCTGCGGCACGGTGGCTTTGGCGCTCAGGTATTGGTTGTTGAGCTCGGCCGGGTCATTGCTGAAGTCGACGGTCATCTCGCCGCGCGGGGTCAGCAACGGGTGTTCGCAGAAGCCTGGCGGCGGCGCATCGAAGAATTCGCGGCTGGCCTGGGTCAGGGCGCGCACCTGTGGCGTGCCGTAGGCTGCTGTGTAGAGCGCCGCCGAGCGTCCGGTCGAGTGATAGCCGGGGTGAGACTCGCGCTCGAGCACGATCACCCGACCATGCCGGGACAGCCAGAAACCGGTGGAGGCACCGGCGATACCCCCGCCGATGATGATGAAGTCTGCCTGGGGCATGAACGGCTCCTGTCAGTGCGCCAACGGGTAAATGGCATTGGCCAGCGCAATGTCTTCCAGGCCCAGACCGATCGAGCGGAAGAACACATGGCGCTCGTAGTCCGGACGCTGCACCTTGCCACTGATCAGGTCAGGCAAATCGCCGAGGATTGCCGTCGGGTTCCAGCCATGCTGCTCACTGGCGATCAGCATTTCGCCAGCCGAGCCCGGTGTGGTCAGGCGGTAGTCGCAGAACACCTGCATGTCCTTGAGGCTGTGCGGTGGCACTTCGTGGGCGTGCGGGGCATTGGTGCTGATGGAGGTGATCAGAGCCGGTTTGCTCAACTCGGCGGGGTCAATCACCGGGCCTGCGGAGGAGGTGCAGAGCATGATCACGTCGGCATCGGCGACGGCAGTCTCGCGGCTGCTGGCGATGTTCACGCGTGGCTCGATGGCTTTCAGCAGGGCGATGGTCTCAGCGTCGTCGGCCAGGTTCGGCGAGTACAGGCTGATGCTCTGCCAGTCGCGCAGGCCTCGGACGTAATACAGGTGCGCCTGGGCGACCTTGCCGCGGCCGATGATCGCCAGTCGTGTCGCCTGCTGCGGGGCCAGTGCATCGACCGCCACCGCCGTTGTCGCCGCCGTGCGCGCGGTGGTCAGTTCGCCGGCATCGCACAGCAGCAGGGGCTGGCCGGTGTGCATCGACATCAGCAAGGTCCAGGCACTGACCAGCGGGCTCTGCTCGCGGACGATGTAAGGCGAGGTCTTGATTCCGTACACGCCGTCCTCGGCCAGCACTCCCAAGTAGTTGATGAAGTCGCCGGCACCCTGGGGGAACTCCACCAGTTGCTGGGCCGGTTGCACGGCTTGGCCAGCCGCCAGGTCTCGAAACAGCTTGCGCAGGATCTGCGGTACGTCGACCCGGGCGAGCAGTTCGCGGGCCTGGGCTTGGGCGATCACTAAAGGGGTGCTGGACATGCAGGGACTCCATGAAGTCGCAACTAAACTAATTTGTCCATTGTGGACTTATTCATCTATTTGGCAATATCCGGGCGTAAAAAAAGCGCAGTCCGTGGCCGGGTGCGCTTCTTTAATCGTGAACCTATCTTACGGGCGTTTGCGCTCTACAGGCCGCAGCAGATGGGTTGGCGGGGTTTCGCAACTGATCTTGCGGCCCAGCAGCTCTTCGATAGACGGTAGCTGGTAGGAGTCGTCTTCACCGGCGAAGCTGATGGACACACCGTCAGCGCCTGCGCGACCGGTACGGCCAATACGGTGCACGTAGTCGTCCGGCACTTCCGGCAGGGTGAAGTTAATCACGTGGCTGATGCCGTCGATGTGAATGCCGCGGCCGGCCACATCGGTGGCCACCAGCACGCGGATCTTGCCTTCGCGGAAACCTTCGAGGGTCTTGATGCGCTTGTGCTGTGGCACGTCGCCAGACAACTGCGCCGCATTGATGCCGTCGCGCACCAGGCGTTCTTCGATGCGGCGTACTTCGTCCTTGCGGTTGGCAAACACGATGACCCGCTCCCAACCGTTGTCGTTGACCAGGTTGTAGAGCAGTTTGTATTTGTCGGCGCCGGCCACCGCGTAGATGTGCTGCTCGACGTTTTCGTTGGCGACGTTGGCCACTTCGATTTCGACGATGGCCGGATCGGTGGTCCACTGCTTCGCCAGGTTCATCACGTCTTCAGTGAAGGTGGCGGAGAACAGCAGGGTCTGGCGTTCGCTTTTCGGCGGAGTCTGGCGAATGATCTGACGCACTTGTGGGATGAAACCCATGTCGAGCATCCGGTCGGCTTCGTCCAGCACCATCACTTCGACCATGTCCAGGTGCACGTCGCCGCGCTGGTTGAAGTCCAGCAGGCGGCCCGGCGTGGCGACGAGGATGTCGCAATGGCGGGCTTCAAGGTGCTTGAGCTGCTTGTCGAAATCCATGCCGCCAACGAAGGTCATGACGTTGAGGCCGGTGTACTTGGTCAGGTCGGCTGCGTCTTTGGCGATCTGCACCACCAGCTCGCGGGTCGGCGCGATGATCAACGCCCGTGGCTCGCCCATGTAGCGCTCTTTCGGCGGCGGGGTTTGCAGCAGTTGGGTGATGATCGACACCAGGAACGCGGCGGTTTTGCCGGTGCCGGTCTGGGCGCGACCGATGGCGTCCTTGCCGGCCAGGGTGAAGCCCAGTACTTGCGCCTGGATTGGCGTGCAGTACGGGAAGCCCAGGTCCTGGATGGCATGCATCAATTCCGGGGCCAGCTTGAAGTCGTGAAAGCGGGTTTTGCCTTCCTGGGGTTCGACCACGAAGTCTTCGAGTTTCCAGGTCACTACCGGCGGTTTTGGTGCACGGGGGCGACGCGGTTTCGGCGTTTCGCTGCGTACGGGGCCCGGGGGCGTTTCGATGGCAGGTGTGTTCACCGGCTCGATTTTCGCTGCGCTGCCCGCTGCGGTTAGACCAGGCTGATGACCGTCGGTGCGGTGGCTGGTAGCAGGAGTGGGGGCGCTGGAGCTGGGCGCGAGCTGCTCAGCCTCGCTTTTACCGAACATTTTCTTGAGTGCTTTGAGCACGGTCATCTCATTAATTGGTTAAGGAATGTACGCCGGCCAGTGTAATGCAAGAAACGGGCGCGGCGTAGTACGTTGGTCATACGGCGACACAGATGTGCCGGTATCAGCGCAAACGGTCGGCAAGCCAGGTGCCAATGTCGCGAATTTCCTCGGGTAACACTTCGTGCCCCATTGGGTATTCCTGCCATGTCACGGTGACACCACGGTTCTTCAGGTGCTCGTAGGCGCTACGGCCCATCGAGTTCTGCACCACGTCGTCGTACTGGCCGTGCAGGCACAGCACCGGAATCCGCTGCTGGCTGGCCGACAGTTCGAGTGTCTCGCTGAAAGTCGGGGCATAGGTGGAGAGGGCCAGGACACCGCCCAATGCTCCCTGCCATTTAAGAAATGCCGTGTGCAGGACCACGGCGCCGCCCTGGGAAAAGCCCGCGAGGAAAATCCGCGAAGCGTCTATTCCGCTGGCGCGCTGTTGTTCGATCAGTTCGATGACGCGATCGGCGGAAGCTTCCAGTTGTTCGCGGTCGATTGCCCGGGCCGGACTCATGGCCAGGATGTCGTACCAGCTCGGCATCTCGTAGCCGCCATTGATGGTCACGGCGCGGGTCGGCGCCTGGGGCAGGACGAAGCGCGTGGTTTGCAGGGTTTCCTGCAGGGCTTCGGCCACCGGCAAGAAGTCGAAGCGGTCGGCGCCCAGGCCATGCAGCCAGATGACGCAGGCGTCTTCGGCCTTGGCAGGGTGAAGAATCAAGGGCTCGCTCATGTTTGCTCCAGTCTTGTGCGTGCGCCCGCATTCGGTGCGGGGCTGAGGTGCACGTTCGGTCGATCAGTTAAGAAGATGTCGCACGGTTGCAAGTTTTGCTCTTGACCTCACGCTGAATCGCTTTAGCGAGCAGTGTGGTACGGGCCTTGCTATGGGGAATCCCGTGCAATCAATCCTGCGCCTGGCGGTAACACTATCAGGCTAACGTCGGCGACGGGAATGCAAAAAATCCGGTGATGGACGTTCGCCACAGGCCGCTACGGGCTGGGCAGACAGGAAAGGGCTACAGCCCGTTCGGCCGATTGGTGAGAAGTGAGTTTTCCATTATGTGGATTTTCTCCTACTAGACTCATAGCGAAAGTCTGACGCCGCTTGACCCTATAACAAGCCAACACGGGTCAACAGCGCCTCATAAGGGTGCGGCAGGACTCAAGCTCCGACACAACAAGAGCAAAACTGGAGGTTTGAATGAAGATGTTGAAATCCACCCTGGCAGTCGTGACTGCGGCCGCAGTACTCGGCGTCAGCGGGTTTGCCCAGGCGGGCGCAACCCTGGATGCGGTGCAAAAGAAAGGTTTCGTACAGTGCGGTGTCAGCGATGGCCTGCCAGGCTTCTCGGTTCCAGACTCCACCGGCAAGATCGTCGGTATCGATGCTGACGTCTGCCGTGCGGTAGCCGCTGCAGTGTTCGGCGACGCGACCAAGGTCAAATTCAGTCAGTTGAACGCCAAGGAGCGCTTCACTGCGCTGCAATCCGGTGAGATCGATCTGCTGTCGCGCAACACCACCATGACCAGCTCCCGTGACGCGGGCATGGGCCTGAAATTCCCGGGCTTCATTACCTATTACGACGGCATCGGCTTCCTGGTGAACAACAAGCTGGGCGTGAAAAGTGCCAAGGAACTGGATGGCGCAACCATCTGCATCCAGGCCGGTACCACCACCGAGCTGAACGTTTCCGACTACTTCCGCGGCAATGGCCTGAAGTACACCCCGATCACCTTCGACACCTCCGATGAAAGCGCCAAGTCGCTGGAATCCGGTCGTTGCGACGTGCTGACCTCCGACAAGTCGCAACTGTTCGCCCAGCGCAGCAAGTTGGCCGCGCCGAAAGACTACGTGGTCCTGCCGGAAACCATTTCCAAGGAACCACTGGGCCCGGTCGTACGTAATGGCGACGACGAGTGGCTGGCCATCGTGCGCTGGGTGGGCTACGCCATGCTCAACGCCGAAGAGGCGGGCATCACGTCGAAGAACGTCGAGGCTGAAGCCAAGAGCACCAAGAACCCGGACGTCGCCCGTTTGCTGGGTAGCGACGGCGAGTACGGCAAAGACCTGAAAGTGAAGAAAGACTGGGTCGTGCAGATCGTCAAACAGGTCGGCAACTACGGTGAAGTGTTCGAGAAAAACCTCGGCAAAAGCACTCCACTGGAAATCGACCGCGGCCTGAACGCGCTGTGGAACAACGGCGGCATTCAGTACGCACCACCAGTGCGCTGATGGTTCTATCACCCGGCGGGCCAACCGCCGGGTGATGTTCTGTTCCATTCTTTGCGGGGCACTTCATGCAAAATTCTATCGGCGCACCAAAGCAGAGGTTCAGCCTCAGCGATCCAAAAGTGCGTGCGTGGCTATTCCAGATCATCACCATCGTGGCGGTGGTCTCCATGGGCTGGTATCTGTTCGATAACACCCAGACCAACCTGCAGCACCGGGGCATCACCTCCGGCTTCGACTTTCTCGAGCGCAGTGCCGGTTTCGGCATCGCCCAGCACCTGATCGACTACACCGAATCGGACAGCTATGCCCGGGTGTTCGTCATCGGCTTGCTCAACACCCTGCTGGTGACTTTCATCGGCGTGATCCTGGCGACAATCCTCGGTTTCATCGTCGGCGTCGCGCGCCTGTCGAAGAACTGGATCATCGCCAAGCTGGCGACCGTCTATGTGGAAGTCTTCCGCAATATTCCGCCGCTGCTGCAGATCCTGTTCTGGTACTTCGCGGTATTCCTGACCATGCCGGGGCCGCGCAACAGCCACAACTTCGGCGACACCTTCTTTGTCAGCGCCCGTGGCCTGAACATGCCAGCGGCGAAAATGGCTGAGGGATTCTGGCCGTTCGCCGTGAGCGTCCTGGTGGCGATCGTCGCTGTGGTGCTGATGAACCGCTGGGCTAACCGTCGCTTCGAAGCAACCGGTGTGCCCTTCCACAAGTTCTGGACCGGCCTGGCGTTGATGCTGGTGATTCCGGCGTTGTGCTCCCTGGTGTTCGGCGCGCCGGTGCACTGGGAAAAACCGGAGCTCAAGGGTTTCAACTTCGTCGGTGGTTGGGTACTGATCCCGGAACTGCTGGCCCTGACCCTGGCCTTGACCGTGTACACCGCGGCGTTCATCGCCGAGATCGTGCGTTCCGGGATCAAGTCGGTGAGCCACGGCCAGACCGAGGCCGCTCACTCGTTGGGACTGCGCAACGGTCCGACGCTGCGCAAGGTGATCATCCCGCAAGCCCTGCGCGTGATCATTCCGCCGCTGACCAGCCAATACCTGAACCTGGCGAAAAACTCCTCGCTGGCAGCCGGTATCGGTTATCCGGAGATGGTCTCGTTGTTTGCCGGTACGGTGCTGAACCAGACCGGGCAGGCGATCGAGGTGATTGCCATCACCATGAGCGTGTACCTGGCGATCAGTATCAGCATTTCCCTGCTGATGAACTGGTACAACAAGCGCATTGCGCTGATCGAGCGGTAAGGAAAAGCGCATGAGCACTCATACTTTCAAACCTGACATGCCACCGCCGAGCAGCAGCATCGGCATCGTGGCGTGGATGCGCGCAAACATGTTCTCCAGTTGGCTCAACACCCTGCTGACCCTGTTCGCGTTCTACCTGATCTACCTGGTCGTGCCGCCGATCCTGCAGTGGGCGATCCTTGACGCCAACTGGGTCGGCACCACTCGCGCCGACTGTACGAAGGAGGGCGCCTGCTGGGTGTTCATCCAGCAGCGCTTCGGCCAGTTCATGTACGGTTACTACCCGCCGGAACTGCGCTGGCGTGTCGACCTGACGGTGTGGCTGGCGGTACTCGGCGTGGCGCCGCTGTTCATCTCGCGTTTCCCGCGCAAAGCCATCTACGGCCTGAGCTTCCTGGTGCTCTACCCGATCATCGCCTGGTGCCTGTTGCACGGCGGCGTGTTCGGCCTGACACAAGTAGCGACCAGTCAGTGGGGCGGCCTGATGCTGACCCTGGTGATCGCCACCGTCGGCATTGCCGGCGCCTTGCCGCTGGGGATCGTCCTGGCGTTGGGGCGGCGCTCGAACATGCCGGCGATTCGCGTGGTCTGCGTGACCTTCATCGAGTTCTGGCGCGGCGTGCCGTTGATCACGGTGCTGTTCATGTCCTCGGTGATGCTGCCGCTGTTCCTGCCCGAAGGCATGAACTTCGACAAGCTGCTGCGGGCACTGATCGGGGTGATCCTGTTCCAGTCGGCCTACGTCGCCGAAGTGGTGCGTGGCGGTCTGCAGGCGATTCCAAAGGGCCAATACGAAGCGGCCGCGGCGATGGGCCTCGGTTACTGGCGCAGCATGGGCCTGGTGATTCTGCCGCAAGCCCTGAAGCTGGTGATTCCGGGCATCGTCAACACCTTCATCGCGCTGTTCAAGGACACCAGTCTGGTGATCATCATCGGGCTGTTCGACCTGCTCAACAGCGTCAAGCAAGCCGCCGCCGACCCCAAATGGCTGGGCATGGCCACTGAAGGCTACGTGTTCGCGGCCCTGGTGTTCTGGATTTTCTGTTTTGGTATGTCGCGCTATTCCATGCACTTGGAACGCAAGCTCGACACTGGCCACAAGCGCTGAAGCGCCGTACCTAATTTAGGAAGTTCTCTTATGAGCGAAGCAATCAAGCAACCGTCCAGCCCTGAAGGCATCATCCAGATGCAGGGCGTGAACAAGTGGTACGGCCAGTTCCACGTGCTGAAAGACATCAACCTCAACGTCAAGCAGGGCGAGCGCATCGTCCTGTGTGGCCCGTCGGGTTCCGGCAAATCCACTACCATCCGTTGCCTTAACCGCCTGGAAGAGCACCAGCAGGGCCGCATCGTGGTCGATGGCGTGGAGCTGACCAACGACCTCAAGCAGATCGAAACGGTGCGTCGCGAAGTCGGCATGGTGTTCCAGCACTTCAACCTGTTCCCGCACCTGACCATCCTGCAGAACTGCACGCTGGCGCCAATGTGGGTGCGCAAGATGCCCAAGCGCAAGGCCGAGGAAATCGCCATGCACTACCTGGAGCGCGTGCGCATTCCGGAGCAGGCGCACAAGTACCCGGGGCAGCTGTCCGGTGGTCAGCAGCAGCGTGTGGCAATCGCCCGCGCATTGTGCATGAAGCCCAAAATCATGCTGTTTGACGAACCAACCTCGGCCCTCGATCCGGAGATGGTGAAGGAAGTACTGGACACCATGATCGGCCTGGCTGAAGACGGTATGACCATGCTCTGCGTGACCCACGAAATGGGCTTCGCCCGCACCGTGGCGAATCGAGTGATCTTCATGGACAAGGGTGAAATCGTCGAGCAGGCGGCGCCGAACGACTTCTTCGACAACCCGCAGAACGACCGCACCAAACTGTTCCTGAGCCAGATCCTGCATTGATCGAGGTGTACAGTTAAAAAACCCGGACTGAGTTCCGGGTTTTTTTATGCCGGCAGAAAACGGGCGCTCTGTTGCTCTCCAGGGGCAAGCTGACTAACATGTCAGAAAATTCATCCCATGATTGGATGGCAGGGCGAATTCCATGTCTGAAATATCTCCGCTTATCAAACGCTCCCTGGTCGATCAGGCCCTCGAGCAACTGCGTCTGCGCATCAGTCAGGGCCAGTGGGTCGTGGGCCAGCGCCTGCCGACTGAGCCCGAGTTGTGCGCCGAACTTGGCATTAGTCGCAACACCGTGCGTGAAGCCATGCGAGTGCTGGCGTTTTCCGGATTGATCGAGATTCGCCAGGGCGATGGCAGCTACGTGCGCGCAGTGGTCGATCCGCTGGATACCCTGAAGGCCTTGTCCCGCTGTTCCCATGAGCAGGCCCGAGAGACCCGGCACATCCTCGAAGTCGAGGCCATCGGCCTGGCGGCGCTGCGGCGTACCGACGATGACCTGCTGGCCTTGCGCCAGGCACTTGAAGTCAGCGGTGGTCATTATCACGGTGACCTCGACAGTTACATTGCCTGCGATATGGCATTCCACCGGTTGCTGGTGGACGCCGCGCATAACCCCACCCTCAGCGAGCTGTATCGCTATTTCTCCAGCGTCGTCGCGGCACAGTTGCGCGAGACACTGAACGTTATCCCCAGGCGTCAGGAAGTGTTCGATCTGCATATCGACCTGCTCGATGCCGTCGAGCAGCGCGACCCGGAACGGGCGAAAGCCATTTCCCGGCAGTTGATCAATGAACCCTGATACCGAGAGCCTTATGTCCAACCACTCTGAAACCCTTGCACCGAAGCGCTCGGCAGAGCTTGAAGAACTGCTGATCGATGCCGAGGCCGACGACGAGCAGGTCCAGACCAGTCACCCGTCGTTGCGCCGTCCGTGGCTGCTGTTGCTGGGCCTGGTCCTGGTGGCGCTGAACCTGCGCCCGGCGCTGTCGAGCATGGCGCCATTGCTCAGTGAGGTGTCCCACGCGCTTGGCCTTTCGGCTGCCAAGGCCGGTTTGTTGACCACCTTGCCGGTGCTCTGCCTGGGGCTGTTTGCACCGCTGGCGCCGGTCCTGGCGCGGCGTTTTGGTGCCGAGCGCGTGGTGCTGGGGATTCTGCTGACGCTGGCCGGCGGGATTATCCTGCGCAGTTCGTTCGGTGAAGTCGGGCTGTTTGCCGGGAGCGTCCTCGCCGGTGCCAGCATCGGTGTGATCGGCGTATTGCTACCGGGGATCGTCAAGCGCGACTTCGCCAAGCATGCCGGGACCATGACCGGGGTCTACACCATGGCCCTTTGCCTGGGCGCGGCCATGGCGGCGGGCGCCAGCGTGCCGTTGAGCGAGCATTTTAACCAGGGATGGACGGCGGGTCTGGGCTTCTGGGTCATTCCGGCGTTGCTCGCGGCGGTGTTCTGGTTGCCGCAAGTTGGGCCCAAGCACGGCGCGCACAATGTCGCGTACCGGGTTCGCGGCTTGCTGCGCGACCCGTTGGCCTGGCAAGTGACGCTGTACATGGGGCTGCAGTCCTCGCTGGCCTACATTGTGTTCGGCTGGTTGCCATCGATCCTGATCGGTCGCGGCCTGACGCCAACCCAGGCCGGGCTGGTGTTGTCCGGCTCGGTGATCGTGCAACTCGCCAGTTCGCTGGCGGCACCCTGGCTGGCCACGCGGGGCAAGGATCAGCGTCCGGCCATTGTGCTGGTGATGCTGATGACCCTGGGCGGCTTGTTCGGCTGTCTGTACGCGCCGATCGAAGGTTTGTGGGGCTGGGCGATCCTGTTGGGCCTGGGGCAGGGCGCGACGTTCGCCCTGGCCTTGACCCTGATCGTCCTGCGTTCGCGCGACTCCCACGTGGCGGCCAACCTGTCGAGCATGGCTCAGGGATTCGGTTACACCCTGGCGTCGATGGGGCCGTTCGCGGTCGGCCTGGTGCATGACTGGACCGGCGGCTGGGGTGCCGTCGGCTGGATCTTCGGGGTGATTGGCCTAGGGGCGATTATCGCCGGGTTGGGAGCGGGCCGAGCGCGCTACGTGCAGGTTGAGAGCGAACGGGTCTGAGTCGAGCGCACCCACAGTATTTGCGTGGCGAATGCCGGTGGTGTTCCGCGCTGGCGCAGACTATCGTGCAGCGATCTTTCGATTGTCCGGAGTCTGCCCATGAGCGAAACCAACCGCGCGTTGATCACCACGTTCTACCAAGCCTTCCAGCGCCTGGATGCCGAGGCCATGGCGGCCTGCTACTGCGACGATGTGTTGTTCAGCGATCCGGCCTTTGGCGAGCTGCGTGGCCGTGATGCCGGCGACATGTGGCGCATGCTCACCACCCGGGCCAAGGATTTCTCGCTGACCTTCGACAGTGTTCAGGCCGACGAGCGCGCAGGCAGCGCCCATTGGGTCGCCACCTACCTGTTCAGCCAGACCGGCAACACTGTGGTCAACGACATACACGCGCGCTTCGTGTTTCGCGACGGCAAGATTTGCGAGCACCATGACGCCTTCAGTCTGTGGCGCTGGTCGCGTCAGGCATTGGGTTTCAAAGGCCTGCTGCTGGGGTGGACACCGCTGGTGGGCAACGCAGTGCGCGGTCAGGCGTTGAAGGGGCTGAAGGCATTTCAGGCCGGTCGCTGATAAGATTGCGGCCTGTTTCCTACAAGTCCTCATTGTTACGTGACCACCCTCAGCGAAAGCACTGTCGACGTCGACACTCCGGCAAGCAAAACCTGGTTTGTCTACCTCGTGCGTGCCGCCAATGGTTCGCTCTATTGCGGGATCAGTGATGATCCCGAGCGTCGTTTCGCCAAGCACCAGAGCGGCAAGGGAGCACGTTTCTTTCTCTCCAGCCCGGCGGTGGCGCTGGTCTACACCGAGCGCTGTCGTGACAAGAGCGATGCACTGCGCCAGGAACGGTTGATCAAAAAGCTCAGGAAGAGTGCCAAAGAGTGCCTGGTGGCCAGCGCAGTGACAGGCCCATCAATCTGACTGATCAGTTCTCATCAGGGTGCATGGGTAGGCCATCACTCGATTGCGCGCTAAGCTGCGGGCTCCTCACTCAAGCGGCGGGACCAGCATGTCAGAGTTGATTCTTCACCATTACCCGGCCTCCCCATTCGCCGAAAAGACCCGCCTGATGCTGGGCTTCAAGGGGCTGTCCTGGCGTTCGGTGCACATCTCACCGGTCATGCCCAAGCCCGATCTCACGGCGTTGACCGGCGGTTACCGCAAGACTCCGGTGCTGCAGATTGGCGCCGATATTTACTGCGACACCGCGCTGATTGCACGACGCCTGGATCAGGAGAAGGCCCTGCCGGCGTTCTTTCCAGAGGGCCAGGAATTGGTCAGCGCGACTTTCGCCGCCTGGGCCGATTCGGTGCTGTTCCAGCACGCGGTGAGTCTGGTGTTCCAGCCTGAGTCGATTGCTGTGCGTTTTGCCAAGCTGCCGCCGGAAGCGGTGAAAGCCTTCGTTGCCGACCGTGCCGGATTGTTCAGTGGCGGCAGCGCGACGCGGTTTTCGGCGGAGCAGGCTCGGCATCAATGGCCAACTTTTATGGCGCGGCTGGAGCAGCAATTGCAGCGCGATGGCGATTACCTGTTCGGCGAACCTTCGATTGCCGACCTGGCCCTGGCCCATCCTCTGTGGTTCCTCAAGGCTACGCCGGTGACGGCACCGCTGGTGGATGCCTATCCGACGGTTTCGGCCTGGCTGACGCGGGCGCTGGGCTTTGGTCATGGTGCATTCAGCGCCATGAGTGCAGAGGAGGCTTTGCAAGTGGCGCGCGAGGCAACCCCGGCGGCCTTGCCGGACGAGGCGTTCATCGACCCGAACGGTTTTGTCGCCGGTCAGCCAGTGGTGATCGCCGCGACCGACTATGGCGTTGATCCGGTTGAGGGCGAGTTGCTGTTTGCGGGCAGCGAGGAGTTGATCCTGCGTCGCGAAGACGAGCGTGGCGGTGTGGTGCACGTGCACTTCCCGCGCCTGGGATTCCGAATCGAGGCCCGCTGACGCGGTGTTGTGTGCCGGCCCTTTGTGGGAGCAGCCCGGGCGGCGTGCCGTTGCTCGCGAAAGCGGCGGGTCAGTCATCGCAGATGCTGGATAGGCTGACCTCATCGCCAGCAGGCTGGCCACAGGGATTTGAACGCTTCACAGGTTCTGCGTCGCGCCCCTACAAGGCCGCCATGATCGCATCCGGGTCAAAGTTGCGAATCAGCGTGCCATTCACGTCCAGCACCGGGATGCCGCGACCGCCTAGTGCTTCATAAGCCTTGCGTGCCCCGGCGTCCTTGTCGATATCGAATTCCTTGAACGGAATGCCCTTGCTATCGAGAAAGCGCCGGGTTGCCTGGCAGTAGCCGCACCAATCGGTCGAGTAAAGCACAACCCGGGCGTTGCTCCGGACTTGCTCGGAGACCGCCTGGGAAGGATTGAACAGCCGTTCGATCTTGCCCCAGTTCTGATAGACCACCACCACCAGCAGGATCAACAGGACCTTCTTCAGCGTCCGTACGAGCATCAGTTGCGGCGCTTGAGCTGATCGGTGAGCGAGGTCGGCAGGCCCTTGATGATCAGGGTGCCGGCTTCTTCGTCGTATTCGATCTTCGAGCCGAGCAGATGCGCTTCAAAGCTGATGGACAGGCCTTCGGCGCGCCCAGTGAAGCGACGGAATTGATTGAGGGTACGTTTGTCCGCTGGAATCTCCGGCGACAGACCGTAGTCCTTGTTACGGATATGGTCGTAGAAGGCTTTCGGCCGCTCTTCGTCGATCAGCTCGGAGAGCTCTTCCAGGCCCATGGGTTCGCCGAGCTTGGCCTGGCTGCTGGCGTAGTCGACCAGGGTCTTGGTTTTCTCGCGGGCATCGTCTTCGGGCAGGTCTTCGCTTTCGACGAAGTCACTGAACGCTTTGAGCAGGGTGCGGGTTTCGCCTGGCCCGTCGACCCCTTCCTGGCAGCCAATGAAATCGCGGAAATACTCGGAAACCTTTTTCCCGTTCTTGCCCTTGATGAACGAAATGTACTGCTTGGACTGCTTGTTGTTCTGCCACTCGGAAATGTTGATCCGCGCCGCCAGGTGCAGTTGACCGAGGTCCAAGTGCCGGGAAGGAGTCACGTCGAGTTGCTCGGTCACCGCCACGCCTTCGCTGTGATGCAGCAGGGCGATCGCCAGGTAGTCGGTCATGCCTTGCTGGTAATGGGCGAACAGCACGTGGCCGCCGGTCGACAGGTTGGACTCCTCCATCAGCTTCTGCAGGTGCTCGACGGCAACCCGGCTGAAGGCGGTGAAGTCCTTGCCGCCGTCCAGGTACTCCTTCAGCCAGCCGCTGAACGGATGTGCGCCAGACTCGGCATGGAACAAACCCCAGGCCTTGCCGGCTTTGGCGTTGTAGCTTTCATTGAGGTCGGCAAGCATGTTCTCGATTGCGGCGGATTCGCTCAGCTCCGAGTCACGGGCATGGAGAACTGCAGGTGTGCCGTCGGGTTTTTTGTCGATCAGGTGGACGATGCAATGACGGATCGGCATGGGCTTCTCGGCTGGATGAATGGAGGAGGGCGTGCTCCCCCGAAAAAGTGCCCAGTGTACCGCACCTGCTGGTTTTGGCGGCGGTTCAAGGGGGTGGCGTGTGACTCCCGTCGGGCTTATGCGTTTTTTTACCGGTTTAGAGCAATAAAGCTGACCAAATGGGTAGGTAGAGGCGGATATTTCCCCGTCTCTGTGCTAGTTTTGCCCCGTCTTGCGCGAAGTCACCGCGACAAGCCTGCATTCAGCATTTGTCAGGTCGAACCAAACCCTGATTTCGGCATCTATAACCCCGATGCATCGGTGTTGTAGCCGAGGGTGCCAGATCCAGAAGATCGGGCTCGATAGCTGACACTGCACTCTGCAATCCATATGAATTTGATAGGGAAGGAACACCACATGGCTCTTACTAAAGACCAACTGATCGCCGATATCGCTGAAGCTATCGACGCGCCAAAAACCACCGCGCGTAACGCTCTGGACCAACTGGGCCAAATCGTTGCTGATCAACTGGAAAACGGCGGTGAAATCACCCTGCCAGGTATCGGCAAACTGAAAGTGACCGAGCGTCCTGCCCGTACCGGCCGCAACCCTTCGACTGGCGCTGCCATCGAAATCGCTGCCAAGAAAGTTATCAAGCTGGTTGTGGCTAAAGGCCTGACCGACGCTGTTAACAAGTAAGACGCATAAAAGAAAGCCGTGCACCGGAGCGATTCGGGCACGGCTTTTTTGTTGCCTGCGATTTAATCCTTTCGCACCCAGCGCTGACGCCAGGCCTGTTGTTGCGCGGGCGTCTGGAACGTCCAGGCGACAAAGCGGCTCTGCTTCTGCCCCTGGGACATTTCCACCACCTGGCGTTGCAGGGCTCCGACCTTTTTCAGCGCGGCCTCGATTGCCGGCAGATTGGAAGCTTTCGAAACCAGGGTGCTGAACCACAACACCTGTTGCCCGATCTCTGCGCTTTCGCTGATCAGTTGTGTGACAAAGCGTGCCTCACCACCCTCGCACCACAATTCCGCTGCCTGACCGCCGAAGTTCAGCACTGGCAGTTTGCGTTTCGGATCGGCCTTGCCCAATGCCCGCCATTTGCGTGTGCTGCCACGCGTGGCTTCTTCCAGCGAGGCGTGGAAAGGTGGATTGCACATCGTCAGGTCAAAACGCTCGGTACTCTCGAGCAGATCCCGCAGGATCTGCTTGCGATTACCTTGCTGGCGCAACTGGATGGCCTTGTTAAGTCCGTTGGATTGAACGATGGCTTTGGCGGAGGCGACGGCCGTGGTGTCGATTTCCGAGCCGAGGAAATGCCAGCGGTAATCGCTGTAACCGATCAGCGGATAGATGCAGTTGGCGCCCGTGCCGATATCCAGCACCTTGACTGCCGCACCTCGTGGAATGATGCCTTCGTTGCCGCTGGCCAATAGGTCGGCGAGGAAGTGCACATAATCGGCTCGGCCCGGCACCGGTGGGCACAGGTAGTCTGCGGGAATATCCCAATGGGCAATGCCGTAGAAGGATTTGAGCAGCGCCCGATTGAACACCCGCACCGCATCGGGGCTGGCGAAGTCGATGCTTTCCTTGCCGTACGGGTTGATGATCACGAACTTCGCCAGTTCCGGGGTGCTTTTGATCAGCGCCGGAAAGTCGTAACGGCCCTGATGGCGATTGCGCGGATGCAGGCTGGCCTTCTCCCGCGGCACCTCGGCTTTGGCCGGGGTAGCAGTGGCTGGCTTGTTGCGCGCAGGTTTGGGGTGGCGAGGGGCGGTCATGGCTGGAATCGATTCGGGTATGGCTGAAAGTGGCGGGCATTGTCCCACATCCTGCGGGTGTGAACCCAATTGCAAAATCGACACAGAGCCCTGTGGGCGTGGCCGCAATAGCCGACTATCAGGCAAATCAGTTTTGAATGTATGTCCGCATCGCGGGCAAGCCTGCTCCCACAGTGGTCAGGAACGGAACAAAAAAAGGGAGACCATCACTGGCCTCCCTTTTTCATTGCGCTTTACCGATTACAGACTGGCAATCCGCGCGTGCTGCTCGGCCAACTTGCCCAGAGCCTGTTCGGCTTCGGCCAGTTTGGCGCGTTCTTTTTCGATGACTTCGGCCGGGGCCTTGTCAACGAAGCCGGCGTTGGACAGCTTGCCGCCAACCCGCTGCACTTCACCTTGCAGGCGCTGGATTTCCTTGTCCAGACGCGCCAGTTCGGCACCCTTGTCGATCAGGCCGGCCATCGGCACCAGCACTTCCATCTCGCCGACCAGAGCGGTAGCGGACAGCGGTGCTTCTTCACCAGCGGCGAGGACAGTGATCGATTCGAGCTTGGCCAGCTTCTTCAGCAGCAGTTCGTTTTCGCTGAGGCGACGCTGGTCTTCGGCGCTGACGTTCTTCAGGAACAGCGGCAGCGGCTTGCCCGGGCCGATGTTCATTTCGCCACGGATGTTACGCGTGCCGAGCATCAGGCCCTTGAGCCATTCGATATCGTCTTCGGCGGCCTGGTCGATGCGTGCTTCGTTGGCCACAGGCCAAGGTTGCAGCATGATCGTTTTGCCTTCGACACCGGCCAGCGGCGCGATGCGCTGCCAGATTTCTTCGGTGATGAACGGCATGAACGGATGCGCCAGGCGCAGGGCCACTTCCAGCACGCGAACCAGGGTGCGGCGGGGGCCGCGCTGACGTTCGATCGGGCCGTTTTCGTCCCACAATACCGGCTTGGACAGTTCCAGGTACCAATCGCAGTACTGGTTCCAGATGAATTCGTACAAGGCTTGCGCCGCCAGGTCGAAACGGAACTGGTCGAGTTGACGGGTGACTTCGGCTTCGGTGCGTTGCAGCTGGGAAATGATCCAGCGATCTGCCAGCGACAGTTCGTAGGCCTCGCCGTTCTGGCCGCAGTCTTCGCCCTTGTCGAGGACGTAGCGCGCTGCGTTCCAGATCTTGTTGCAGAAGTTGCGATAGCCTTCAACGCGGCCCATGTCGAACTTGATGTCGCGACCGGTGGAGGCCAGCGAGCAAAAGGTGAAGCGCAGGGCATCGGTGCCGTAGCTGGCGATACCGTCGGCGAACTCGTCGCGGGTCTGCTTCTCGATCTTTTTCGCCAGTTTCGGCTGCATCAGGCCGGAGGTACGTTTCTGCACCAGGGCTTCAAGCTCGATGCCGTCGATGATGTCCAGCGGGTCAAGCACGTTACCCTTGGACTTGGACATCTTCTGGCCTTGGCCATCACGCACCAGGCCGTGCACGTACACGGTCTTGAACGGAACCTGCGGTGTGCCGTCCTCGTTTTTCACCAAATGCATGGTGAGCATGATCATCCGGGCAACCCAGAAGAAAATGATGTCGAAGCCGGTCACCAGGACGTCGGTGGAGTGGAACTTCTTGAGGAATTCGGTCTGCTGCGGCCAGCCAAGGGTCGAGAAGGTCCACAGGCCTGAACTGAACCAGGTGTCGAGCACGTCGTTGTCCTGCTGCAGGGCAACGTCGGCGCCGAGATTGTTCTTGGCCCGCACTTCGGCTTCGTCGCGACCGACATAGACCTTGCCCGACTCGTCGTACCAGGCCGGAATCCGGTGGCCCCACCACAGTTGGCGGCTGATGCACCAATCCTGGATGTCACGCATCCACGAGAAGTACATGTTTTCGTACTGTTTCGGCACGAACTGGATGCGACCGTCTTCAACGGCGGCAATCGCCGGCTCGGCCAGCGGCTTGGTGGACACATACCACTGGTCGGTCAGCCAAGGCTCGATGATGGTCCCGGAGCGGTCGCCCTTTGGCACTTTCAGACCGTGGTCGTCGACGCTGACCAGCAGGCCCGCAGCTTCGAAGGCGGCAACGATCTGCTTGCGCGCTTCGAAACGATCGAGGCCTACGTATTCGGCCGGGATCTTGCCGTCGATGCTGTCGTTCAGTGTGCCATCGAGGTTGAACACCTGGCAGGCCGGAAGGACTGCAGCGTTCTTGTCGAAGATGTTCAGCAGCGGCAGGTTGTGGCGCTTGCCGACTTCGTAGTCGTTGAAATCGTGTGCCGGGGTGATTTTCACGCAGCCGGTGCCGAATTCAGGGTCGCAGTAATCGTCGGCGATGATCGGGATGCGGCGGCCCACCAGTGGCAGCTCGACAAACTTGCCGATCAGGGCCTGGTAGCGCTCGTCGTTCGGGTTCACCGCGACGGCGGAATCGCCGAGCATGGTTTCCGGACGGGTGGTCGCGACGATCAGGTAATCATTGCCTTCGGCGGTTTTCGCGCCATCGGCCAGCGGGTATTTCAGGTTCCACAGGAAACCTTTCTCGTCGTGGTTTTCCACTTCAAGGTCGGAAATCGCCGTGTGCAGCTTGGTGTCCCAGTTGACCAGGCGCTTGCCGCGGTAGATCAGGCCGTCTTCGTGCAGGCGCACGAACGCTTCCTTGACCGCTTCCGAGAGGCCGTCATCCATGGTGAAGCGCTCGCGGCTCCAGTCCACGGACGAGCCGAGGCGACGGATCTGACGGCTGATATTGCCGCCGGACTCTTCTTTCCATTCCCAGACTTTTTCGAGGAATTTTTCCCGGCCCAGGTCGTGGCGATTCTGGCCCTTGGCTTCGAGCTGACGCTCAACCAGCATTTGCGTGGCGATACCGGCGTGGTCGGTGCCCGGCTGCCACAGGGTGTCGCGACCCTGCATGCGGCGGAAACGGATCAGGGCGTCCATGATCGCGTTGTTGAAGCCATGACCCATGTGCAGGCTGCCGGTGACGTTCGGCGGTGGAATCATGATGGTGTAGGAATCGCCCGCGCCTTGCGGGGCGAAGTAGTTCTCGGACTCCCAGGTGTTGTACCAGGAAGTTTCAATGGCGTGCGGCTGGTAGGTCTTATCCATGCGCGGCGGGACCCTATTGGCATTTATTCAGGAAAAGCCGGCAAGTATAGCGGGGATGACGCCCGGGGCGTAGGGCGAGCTGATGGCAGGGGTGAGAAAACTCGTGGTTTTTTTTGCTGTCACCGTCGCTGGGCGTTCCTCGTTAAGGAGTGTGCGTCCTGAAGTCAGTCTCCGATGCCAACCGCTGAAGAGGGAGTGGAACTGCTAAATGACTTTTCGTTTACATATAAGGACTTTCCCTACAAGTTTGCGGGTTTGAGCAAGGTAAGTGTGTGGGTAATATTCGACCGGCACTGGAGCGCCATTGTTATCTGCGCGTGATAGCTGCAAATCACACATTGGGTTACACGTATTACATGGAGTGTTTATGGCTATTAAAAAGTTAGCGCTGTTGATCCCCTTCCTGTTGTCGAGCACGGCCTGGGCGGGCGTCATCGAGCACTGCCCGAAAGTCGCCGATATCAAGGAGGTGGGCACCGCCAGCTACACGGCGCCAACCGTCAGCGGCGAGGGCCAGTGGCACGGTACTTCGCAAGGCGCGGGCGGACCTGTCGTCGGCTTTGACGAGGCGATCTTCAAGGCTCATCGTGAGCCGGCCGAAGGTAAGGTGGTCGGCGAGTTGCTGCACTGTGGCTACAGCCTGCGCGATGGTGGCAAGTTGGATATGCGTTTCAAGCAGGAAGGTACTGTTATCAAAATCAAGTCTGGCGGCGCTTGGGAGCAGTGGTACAGCCAATATTACTGTGAGGATAAAACCGACGGTGGTTGTGCCTTCAAAGAATTGAAGCGTCCAACTAAAGGCTGACTCAGTAACATTCAAACAAGGAGCGAGTCATCTCGCTCCTCTTCGTGTTGGCAATCAATTCTCGTACTGACTCAACAAGCGTTCCATCCGCGCATCCAGCCGACGCTTGATTTCGGTTTCGATGTGCGGAGCGAAGTCGTCGATCACGTCTTGCATGATCAGTTGCGCGGCGGCGCGCAGTTCGCCGTCCAGGTGCAGCATCACGTCAGCAGCCTGTTGCGCAGTGCTGGCCGCCGGCGGAGGAGGTGCTTGTACCACGGGTGCGGGTGGTGCGGGCTCTTCGATGGCTTCAGCCGGCGCGGTGCCGCCGACCTGATCGAACAGCATCGGAATCTGGCCTTCTTCGCTGACACTATCGACCGTTTCGACGGTATCGGTCAGCAGGGGCGGTTGCAGGTTGTCGTCGCCGAGCAGTTGGCGGATCGACTCAAGGTCGTCCAGCAGGTGCGCGGATTTTTTCAGCGGGTTTGGCGTGTCCATGGGGTACTCAGATTCGCTGTAGCCGGTGATCTTGCAGAGGATAGCCCTGTTCGCGGTAGAAGCGGAAACTCTCCCGCGCGGCCTGACGAATTGCCGGATCTTCCACCACCACTTCAGCCACGCGGGCGAAGCGCTGGGCAAAGGTCGGGACCTTGAGGTCGAGGTTGACCAACAGATCCTGATGAGTGCCCGGATCTTCGCCCAGGCCCAATACGATCAAGCCGTCCGGTTCACGTTCGGCGGCACCGTGGGGGACGAAGGTTTCGCCCTTGAAGGCCCAGAGCCGGGCATCGAGGTCGTCGCGTTGCGCGGCATCGCTGCAATGCAAATAGATGCGATGACCCATGCGCCAGGCTTTTTCCGTGAGTTTGCAGGCGAAGTCCAGGCGTGCCGATGGGTCGGCGCTGGGCAGGATATAAAAGTCGACTTTGGTCATTGCGGTTCCTGCGCCACAAGTGGCGCCCCATAAAGGACGCCACTCGCGGTCATCGGTTTCAGGCCTTGGCGCGATCCAGCAGGTATTGGGTCAGCAGGGGGACCGGGCGGCCGGTGGCGCCCTTGTCCTTGCCGCCGCTGATCCAGGCGGTGCCGGCGATATCCAGGTGCGCCCAGTTCAGGTTCTTGGTGAAGCGCGACAGGAAGCAGGCGGCGGTGATGGTGCCTGCCTTCGGCCCGCCAATGTTGGCGATGTCGGCGAACGGGCTGTCCAGTTGTTCCTGGTACTCATCGAACAGCGGCAGTTGCCAGGCGCGGTCGTCGGCGGCCTTGCCGGCGCTGAGCAGTTGTTCGATCAGTTCGTCGTTGTTGCCCAGCAGGCCCGAGGTGTGCGAGCCAAGGGCGACGATGCAGGCGCCGGTCAGTGTGGCGATGTCGATCACGGCCTGTGGCTTGAAGCGCTCGGCGTAGGTCAGGGCATCGCACAGCACCAGGCGGCCTTCGGCGTCGGTGTTGAGGATTTCAACGGTCTGGCCGCTCATGGTGGTGACAATGTCGCCAGGACGTGCAGCGTTGCCGCTTGGCATGTTTTCGGCGCATGCCAGAATGCAAACCAGGTTGATCGGCAGTTTCAGTTCGAGCACGGCGCGCAGGGTGCCGAATACGCTGGCGGCGCCGCCCATGTCGTACTTCATTTCATCCATGCCGGCGCCTGGCTTGAGGCTGATGCCGCCGGTATCGAAAGTGATGCCTTTGCCAACCAGGGCGTACGGTTTCTCGGATTTCTTGCCGCCGTTGTATTGCATGACGATCAGGCGCGGCGGCTGGGCGCTGCCCTGGCCAACGGCGTAGAACGAGCCCATGCCCAGTTCCTTGATCTTCTTCTCGTCAAGCACTTCGACTTTCAGGCCCTTGAACTCTTTGCCGAGGTTCTTTGCCTGCTCGCCGAGGAAGGTCGGGTGGCAGATGTTCGGCGGCAGGTTGCCGAGGTCGCGGGTGAACGACATGCCGTTGGCAATGGCAGTGGCGTGGGTCACTGCGCGCTGCACTTCAGCCTGGGCTGCCTTGATGGTCAGCAGGGTGATTTTCTTCAGTGCGCGAGGTTCGGCTTTCTGGCTCTTGAACTGATCGAAGGTGTATTCGCCGTCCACCAGGGTTTCCGCCAGCAGGCGGGTCTTGCCATAGCTGTCGCGACCCTTGACCACGACTTCGTCCAGCGCCAGTGCGGCATCGCCGCCACCCAGGCCCTTGAGGGTGTTCAGTACGCCAGCGACGATTTTGCGGAACGGACGGTCGCCCAGTTCGGCGTCCTTGCCCACGCCCACCAGCAGCACGCGCTCGGCCTTGATGTTGGGCAGGTTGTGCAGGAGCAGGCTTTGGCCGACTTTGCCGGCGAGGTCGCCGCGCTTGAGGATGGCGCTGATGGCGCCACCGGAGAGTTCGTCGATCTGCTGAGCGACGTTGCCGAGTTTGCGGCCTTCGCCGACGGCAACCACCAGGGTGGCGGTCTTCAACGTTTCTGGGCTAACGCTTTTTACAACCAGTTCCATGTCCGGGTCCCTGAATAAATGGTCAAAGTGCAACGGCACGCACGTTTGCTTCTATATTGAAAAGGCGCTGCTACAGCCAGCGACAAAGGCCGCAGTGTGAACCTCGCCAGCGGCGCCTGACAACCCTTGCGCCGCTGATCTTTGAGGCTTTGCGCGCCGGCTTGAGCGTGCGCAGTGACAGGCGCGGTCAATCACAGGATAATGCCGCAACTTTTTCGGCGGCTCATTCCTGAGAGCCGCTGTTTGCTTGTTTGGCCGCCTTAGCCTGACAACCCTGGAGTGTCTGGTTTGATTGTCTTCCGTTATCTGTCCCGAGAAGTCCTGGTGACCCTGAGCGCCGTCAGCGCCGTGCTATTGGTCATCATCATGAGTGGGCGCTTTATCAAATACCTGGCCCAGGCTGCGGCCGGCCTGCTGGACCCGGGCTCGCTGTTCCTGATCATGGGCTTCCGCCTGCCGGGGTTCCTGCAACTGATCCTGCCCCTGGGGCTGTTCCTGGGGATTCTGCTGGCGTATGGCCGGCTGTACCTGGAAAGCGAAATGACCGTGTTGTCCGCGACCGGCATGAGCCAGCAGCGGCTGTTTGTTTACACATTGTTTCCAGCGACCCTGGTGGCCTTGCTGGTTGCCTGGCTGAGCCTGGGCCTGGCGCCGCAAGGGGCCAATCAGTTCCAGTTGCTGCTGAACAAGCAGGATGCCCTGACTGAGTTCGATACCCTGGAGCCAGGGCGTTTCCAGTCTCTGCGCGACGGTACGCGGGTGACCTATACCGAAACGCTGACGGACGACCGCATCAACCTCGCCGGCGTGTTCATTTCGCAGAAGAATCAAGGCTCGGAAACCAAGGATCGCGGGATTTCGGTGTTAGTGGCTGAAAAAGGTCGTCAGGAAATCAAGCCCGACGGCAACCGCTACCTGATCCTCGACAACGGCTACCGCTACGACGGCAACCCGGGGCAGGCCGACTACCGGGTCATCAAGTACGACACCTATGGTGTGCTGCTGCCCAAGCCGGATGTCAGTGACGAAGTGACCGACCGCGATGCGATCAGCACTGCCAACCTGCTGGGCAGCGACGACGTGCGTTCGCGCGCCGAGTTGCAATGGCGCATGTCCCTGCCGCTGCTGGTGTTTATCGTGACCCTGATGGCGGTGCCGCTGGCGCGAGTCAATCCGCGCCAGGGCCGTTTCCTCAAGCTGTTGCCGGCAATCCTGCTGTACATGGCCTACCTGACCATCCTGATTGCCGCTCGCGGCGCCCTGGAGAAAGGCAAGCTGCCGGCGTCGCTGGGCTTGTGGTGGGTGCACGGGATCTTCCTGGTCATCGGCCTCGGATTGCTTTATTGGGAACCCTTGCAATTGAAGCGGGCGAGTCGCCGTGCGTTGGAGGTGACCCGTGGTTAAGCTCGATCGCTACATTGGCAGCAGTGTATTCATGGCCATTCTGGCCGTGCTGGGGATCATCCTCGGGTTGGCGACACTCTTCGCCTTCATCGATGAAATGGGCGATGCCAGCGACACCTATACCGTGATGGATGTCCTGAGCTATGTGCTGCTGACCGCGCCACGCCGGCTGTATGACATGTTGCCGATGGCCGCGCTGATTGGCTGCCTGATCGGCCTCGGCAGCCTGGCCAGCAACAGCGAATTGACCATCATGCGCGCTGCGGGCGTGTCGATTGGCCGTATCGTCTGGGCGGTCATGAAGCCGATGCTGTTGCTGATGGTCGCCGGCGTGCTGATTGGTGAATATGTGGCGCCGGCCACGGAAACCATCGCTCAGGCCAATCGTTCGCTGGCCCAAGGCAGTGGCGATTCGCAAAGCGCCAAGCACGGCCTGTGGCACCGTCAGGGCGAGGAGTTTATTCACGTCAACTCGGTGCAGCCCAACGGCCGTCTATATGGCGTAACTCGTTATCGCTTCGATAATGAGCGGCACCTGGTGTCGTCGAGTTTTGCCAAGCGTGCCGAGTTTGATACCGATCACTGGCAACTGAGCGACGTCACCACCACCCTGTTCCACGACAAGAGCACTGAAGTAGTAAGCACTCCGATCGAGCGCTGGGATGTGGCGTTGAGTCCGCAATTGCTGAGCACGGTGGTGATGGCGCCCGAGTCGCTGTCGATCAGTGGTCTGTGGGGCTATATCCACTACCTGGCTGACCAGGGCCTGAACAACGGGCGCTACTGGCTGGCATTTTGGGTCAAAGTGTTGCAGCCACTGGTCACCGCTGCGCTGGTATTGATGGCCATCTCCTTCATCTTCGGTCCTTTGCGTTCGGTGACCCTCGGTCAGCGAGTGTTCACCGGGGTGCTGGTGGGTTTCACCTTCCGTATCGTCTCGGATTTGCTGGGTCCTTCGAGCCTGGTGTTCGGCTTCTCGCCGTTGTTCGCAGTGCTGGTTCCGGCCGCGGTCTGCGCCTTGGCGGGCCTGTTCCTGATGCGCCGAGCCGGCTGACGAGCGGTATACAGCGTCGCGCCGGACACTCAAAAACGCCCCGTTCACCAGAGCGGGGCGTTTTTGCATCCGGGCTTCATGCTGCAAACGTGACGCTTGCCCAGTGATTCAGGTACAATTCCCGGCTATTTTTCGGCGGGCCATGCCTGCAGCCTTTTTGAGTGTTGATCCGTGAGTGATTTGAGTCATATCCGCAATTTCTCCATCATCGCCCACATTGACCATGGCAAGTCGACGCTGGCCGATCGCTTCATCCAGATGTGCGGCGGCTTGGCCGAGCGTGAAATGGAAGCCCAGGTACTGGACTCCATGGACCTTGAACGCGAGCGCGGCATCACCATCAAGGCGCACAGCGTCACCCTGTATTACAAAGCCAAAGATGGTATCAACTACCAACTGAACTTCATCGATACCCCAGGCCACGTTGACTTCACTTATGAGGTCAGCCGTTCGCTGGCGGCCTGTGAAGGTGCGCTGCTGGTGGTCGACGCCGGTCAGGGTGTCGAGGCGCAATCGGTTGCCAACTGCTACACGGCGATCGAGCAGGGTCTGGAAGTGATGCCTGTCCTGAACAAGATCGACCTGCCACAGGCTGATCCTGAGCGGGTGAAGGAAGAAATCGAGAAAATCATCGGCATCGATGCCACCGACGCCGTCACTTGCAGCGCCAAGACCGGCCTGGGTGTCGATGAGGTGCTCGAGCGCTTGGTGACTACCATTCCCGCGCCGACCGGCAATATCGAAGATCCGCTGCAGGCGTTGATCATCGACTCCTGGTTCGACAACTACCTGGGCGTTGTGTCTCTGGTTCGCGTGCGTCATGGCCGGGTGAAGAAGGGCGACAAGATTCTGGTCAAATCCACCGGCAAGATCCATCTGGTGGACAGCGTCGGTGTATTCAATCCGAAACACACCCCGACCGCTGATCTGAAAGCCGGCGAAGTGGGCTTCATCATCGCCAGCATCAAGGACATTCACGGCGCGCCAGTCGGCGATACCCTGACCTTGAGCTCGACCCCTGACGTCGACGTGCTGCCAGGCTTCAAGCGTATTCAGCCGCAGGTCTATGCCGGTCTGTTCCCGGTCAGCTCCGACGACTTCGAAGACTTCCGTGAGGCGCTGCAAAAACTCACCCTGAACGACTCGTCGCTGCAGTACACCCCGGAAAGCTCCGACGCCCTGGGCTTCGGCTTCCGTTGTGGGTTCCTCGGCATGCTGCACATGGAAATCATCCAGGAGCGCCTGGAGCGCGAATACAACCTGGACCTGATCACCACGGCGCCGACGGTAATCTTCGAGCTGCTGCTCAAGACTGGCGAAACCATCTACGTCGATAACCCGTCGAAGCTGCCGGACCTGTCGACCATCGAGGACATGCGCGAGCCGATCGTGCGCGCCAACATCCTTGTGCCGCAGGAGCACCTGGGTAACGTCATTACCCTGTGCATCGAAAAACGCGGCGTGCAGGTCGACATGCTGTTCCTCGGCACTCAGGTTCAGGTGACCTATGACCTGCCGATGAACGAAGTGGTATTGGACTTCTTCGATCGCCTGAAATCCACCAGCCGCGGCTATGCTTCGCTGGACTACCATTTCGATCGCTACCAATCAGCTAATCTGGTCAAGCTGGATGTGCTGATCAACGGCGACAAGGTCGACGCCCTGGCGCTGATCGTGCACCGCGACAACTCGCACTACAAAGGTCGTCAGTTGACCGAGAAGATGAAAGACCTGATTCCTCGGCAGATGTTCGACGTGGCCATCCAGGCCGCCATTGGCGGTCAGATTGTGGCGCGGACAACTGTCAAGGCACTCAGAAAGAACGTATTGGCCAAATGCTACGGTGGTGACGTCAGCCGTAAGAAGAAACTGCTGGAGAAGCAAAAGGCCGGTAAAAAACGCATGAAGCAGGTCGGCAACGTGGAAATTCCACAGGAAGCCTTCCTTGCAGTGCTCAGGTTGGATAGTTAGGTCCTATGTCACTAAATTTCCCGCTGTTGCTGGTCATCGCTGTCTTCGTCTGCGGTTTGTTGGCCTTGCTCGACCTGGTGTTTCTGGCGCCGCGTCGGCGTGCCGCCATTGCCTCCTATCAGGGCACGGTCAGCCAACCGGACCAGGTTGTGGTCGAGAAGCTGAACAAGGAGCCGATGCTGGTTGAATACGGCAAATCGTTCTTTCCGGTGCTGTTCATCGTGCTGGTGTTGCGTTCGTTTCTGGTCGAGCCGTTCCAGATTCCGTCGGGTTCGATGAAGCCGACCCTGGATGTCGGCGACTTCATCCTGGTGAACAAGTTCTCTTACGGGATCCGCTTGCCGGTGCTCGACAAGAAAATCATCGAGGTGGGTGACCCGCAGCGCGGTGATGTGATGGTGTTCCGTTACCCGAGCGACCCGAACGTCAACTACATCAAGCGTGTGGTCGGCCTGCCGGGCGACCAGATTCGCTACACCGCTGACAAGAAACTGTTCGTCAATGGCGAGTCGATTGCCGAACAACTGGTCGGCTCCGAGCCGGGAACCCTGGGCAGCGCCGAGCTGTACAAGGAAAAACTCGGTGCGGCCGAGCACATGATCCGCAAGGAAATGACGCGCTATCGCGCCACTCCTGACCGTCAGTGGACAGTGCCTGCCGGGCACTACTTCATGATGGGCGACAACCGCGATAACTCGAACGACAGTCGCTACTGGGATGACCCGAACATTCCCAAGAACCTGCTGGGCATGGTTCCCGACCAGAACATCGTCGGCAAGGCCTTCGCGGTCTGGATGAGCTGGCCTGAACCAAAACTCAGCCACCTGCCGAATTTCTCGCGGGTTGGCCTGATCAAGTAATCCCACACGGCGCTGTTGAATACAGCGCCGAGTGTTTTTCTGGAACCCGCAGACGGTTGTTGAAAAGCATTGAAGCCACGATATTCAGGAAGTAATTTTTGAACACAGCGTTATTTGTCCCAGGCCTTCGCAGCGATGCTGTGAGGGAAGTCGGCCACGAACTCAGCGTGGGTAAACCGTGAGCGTCTCTTTAAGTCGTCTTGAGCGTCAGCTCGGCTACACCTTCAAGGACCAGGAACTGATGGTCCTGGCCCTCACTCATCGCAGCTTTGCCGGGCGCAACAACGAACGCCTGGAATTCCTCGGTGACGCCATCCTTAACTTTGTCGCCGGTGAAGCCCTGTTCGACCGCTTCCCGCTGGCCCGCGAAGGCCAGTTGTCGCGTTTGCGCGCGCGCCTGGTGAAAGGCGAGACACTGGCGGTACTGGCGCGTGGTTTTGACCTGGGCGAGCATTTGCGCCTGGGCTCCGGCGAGCTGAAAAGTGGTGGCTTCCGTCGTGAGTCGATCCTGGCCGATGCCCTCGAGGCGCTGATTGGTGCGATCTACCTCGACGCTGGCATGGACATGGCGCGTGAGCGGGTACTGGCTTGGCTGGCGTCTGAGTTCGAGAGCCTGACCCTGGTCGACACCAACAAGGATCCGAAGACCCGCCTGCAGGAATTCCTGCAGTCGCGTGCCTGTGAGCTGCCGCGTTACGAAGTGGTGGATATCCAGGGTGAGCCGCATTGCCGGACGTTCTTCGTCGAATGTGAAATCACCTTACTGAACGAAAAAAGCCGTGGCCAGGGCGTCAGCCGTCGTATTGCCGAACAGGTAGCGGCCGCTGCAGCACTGATCGCCCTGGGCGTGGAGAATGGCCATGACTGATACAAACGTAACTCGCTGTGGCTATGTCGCCATCGTTGGCCGCCCGAACGTGGGCAAGTCGACCCTGCTGAACCACATCCTGGGCCAGAAGCTGGCGATCACTTCGCGCAAGCCGCAGACCCCCCGCCACAACATGCTCGGGATCAAGACCGAAGGCGACGTGCAAGCTATCTACGTCGACACCCCCGGCATGCACAAAGGCGGCGAGAAGGCCCTGAACCGCTATATGAACAAGACCGCTTCGGCGGCGTTGAAAGACGTCGACGTGGTGATCTTCGTGGTTGACCGGACCAAGTGGACCGAAGAAGACCAGATGGTGCTCGAGCGCGTGCAATACGTCACCGGCCCGTTGATCGTGGCGCTGAACAAGACTGACCGCATCGAAGACAAAGCCGAGCTGATGCCGCACCTGAGCTGGTTGCAGGAGCAGTTGCCGAACGCCCAGGTCATCCCGATTTCGGCTCAGCACGGTCACAACCTCGACGCGCTGGAGCGTGTGATCGCCGAGCACCTGCCGGAAAACGATCACTTCTTCCCGGAAGACCAGATCACCGACCGCAGCAGCCGCTTCCTCGCCGCCGAACTGGTGCGTGAGAAAATCATGCGCCAGATGGGCGCCGAGCTGCCGTACCAGATCACCGTGGAAATCGAAGAGTTCAAGCAGCAGGGCAAGACCCTGCACATCCACGCGCTGATCCTGGTCGAGCGTGACGGTCAGAAGAAGATCATCATTGGCGACAAGGGCGAGCGGATCAAACGCATCGGCACCGAAGCGCGCAAGGACATGGAGCTGCTGTTCGACTCCAAGATCATGCTCAACCTGTGGGTCAAGGTGAAGGGCGGCTGGTCCGACGACGAGCGCGCCTTGCGTTCGCTGGGTTACGGCGACTTGTAAGCTACACCAGACCCTTGTAGAAGCGGGCTTGCCCGCGAAGGCGGAGTGACATTCAACAACTTTTTTGAATGCTGCATCCCCTTCGCGGGCAAGCCCGCTCCTGCATTGGGTTGTGTCGATCTCAAAAGTGGCACCCCGTCAGCGAGACACGCATGTCCTCGAATCCACCGCCCAGCCAACCCGCCTACGTCCTCCACTCCCGCGCCTACCGCGAAAACAGTGCGCTGGTCGATTTCATCACCCCACAGGGTCGCTTGCGGGCGGTGTTGCGCAGTGCGCGGGGCAAGGCCGGGACGCTGGCGCGGCCGTTCGTGCCGCTGGAAGTCGAGTTTCGCGGGCGTGGCGAGCTAAAGAATGTCGGGCGCATGGACGGAGCAGGTATTCCCACCTGGCTCAATGGCGAGGCGCTGTTCAGCGGCTTGTACCTCAATGAACTGCTGATTCGCCTGCTGCCCGCCGAAGATCCCCATCCCGCGGTATTCGAGCACTATGCCGCGACCTTGCTGGCCCTGGCCGAAGGCCGTGCGCTGGAACCCTTGCTGCGCTCGTTCGAATGGCGCCTGCTGGATGACCTCGGCTATGGCTTTGCGTTGACCAGCGATATCCACCAGCAACCAATCGAGGCGACGGGCATGTACCGCTTGCAGGTCGATGCCGGGCTGGAGCGGGTCTACCTGGTGCAGCCGGGATTGTTCAGCGGCGCCGAGCTGTTGGCCATGGCTGAAGCCGATTGGGGCGTGCCCGGCGCGCTGTCTGCGGCCAAGCGCCTGATGCGCCAGGCGCTGGCGGTTCATCTGGGTGGTCGTCCGCTTGTCAGTCGCGAGCTGTTTCGCAAGCCCTGATCACCCCGTATGCTGTGCACCGAACTTTCTCTTCCTCTGGAGCGTTTTCCGTGACCACCAGCACTCGCATTCTTCTTGGCGTGAATATCGACCACGTTGCCACCCTGCGTCAGGCCCGGGGCACTCGTTACCCTGACCCGGTCAAGGCAGCGCTGGACGCGGAAGAGGCGGGGGCCGATGGCATCACCGTGCATTTGCGCGAGGACCGCCGGCACATCCAGGAGCGCGACGTGTTGCTGCTCAAGGATGTGCTGCAAACCCGGATGAACTTCGAAATGGGCGTCACCGAGGAAATGATGGCGTTCGCCGAGCACATTCGCCCGGCGCACATCTGCCTGGTGCCGGAAACCCGCCAGGAACTGACCACCGAAGGCGGCCTGGATGTCGCGGGGCAGGAGGCGCGGATCAAGGCGGCGGTGGAGCGTCTGGCGAAGATCGGCTGCGAAGTGTCGCTGTTCATCGATGCCGATGAGCGTCAGATCGAAGCCTCGAAGCGGGTCGGCGCCCCGGCGATCGAGCTGCACACCGGGCGCTACGCTGATGCCCAGACACCCAGCGAAGTCGCCGAAGAGCTGCAGCGCGTGGCCGATGGCGTGGCCTGTGGCCTGGCCCAGGGCCTGATCGTCAATGCCGGTCACGGCTTGCACTACCACAACGTCGAAGCGGTAGCGGCGATCAAGGGCATCAATGAGTTGAACATCGGCCACGCGCTGGTGGCCCATGCGCTGTTTGTCGGCTTCAAGTCGGCGGTGGCCGAGATGAAGGCGTTGATTGTGGCGGCTGCGGCCAAGGCCTGAAAATCAACCTCTGTAGGAGCGAGCCTGCTCGCGATGCGGTCTGACATTCACCGTTGATGTGTCTGACATATCGCATCGCGAGCAGGCTCGCTCCTACAGTGTCATGCGCTGGCCGTCACAGCGGCGCCGGCTCTTCCGGCGGCTTGGTCTTGTCGATCCCCGGCACATGCAGGTTGCCTTCGGCGACCTGATCGCCTTCCAGTTGCGGCTGCGTGACCCAGGTGAGGATGTCGTAGTAACGACGGATGTTGGCCACGAAGTGCACCGGCTCGCCGCCACGGGCGTAGCCATAACGGGTCTTGCTGTACCACTGTTTCTGCGCCAGGCGCGGCAAGATCTTCTTCACATCAAGCCATTTGTCTGGATTCAGCCCCTCCTTGGCGGCCAGCTTGCGCGCGTCATCCAGGTGGCCGCTGCCGACGTTGTAGGCCGCCAGGGCAAACCAGGTGCGATCAGGCTCCTTGATCGAGTCGTCGAGCTGATCCTTCATGTAGGCCAGGTACTTGGCGCCGCCCATGATGCTCTGTCGGGCATCCAGGCGGTTGGACACGCCCATCGCCTGCGCGGTGTTCTGGGTCAGCATCATCAGGCCGCGCACGCCGGTTTTGGAAGTGACGGCCGGTTGCCACAGGGATTCTTGATAGCCAATCGCGGCCAATAGCCGCCAATCGACTTTCTCTTTCTTGGCGTAGGTCTTGAAGTGCTGTTCGTACTTGGGCAGGCGCTGCTGCAAGTGCTGGGCAAAGGTATAGGCGCCGACGTAGCCGAGCACGTCGACATGCCCGTAGTAGCGGTCCTTCAGACGTTGCAGGGTGCCGTTTTTCTCGACCTTGTCGAGAAACTCGTTGATCTCGTTGAGCAGGCTGTTGTCATCGCCGGCGGCCACGGCCCAGCTCTGGTTACTGGCATCGCCAAGGTCGAAAGCCACCCGGACGTTGGGGAAGTACACCTGGTTCATCGCGACTTCGTTGGAGTCGACCAGGGTCAGGTCGATCTGACCTTCATCCACCATGCGCAGCAGATCGACCACTTCCACAGCGTCAGACTCTTCGTATTCGATCCTGGGATTTTTTGCCTTCAATGCCGCCAATTGTTCGGCATGGGTGCTGCCCTTGAGCACCATGATCTTCTTGCCTGCCAGGTCGGCTGCATTGGTGGGGCGCGACTGGCCGTTGCGGTAGATGATCTGCGGGGTAACTTCCAGATAGGAGTGGGAAAACCGCACTTGCGCCTTGCGTTGCTCGCTGCTGACCAGGCCGGCAGCAGCGATCACGGGGCCGTTGGGCTTGCCCACCTGTTCAAAGAGGTCGTCGAGGTTGTCTGCGGTCTCGATCTTCAGCTCCACCCCCAGATCGTCGGCAAAGCGCTTCACCAGCTCGTATTCGAAGCCGGTTTCACCGTTGCGGTCCTGGAAGTAGGTGGCCGGGCTGTTACGCGTGATCACGCGCAGCACGCCATCCTCCTTTACGCGCTCCAGGGTGTTGGGTTTATCAACACAGCCGCTGAGCATCAGGAAGAGTCCGGTTGCGATGAGCCATTTGGCGAATCGCGGACGCAAAGCCATTGGGGAAAACATCTGCGCAGTATACGCAAAGGACCACGGCCGCCATATCTCGACAGCAAGGGGCTTGTCTGCTAGAGCGCGAAAAAGCGGCGCAAAGCCCGTAAAAACGGCTGTCTGCCAGTGATTTTCAGTACCAAATCATTCCCGGCCGACGGCCTTAATGAGCATTGGTTATAGCTCATGAGCCCCTGGCCGACGTTCGGGCAATACCGGGCGTAGCGTTTCGGGTGCTGTCGCGGGCGGTTTAGGCTAGAATGCACGGCCTCAAAGCACACCCCCTTCCCGAGGCTGTCCCGAAGATGTTGATCCTGCGCGGCGCTCCTGCCCTTTCTGCCTTTCGCCACAGCAAACTCCTTGAGCAACTGAGCCAGAAGGTTCCGGCTGTCAGTGGCCTCTATGCTGAATTCGCTCACTTCGCCGAAGTCACCGGCGTCCTGACCGGCGACGAACAGCAGGTGCTTGCGCGCCTTCTGAAGTACGGCCCAAGCGTTCCGGTACAAGAGCCAAGTGGCCGACTGTTCCTGGTGTTGCCACGTTTCGGCACCATTTCGCCCTGGTCGAGCAAGGCCAGCGACATTGCCCGTAACTGCGGCCTGGCAAAAATCCAGCGCCTGGAGCGTGGCATCGCGTTCTATGTTGCCGGTGAGTTCACCGACGCCCAGGCCCAGTTGATCGCTGACGGCCTGCACGACCGCATGACCCAGATCGTGCTGGAGAACCTCGAGCAGGCTGCCGGCCTGTTCAGTCATTCCGAGCCCAAGCCGCTGACCGCGATCGACGTGCTGGGTGGCGGTCGCGCCGCGCTGGAAAAAGCCAACGTCGAGCTGGGCCTGGCCCTGGCCGAAGACGAGATCGACTATCTGGTCAACGCCTTCGTCGGCTTGAAGCGCAACCCGCACGACATCGAACTGATGATGTTCGCCCAGGCCAACTCCGAGCACTGCCGTCACAAGATTTTCAACGCCAGTTGGGACATCGACGGTGAGAGCCAGGAAAAAAGCCTGTTCGGCATGATCAAGAACACCTATCAGATGCACAGCGAAGGCGTACTGTCCGCTTATAAGGACAACGCTTCGGTGATCGTCGGTTCGGTGGCCGGTCGTTTCTTCCCGGACCCTGAAACCCGCCAGTACGGCGCGGTGCAGGAGCCGGTGCACATCCTGATGAAGGTCGAAACCCACAACCACCCGACCGCGATCGCCCCGTTCCCGGGCGCATCCACCGGTTCCGGCGGCGAGATCCGCGACGAAGGCGCCACCGGTCGCGGCGCCAAGCCAAAGGCTGGCCTGACCGGTTTCACCGTGTCCAACCTGCAGATCCCTGGCTTCGAACAGCCGTGGGAAGTGCCGTACGGCAAGCCAGAGCGCATCGTCAACGCCCTCGACATCATGATCGAAGGCCCGCTGGGCGGCGCCGCGTTCAACAACGAGTTCGGCCGTCCGGCCCTGACCGGTTACTTCCGTACCTTCGAACAGTCCATCAGCACCCCGCATGGTGATGAAGTTCGCGGTTACCACAAGCCGATCATGCTCGCTGGCGGCATGGGTAACATCCGCGAAGAACACGTCAAGAAAGGCGAGATTCTGGTCGGCTCCAAGCTGATCGTGCTCGGCGGCCCGGCGATGTTGATCGGCCTGGGTGGCGGTGCCGCTTCCTCGATGGCCACCGGCACCAGCTCGGCCGATCTGGACTTCGCTTCGGTTCAGCGCGAAAACCCGGAAATGGAGCGCCGTTGCCAGGAAGTCATCGACCGTTGCTGGCAACTGGGTGACAAGAACCCGATCAGCTTCATCCACGACGTGGGTGCCGGTGGTCTGTCCAACGCCTTCCCGGAACTGGTCAACGATGGCGACCGTGGTGGCCGTTTCGAATTGCGCAACATTCCAAACGACGAGCCGGGCATGGCCCCGCACGAAATCTGGTCCAACGAATCCCAGGAGCGTTATGTCCTGGCGGTTGGCCCGGCTGATTTCGAGCGCTTCAAGGCGATCTGCGAGCGTGAGCGTTGCCCGTTCGCCGTGGTCGGCGAAGCCACTGCCGAACCGCAGCTGACCGTGACCGACAGCCACTTTGGCAACAGCCCGGTGGACATGCCACTGGAAGTGTTGCTGGGCAAGGCGCCACGCATGCACCGTTCGGTGGTTCGTGAAAATGAACTGGGCGACGATTTCGATCCGTCGACCCTGGACATCGCCAACTGCGTCGAGCGCGTCCTGCATCACCCGGCCGTGGCCAGCAAGAGCTTCCTGATCACCATCGGCGACCGCACCATCACCGGCCTCGTGGCCCGTGACCAGATGGTCGGCCCTTGGCAGGTGCCGGTGGCTGACGTTGCCGTTACCGCCACCAGCTTCGACGTCTATACCGGTGAAGCCATGGCCATGGGCGAGCGTACCCCGCTGGCCCTGCTGGACGCTCCGGCGTCGGGCCGTATGGCGATCGGCGAGACCCTGACCAACATTGCCGCCTCGCGCATTGCCAAGCTTTCCGACATCAAACTGTCGGCGAACTGGATGTCGGCAGCCGGTCACCCGGGCGAAGACGCACGTCTGTACGACACCGTGAAGGCCGTCGGCATGGAACTGTGCCCTGAGCTGGGTATCACCATTCCGGTGGGCAAGGACTCGATGTCCATGGCCACGCGCTGGAACGACGAAGGTGTCGACAAGACCGTGACCTCGCCGATGTCGCTAATCGTCACCGGCTTCGCGCCAGTGACCGACATCCGTCAGACCCTGACCCCGCAACTGCGCATGGACAAGGGCACCACCGACCTGATCCTGATCGACCTCGGTCGTGGTCAGAACCGCATGGGCGCCTCGATCCTCGCCCAGGTTCATGGCAAGCTCGGTTCCCAGGCTCCGGACGTCGACGACGCCGAAGACCTGAAAGCCTTCTTCGCGGTGATCCAGGGCCTCAACGCCGACGGCCACCTGCTGGCGTACCACGACCGTTCCGACGGTGGCCTGCTGACCAGCGCCGTGGAAATGGCCTTCGCCGGTCACTGCGGTCTGAGCCTGAACCTCGACGGCCTGGCGGAAACGTCGGCTGACATCGCCGCAATCCTGTTCAACGAAGAGTTGGGTGCGGTGATCCAGGTTCGCCAGGACGCCACCCCGGACATCCTCGCGCAGTTCAGCGCTGCCGGTCTGGGCGACTGCGTCTCGGTGATCGGTCAGCCGATCAACAATGGCGAAGTCAGCATCACCTTCAACGGCGAAACCGTATTCGAAGGCCAGCGCCGTCTGCTGCAACGCCAATGGGCGGAAACCAGCTACCAGATCCAGCGCCTGCGTGACAACGCCGACTGCGCCGATCAAGAGTTCGACGTGGTGCTGGAAGAAGACAACCCGGGCCTGAGCGTCAAGCTCAGCTTCGACGTCAACCAGGACATCGCTGCGCCGTACATCAAGAAAGGCATCCGCCCACAGGTTGCCGTGCTGCGCGAGCAGGGTGTCAACGGTCAGGTGGAAATGGCTGCAGCCTTCGACCGCGCCGGTTTCAGTGCGATCGACGTGCACATGAGCGACATTCTGGCCGGCCGCGTCGACCTGAACGAGTTCAAGGGCCTGGTGGCTTGCGGTGGCTTCTCCTACGGCGACGTACTGGGTGCCGGTGAAGGCTGGGCCAAGTCTGCGTTGTTTAACAGCCGTGCCCGCGATGCGTTCCAGGGTTTCTTCGAGCGCAACGACAGCTTCACCCTCGGCGTGTGCAACGGTTGCCAGATGATGTCCAACCTGCACGAGTTGATCCCGGGCAGCGAGTTCTGGCCGCACTTCGTGCGTAACCGCTCGGAGCAGTTCGAAGCCCGTGTGGCCATGGTCCAGGTCCAGGAATCGAACTCGATCTTCCTGCAGGGCATGGCCGGTTCGCGCATGCCGATCGCCATCGCTCACGGTGAAGGTCATGCCGAGTTCGAAAGCGAAGAGGCACTGCTCGAAGCCGACCTGTCCGGTTGCGTGGCGCTGCGTTTTGTCGACAACCACGGCAAGGTCACCGAAAGCTACCCGGCCAACCCGAACGGTTCGCCGCGCGGGATCACCGGCCTCACCAGCCGCGACGGTCGCGTGACCATCATGATGCCGCACCCGGAACGTGTGTTCCGCGCCGTGCAGAACTCGTGGCGCTCGGACGACTGGAACGAAGACGCTCCGTGGATGCGCATGTTCCGTAACGCTCGGGTCTGGGTGAACTAAGAACGGGTGGACTAAGGGCCGTGTACAAGCTCGGTTTTTTTGTTCCCGACAGCCATGTCGAGGTGGTCAAGAGTGCCGTATTCGCCGCCGGTGGCGGACGCATAGGGGCCTATGACCACTGCGCCTGGCAAGCGCTTGGCCAGGGTCAGTTCCGACCACTGGACGGCAGTCAGCCGTTCATTGGCGAAGCCGGGCAGGTCGAGCGGGTCGAGGAATGGAAGGTCGAGTTGGTAGTGGCTGACGAGTTGATCCACTCGGTGGTGGTGGCGCTGAAACAGAGCCATCCCTATGAGACACCGGCGTATGAGGTGTGGCGGTTGGAGGATTTCTAACGGCTGAAATGAAAAACCCGCTGAGAGAGATTTCAGCGGGTTTTTTGTTGCCCTGATTTTGTAGAGTCCTCGCGGCCTCTTCGCTGGCAGGACAATATAATCTAAACCCTGGCCCCAACCTCCCGCCGCTCAACCAGCCCCACCAGCGCCGCACTCAATCCCGCGGCCTTTTCCCCCACCAGCAAATGCCACACATTGCCCTCCAGCGCACTCGTACCCTGGCAACCCAGCTCCTTCAATTGATTCTGCGACAGCGCCTGGCCATCGGCCAATTGCAGGCGAATCCGGGTCAGGGCCACGCACTCCAGGTGCAGCACATTGTCGCTACCACCCAGGGCGCTGAGCCATTTTCGGGCTTCACTGCTCGGTACTGCCGGCACTGCTTCGTCTTCGGCCATCGCCGCAACCGGCATTGACCCGGTCATCGGCAGCGCCCGGCGGATTTCGTCTGCGATGCTGTCAGCCAGCGGCCCCACCACCACCTGCAAACTCCCACCCTTGCCCGGACGGACCACGGCCATCGCACCGAGCGCTTTCAGATCGGCATCGTTGGCCTGGTTGCGGTCGACCATTTCCAGGCGCAAGCGAGTGGTGCAGGCGCCGATGGTGATCAGGTTCGCGGGGCCACCCAAGGCCTGGATGTAGGCACTGGCCCGCTGGTTGTCACTCAGTTCGGCTTTTTCCGTGACGATATTGTCTTCCCGGCCCGGGGTTTTCAGATTGAAGCGGCGAATGCAGAAACTGAACACGTTGTAGTAAATCAACCCATAGACCAGGCCCACCGGCACCACCCTCCAGCCATTGGTCGACTTGCCCCAGCCGAGGATCATGTCGATAAAACCGCCGGAGAAGGTGAAGCCCAGGTGGATGTTCAGCGCGTTGGTGATCGCCATCGACAACCCGGTCAGCAGCGCATGCAGCAGGAACAGCAGCGGCGCGAGGAACATGAAGGCGAACTCGATCGGCTCGGTGACGCCGGTGAGGAACGAGGTCAGGGCCATCGACAGGAAGATCCCGCCCATCACCTTGCGCCGTTCCGGCAGGGCGTTGCGGTACATCGCCAGGCAGGCGGCCGGCAGGCCGAACAGCATCACCGGGAACATGCCGGTGGTGAATTGGCCGCCCTTGGGGTCGCCGGCGAAATAGCGGGCGATGTCGCCGGTGACCAGGGCGCCGGTGGCCGGATCGGTGAAGTTGCCGAACACGAACCACGCCATGTTGTTGAGGATATGGTGCAGGCCAGTGACGATCAGCAGCCGGTTGAACACGCCGAAGATGAACGCGCCGAAGCTGCCGCTTTCCATCATCAACGTACCGAAGCTGTTGATGCCCTGCTGGATCGGCGGCCAGATCAGGCCGAAGACTACCCCCAGGCCGACGGCGGCGAAGCCGGTGGCGATCGGGACGAAGCGGCGGCCACCGAAGAACGCCAGGTATTCCGGAAGCTTGATGTCCTTGAAGCGGTTGTACAGCGCGCCGGCCATCAGCCCGGCGACGATGCCGGCGAGCATGCCCATGTTGATGCTTGGATCGAGCACCTTGAGGGTCGAGACCATCACCAGGTAGCCAATCACCCCGGCCAGGCCGGCGGTGCCGTTGTTGTCCTTGGCGAAACCGACCGCAATGCCGATGGCGAAGATCATCGCCAGGTTGGCGAAAATCACCTGCCCGGCGTCGTGGATGATCGCAATGTTCAACAGGTCGGTGTCGCCCAGGCGCAGCAGCAGGCCGGCAATCGGCAGGATGGCAATGGGCAGCATCAATGCCCGGCCGAGGCGCTGCAGGCCTTCGATAAAGAGTTGGTACATGGCGTGTCTCCGTGGATTCTTGTTGTTCAGGCCAGCGGCCAATGTTGCCGGCAGGCGTTACGCACGGCGACGGCGCTGGGCAACTTGAGCAGCTCGGCGCTCAGGCGCTGGCAATCGGCGGCGTCCAGTTGGCGCACGCGCGCCTTGATTTCACCGATTTGCGGCGGGCTCACCGACAGCTCGCGAACCCCCAGGCCCAGCAGTACCGGTGTCGCCAGCGGGTCAGAGGCCAGTGCGCCGCAGACGCCAACCCAGCGCTGATGAAGGGCGGCGCCAGCGCAGGTCTGGGCGATGAGGCGCAACAGCGCCGGGTGCAGGGCGTCGACGCGGGCGGCGAGACCGGCGTGGTCGCGGTCCATGGCCAGGGTGTACTGGGACAGGTCGTTGGTGCCGATGGACAGGAAGTCCGCGTGCTCGGCCAGTTGTTCGGCGAGCAGGGCGGCGGCCGGGACTTCGATCATTACCCCCAGCTCTGGACGCTGGCTGATCTGCAACTCGCCGCAGAGCGCTTCGAGGCGCTGGCGGATCTGCAGCAGTTCATCCACTTCGCTGACCATCGGCAGCAGAATCCGGCAACGCTGGAGGGGAGTGACCTGCAGCAGGGCGCGTAATTGCTGGTCGAGCAGTTCCGGGCGTACCTGGGCTAGGCGAATTCCGCGCAGGCCGAGCACCGGATTGGCCTCGGCGGGCAGCGGCAGGTAGTCGAGTTGTTTGTCGCCACCAACGTCGATGGTGCGGATGATTACTGGCTTGTCGCCCATGGTATCCATCACGGCTTGATAGGCTTGGCGTTGCTCCTGTTCGTCCGGTGCGGTCTGGCGATCGACGAACAGAAACTCGGTGCGCAGCAGGCCGACACCATCGGCGCCGCCCTTAAAGGCATCGGCGGCTTCGTGGCTGGAGGCGACATTGGCGGCCACTTCCATGTGGATGCCATCAAGGGTCACGGCCGGTTCGTGAGCTTGGGTCTGCTGACGGGCACGGCGTTGTTGTTGCTCGTCGCGAGCTTGGACGACTTGCGCCAGGCGCTGGGCATCGGGCGTCAATTCCAGACGGCCACCGTCAGCATCCAGCACTACCGCGTGACCTTGGGTTTGTTCAAGCAGGCTGGCGCCGAGGGCGACCACGCACGGCAAACCCTTGCCTCGGGCGAGAATCGCCACGTGGGAAGTGGCGCCGCCTTCGGCCATACACAGACCGGCGACGCCCTGTTCGCACAATTGCAGCAAGTCCGATGGAGTCAGCTCGTGGGCCGCGACTATCGCGCCTACCGGGATGTCGTAGTGCCATTCCTCACCGAGCAGGGCGCGCAACACCCGTTGTCGTAGGTCGCGCAAGTCGTTGGCGCGCTCGGCCAACAGCTGGTTGCCGAGTTGCAACAGGACCTGGCATTGGGCTTCGATCGATTGGCTCCAGGCATGGGTCGCGGCGCTCCCTTGTTCGATGGCCTGATAGGCCGCGTCGAGCAGGGCCGGGTCTTCAAGCAGGGCGAGGTGGGCGGCGAAGATTTGCTCTTCTTCTACCTGCCGGTGTTTCTGCGCTGCGGTGAGGGTTTCGCGGATCTCATTGCGCACCTGTTCCAGGGCGGTAGCGAGAGCTAGGCGCTCCTGCGCAGGATGGTGATTGCCGGTGTCTTCGCGCAGGTGGATCGCTGCCAGTTGGAACAGGGTGCCGCCGACAAGCCCGGGCGCGGCGCAGACACCCTGAAGCACACCTGCTTCGGCATAGCGCGGGGGCTGCACAATAGCAGTTGGCACGGCGCTCTGATGAGCGTCATGCACTGCCGTCGACAGCGCCGTGATCAAGGCTTGCAGCGCCGCGTCGGCGTCCGCGCCCTGGCAACTGACCTGGACTTCATCCTGTTCTCCAATGCCCAGACCCATCAGCCCGATCAGGCTGTCACAGGACGCCGATTTGCCGGCGAAGTGCAGTTGCGAGCGGCTGCGAAATTGCTGGGCGGTCTGGCGGATCAAGGCGGCCGGACGCGCGTGCAGGCCGCCGCGATGGTTGATCCGCACCTGACCTTGCACCGGTACCGCCGATTTGTCCCCGTGGTGCTGCGCTCCATGACTGGCTTTGCGCACGATGTGCAGCAGGGCGTCGCCGACCTTGACGGGCTTGAGGGTAATCGGCAGGACCTGAAAGTCGTCGCTGTTGGTGAGGATCAACAGGCTGACCAGGCTTTTGCAGCCCTGAGCGACTCGGTCCAGGTCGAAGCGCAGCAGTGCGTCGCCCTGGCTGACGCGCGCGCCTTCCTCGACCAGCAAAGTGAAACCCGCGCCTTGCAGGTTGACCGTATCCAGGCCCAGGTGCAGCAGCAATTCGGCGCCATTGTCGGTGCGCAGGGTCATAGCGTGACGGGTACGCGCAACCTGGATCACAACGCCGCTGCAGGGGGCGTGCAGCGTGTCGTTCAACGGGTCGATGGCGATCCCGTGACCCATGGCGCCGCTGGCGAACACTGGGTCGGGAACCTTGGCCAGTGTCAGCACCGGACCGCTGAGCGGGGCGCTGAGGATCAGCTCATTATTGTTGTTGGGCATGGCTCGGTACTCGACTCGGGCGATTTAGTGGGTGCGGGTGACTTTGCTCAGGTGCCGTGGCTGATCCGGGTCCATGCCGCGCGCCTGAGCAAGGCCGGCGGCCATTACATAAAAACTCTGGATGGCGAGGATTGGGTCGAGCGCCGGGTGTTCGGCGCGACTCAGCGTCAGGTCGCGTTCACTGACGTCATCAGGCGCGGCCAGCAGCACCCGGGCACCGCGCTGGCGCATTTCTGCCGCCAGGCTCAGCAGGCCAGCCTGTTCCGCGCCGCGTGGGGCGAACACCAGCAATGGGTAGTTGTCGCTGATCAGGGCCATCGGACCGTGTTTCACTTCGGCGCTGCTGAAGGCTTCGGCCTGGATGGCCGAGGTTTCCTTGAGTTTCAGCGCCGCTTCCTGGGCGATGGCAAACCCGGCGCCGCGGCCGATCACCATCAGGCGCTGGCAGTCACGCAGGGCATCGATGGCCGGCGTCCAGTCCTGAGTTGCAGCGTCGCGCAGGCCCTGAGGCAGTTCCAGGCCGGCTTCGAGCAACTCGGCGTCCTGCTTCCAGTGAGCCACCAGGCGCGCGCTGGCGCTGAGGGTGGCAATGAAACTTTTGGTTGCGGCGACGCTGCTTTCAGTGCCGGCGCACAGCGGCAGGCTGAATTCGCACGCCGCTTCCAGTGGCGAATCCTCGGCGTTGACCATGGCAATGCTCAGGGCGCCGCGTTTGCGCAGCAGGCGCAGGCTGTTGACCAGATCCGGGCTCTGCCCCGATTGGGAAAAGGCGAATACCGCCTGGCCGCTGACTTTCAGTGGAGCTTGTTGCATGGTCACTACCGACATCGGCAGCGAGGCCACCGGCACGCCAACCTGTTGCATGGTCAGGTAGGCAAAGTAGCTGGCGGCGTGATCGGAACTGCCCCGAGCGACGGTCATTGCCACTTGCGGTGGCTGGCGATTCAGGCGTCCGGCAATTTCGATCAACGCCGGGTCGAGTTGCTGCAGTTGGGCTTCGACGGCCAGGTGCGAGGACAGCGCCTCTTCAAGCATTTTTGAAGTCAATGTCTTCTCCTTCGACCATCACGGCGGTCAGTGTCAGTGAGCGATCCAGGCGCACGCAGTCGGCCCAGGCGCCGGGTTGCAGGCGTCCGCGCTCGTTGATGCCGAGGTAGTCGGCGGGAAATTGCGACAGGCGTTGTGAGGCTTCGGCCAGCGGCAGGCCGATTTTCACCAGGTTGCGCAGGGCCTGATCCATGGTCAGGGTGCTGCCGGCGAGGGTGCCATCGGGCAGACGCACGCCGCCCAGGCATTTGGTCACGGTATGGCTGCCCAACTTGTATTCGCCGTCCGGCATGCCGGCGGCTGCGCTGGAGTCGGTCACGCAGTACAGGCAGGGGATTGAGCGCAGCGCCACGCGAATCGCGCCCGGGTGCACGTGCAGCAGGTCCGGAATCAGCTCGGCGTATTTGGCGTGGGCCAGCGCCGCGCCAACAATCCCCGGTTCGCGGTGATGCAGCGGGCTCATGGCGTTGTACAGGTGAGTGAAGCTGGTGGCTCCGGCTTCCAGCGCGGCCAAGCCTTCCTCGTAGCTGCCCAGGGTGTGGCCGAGTTGCAGGCGCACACCACGCTCGCTCAGGGTGCGGATCAGTTGAGCGTGACCGGCGATTTCCGGGGCGATGGTAATCACCCGGATGGGTGCCAGGGCCATGTACGACTCGACTTCGGCCAGTAGTGCAGTGTGAGCGAAGTTCGGCTGTGCGCCGAGTTTTCCCGGATTGATGTAGGGCCCTTCCAGATGAACGCCCAGAACCCGGGCGCAGCCGGCAGGGCGTTGTTCGCAGAACTCACCGACCTGCTCCAGCACCCGAGCGATTTCCTCGCTGGGGGCGGTCATGGTGGTGGCCAGGAGCGCCGTGGTGCCGAAGCGCACATGGGTGCGGGTGATGGTTTCGAAGGCGGGTGTGCCTTCCATCAAGTCCTTGCCGCCGCCGCCATGCACATGCAGGTCGATAAAACCCGGTAGCAGGTAAGGGAGATCGTTGTCCGCCGGATCGCAGGGCTGGCCTTCGATGCGCACGACCTTGCCGTGTTCATGGATCAGCCGGCCGCGAATCCAGCCGTTCGCGGTGAGGATGTTGTCTTCAGACATGGGACGGTTCTCTGGCCTGTTATCGACGCAGTTCAGCGACGAAATCGTAGTAATCGTTGCGGCAATAGGTGTCGGTGACTTCGATTGGCGTGTTGTCTTCGAGGTAGCCGACCCGGGTCATCAGCAACATGGCAGTGCCCGGCGCTATGCCCACCAGCGCAGCGAATTCGTCCGAGGCGTTGATCGCCTGGATGTGCTGCAGGGCGCGGACCACCGGTTTGCCGATGCCGTCGAGGTAGTGGTAGAGCGAATCGCCGACGGCCTGGGGCTGGGCAATGATCGAGGCGGGCAGGGTGCTCATTTCGATCGCCATTACGGTGTCATCGGCTTTGCGCAGGCGCTTGAGGCGCGCGACTTTGTCGTAGGGCGACAGGGCCAGGCGAATCAGTTCTTCATGGGTCGGTTGGGTGATTTCCCGTTGCAGCCATTGCGAACTGGGGGAAAAGCCTTTGAGACGAAGCATTTCGCTGAAGCCAGAGAGACGCGACAGCGGCTGTTCCAGGCGCGGCGTAATGAAGGTGCCAGAGCCTTGGTTGCGACGGATAAGACCTTGCTCGAACAAGACTTCCAGGGCTTTGCGCGCGGTCACTCGGGAAATGTTCAACAGCTCGCTGAGGTTGCGTTCCGAGGGCAGTGCCTGTTCGGCTTTCCAGTGGCCGGCGTGAATGGCCGCTTCCAGGTTGCGCGCCAGTTGCAGGTACAACGGCGTAGGCTGAGAGTCATCGAGGCGTAGGGCCTGGAGGTCGTTCATAGGTCGTTTCCGATGCGGATGTAGGATTGTTGTCGCCCGGTTGTGGGGCGAAACTAATACCACTTAAATACCATGTCAACGCCAGTGACGGGCGGCGGGCAGGCGAAAACGTGCCGGGCTTTAGGCAGCGTCGGGGTTGGCTTTAAAGTGGTATTAGAGGTGGTGTGGCGAGCGGATCAGATGACTGTCTGCGCCGGTATTTTCTTTTGCAGGTGGTATTGCGGTAGGGCGGGCGGCCCTGGAAAGAATTTTTTTCAATTATTTTTGCCGGGCGACGTGCGGTCACCAGGCTGGCGAGGGCGCGGAGTCCCTCGCCGCGACGAGATCAGGGACGGATCTCGATCATCGTGCCATCCGGGACCAGGCCCCAGACTTCGCGCATGTCGACGTTGCGCATGGCGATGCAGCCGTCGGTCCAGTCCAGGGTGTGGAACAGGTCCTCGGGGTTTTCCTCGGTGTCCGGGGTGCCGTGGATCATGATCATCCCGCCGGGGTTTACGCCTTCACGGCGCGAGCGGGCGGCATCGCTGATGTTCGGGTAGGAAATATGCATGGCCAGGTTGAAGCGGTCGCTGACCTTGCGCCAGTCCAGCCAATAGAACCCTTCGGGCGTGCGTCGATCGCCTTCCATGAGCTTCTGCCCCTTGGGGTTCTTGCCCAAGGAGATGCGGTAGGTCTTGATGGGCTTGCCGTCGTTGATCAGTTGCAACTGATGGGCGGATTTGAGCACCAGGACTTTTTCGATGACTTTGCCGTCCAGAGTCTCCACGGTGGAAGCCTGGGTGACAGCAACGAACGACAGGCAGAGGAACGCGAGCAACCAGCGCATTGAAACGATATCCCTGTGAGTACGGCGTACTTCTTGTTGTTTAAGTGATCGCAGGCTGAGCAAGCGGAGGAATGGATTCGCTGCGCACCGGGTAATCGCCCTGGCGACGGTCAGCGAAGAAGCATTCTAGGGTACGGCCCACCGTGCGGAAAGCCAGCTCTGACCAAGGGATGTCCTGTTCTTCGAAAAGCTGCACTTCCAGGCTTTCGACACCGGCAGAAAACTGCTCGTCGACCATCTCGGCGCGAAAAAATACATGCACCTGGCTGATGTGCGGCACATCGATCAGCGTATAGATGCTCAGGTTACGTACCCGGGCGCAGGCTTCCTCGGCGGTTTCACGAATGGCCGCCTGTTCGATGGTCTCGCCGTTCTCCATGAAGCCGGCCGGCAAGGTCCAGAAACCACGGCGCGGTTCGATGGCGCGTCGACAGAGCAGCACCCTGGAGCCCAGGGTGGGAATGCAGCCAGCGACGATATTGGGGTTCTGGTAGTGAATGGTCTGACATTTGTCGCAGACATACCGCAGGCGCGAATCGCCTTCGGGAATGCGTTGAGTGACCGGGTTACCGCAGTGGCTGCAAAAATTCATGCTGGGTCTTCCGAAAAGGCTGCGCCTATCTTGGCGTGGTGCGGTGTCGGTCGGCAAGTTGTCGTTTAGCGACATGCCCCGGGGCCGGGGGTTGGGCGGCTTGTGTGTTTGGTGCATGATGCTCGGTAGCCAACAGATCGAGAGCACTCATGCTGGACGAGCTACTGCACCGGGTCAGTCATCACACGCCGAACACCATGGAAACTGACCGACGTTTTCCCGAGGCCGCCGTGTTGGTGCCCATCACTCGCAGTGACGAGCCGGAACTGGTTCTGACCCTGCGCGCCAGCGGGCTTTCCACCCATGGCGGGGAAGTGGCCTTTCCGGGCGGTCGACGCGATCCCGAAGACCCGGACCTGGTCTTCACTGCCCTGCGCGAAGCCGAGGAAGAAATCGGCCTGCCGCCGGGTCTGGTGGAGGTGATCGGGCCCTTGAGTCCGCTGATTTCCCTGCATGGGATCAAGGTCACGCCCTATGTCGGTGTCATTCCGGACTTTGTCGAGTACCGCGCCAATGACGCCGAGATCGCCGCGGTATTCAGTGTGCCGCTGGAGTTTTTTCGCACGGACCCACGAGAACATACGCACCGCATCGATTACCAGGGGCGTAGTTGGTATGTGCCGAGCTACCGTTATGGCGAGTACAAGATCTGGGGACTGACCGCGATCATGATTGTCGAGTTGATCAATCTGCTCTATGACGCCAAGATCAGCCTGCACCAACCTCCCAAAAGCTTTATCAATATTTGAAGCCATCGTGCCTATGGCGCGAACCCGCGGCTGCCTGAGCCATGAGGATAACAACGATGAAATACCGTCTGGGCGACGCCCGCGTCGAAACCCATCCGCAGAGCTGGGTCGCACCCAATGCGGTGCTGATTGGCAAGGTCAAGCTGGAAGAGGGCGCCAACGTCTGGTTCAACGCGGTATTGCGCGGTGACAACGAGCTGATCCTGATCGGCAAGAACAGCAACGTTCAGGACGGCACGGTGATGCACACCGACATGGGTTATCCGTTGACCATCGGCACCGGCGTGACCATCGGCCATAACGCCATGCTGCACGGCTGCACCGTCGGCGATAACAGCCTGATCGGTATCAATGCGGTGATCCTCAATGGGGCGAAAATCGGAAAAAACTGCATCATCGGCGCCAACTCGCTGATTGGCGAGAACAAGCAGATCCCCGATGGCTCGCTGGTGATGGGCTCGCCGGGCAAGGTGGTACGTGAACTGACCGAGCCGCAGATCAAAATGCTCGAAGCCAGTGCCGCGCACTATGTTCAACGCTCCCAACGCTATGCGGTGGACCTGGTCGAGCAAGAAGAATGACAGCTTCGGAACGCCCGGTTGCCTCGCCCTGCGTGAACATTTGCGCGCTGGACGAGCAGGACATCTGCACCGGTTGCCAGCGCACGGTGGCGGAAATTACCCGCTGGAGCCGCATGGACAACGACGAACGCCGCCAGGTCCTGGTGCTGTGTCACGAGCGGGCCAAGGCCAGCGGGCTGGTGTGGATGGTCGGCGCCAAGCAGCCGTAGTCGCGGACCTGACACTGATATGAACTGTGGGAGCGGGCTCGCCCGCAATGGCGTCAGCAACTACATCGCCGGCAAGCCAGCTCCTACGGTATTCTGTGCGGCAAATTTCCAGGTACTCCGCGCCCCATGCTCTTTCTGATTGCCTACATCAGCAGCGTCGTGCTGATCAACTTCGCCTTTTCCACTGCCCCGCACCTGGACATCATCTGGTCAGCCTGGGGTGGCCTGGTGTTTGTGTTGCGCGATATGGTGCAGACCCGCTTCGGGCATGGCGCGATCATTGCCATGCTGGTGGCGCTGGTGCTGTCCTACCTGACCTCCGACCCGTCCATCGCCCTGGCCAGTGCCACGGCGTTCGCGGTGTCCGAGTGCATCGACTGGCTGGTGTTCAGCATCACCAAGCGGCCGCTGCACGACCGCTTGTGGATCAGCTCGGCGCTGAGCATTCCGCTGGACACTTTCATCTTCTTCGGCATGATCGACGCCCTGACCCCAGGGGTGATTCTCACCGCGCTCGGCTCCAAGTTCGCTGGCGTGACTGCCGTATGGCTGATCATGGCCTGGCGCTTGCGCAAACAGGCGCTCGCCAGCTGAGGCCAAACCCCTCGGTTCATGTAAAATGCCGCGCTTTCTCCCCTGGGAAGTGCGCGCAGCGCCTTGTCCCTTGATGATCCGCTCCTTTGAGGAACTGCAAATGACTCGTATCGGAACTCCATTGTCGCCAACCGCGACCCGCGTATTGCTGTGTGGCTGTGGTGAGTTGGGCAAGGAAGTGGTGATCGAGCTGCAGCGCCTGGGCGTTGAAGTGATCGCCGTGGACCGTTACGCGGATGCGCCGGCCATGCAGGTGGCGCATCGCAGCCATGTGATCAACATGCTCGATGGCGCGGCACTGCGCGCAGTGATCGAGGCCGAGAAGCCGCACTTCATCGTGCCGGAAATCGAAGCCATCGCCACCGCCACCCTGGTCGAGCTGGAAGCCGAAGGCTTCACCGTGATCCCGACCGCGCGCGCCGCCCAGTTGACCATGAATCGTGAAGGCATCCGCCGCCTGGCCGCTGAAGAGCTGGACCTGCCGACCTCGCCATACCACTTCGCCGACACCGTGGAAGACTACCGCAAGGCCGTCGACGACCTCGGTTTCCCGTGCGTGGTCAAGCCGGTCATGAGCTCGTCGGGCAAAGGCCAGAGCCTGTTGCGCAGCGCCGATGACGTGCAGAAGGCCTGGGACTACGCGCAGGAAGGCGGACGTGCCGGTAAAGGGCGAGTAATCGTCGAAGGTTTCATCGATTTCGACTACGAAATCACCCTGCTCACCGTACGCCACATTGGCGGCACCACGTTCTGTGCGCCGGTCGGCCACCGTCAGGAGAAGGGCGATTACCAGGAATCCTGGCAGCCACAAGCCATGAGTCCGATTGCCCTGGCGGAATCCGAGCGGGTGGCCAAGGCCGTGACCGAGGCCCTGGGTGGTCGTGGGATGTTTGGCGTCGAACTGTTCATCAAGGGTGATCAGGTGTGGTTCAGCGAAGTCTCGCCACGCCCCCACGATACTGGCCTGGTAACCCTGATCTCGCAGGACCTGTCGCAGTTTGCCCTGCACGCCCGGGCGATTCTCGGCCTGCCGATCCCGCTGATCCGTCAGTTCGGGCCTTCGGCCTCGGCGGTGATCCTGGTAGAAGGGCAATCGACCCAGACCGCGTTCGCCAACCTCGGCGCGGCATTGGCCGAACCGGATACGGCATTGCGCCTGTTCGGCAAGCCTGAGGTTAATGGCCAGCGTCGCATGGGCGTGGCCTTGGCCCGCGACGAGTCGATCGAAGCGGCACGGGCCAAGGCCATGCGCGCCTCGCAGGCGGTTGTTGTCGAGCTGTAACGCAGGTCCCTTGTAGGAGCGAGCCTGCTCGCGATGAACCTGAGAGCGCTGCGCAGTGTCAGGCACCCAGTGTTATCGTTGACGTTCATCGCGAGCAGGCTCGCTCCAGGGTTGGTTCACACCACCCGATCCAAGTCGTTATTGCGCGTTTCCTTCAGGCACAGCACAGCGATCAAGCTGAGCACCGCAGCCGCCGACACATACCCGCCAACCCAACTCAAGCCGCCCATCGCCACCAGTTTCTGGGCGAAGAATGGGGCTGCGGAGGCGCCGACAATGCCGCCCAGGTTGTAGGCCGCCGATGCGCCCGTGTAGCGTACATGCGTCGGAAACAGTTCCGGCAACAGCGCGCCCATCGGGGCGAAAGTCACCCCCATCAGAAACAGCTCGATGCACAGGAACAGCGCTACGCCCCAGGTGCTGCCGTGGGTCAGCAAGGGTTCCATGGTGAAGCCCGACAACACCGCCAGCACGCCACCGATGATCAGCACCGGCTTGCGCCCAAAACGGTCGCTGGCCCATGCCGACAGCGGTGTGGCGGCGGCCATGAACAGCACGGCGAAACACAGCAGGCCGAGGAAGGTTTCGCGGCTGTAGCCCAGGGTCGACACGCCGTAACTCAGGGAAAATACCGTGGAGATGTAGAACAGTGCGTAGCACACCACCATTGCCGCGGCGCCCAGCAGCATCGGCGCCCAGTACTGGCTGAACAGCTCGACCAGCGGGATCTTCACTCGCTCCTGGCGAGCCACGGCGTTGGCGAAGACCGGGGTTTCATGCAGCTTCAGGCGCACGTACAGGCCGACCATCACCAGCGCGGCACTGAGCAGGAACGGGATGCGCCAGCCCCAGGAGCGGAACTGTTCGTCGTCCAGGGTCATGGCCAGCGTCAGAAAAAGGCCGTTGGCCGCCAGGAAACCAATTGAAGGCCCCAGTTGCGGGAACATGCCGAACCAGGCGCGTTTGCCTTTCGGCGCGTTCTCGGTGGCGAGCAAGGCTGCACCACCCCATTCGCCGCCCAATCCCAGGCCCTGGCCAAAGCGCAGCACGCAGAGCAGGATCGGCGCCCAGGCACCAATGCTGTCGTAACCTGGCAACACGCCGATCAGGGTGGTGCAGACACCCATCAGCAGCAGAGAAGCGACCAGCGTCGATTTACGGCCGATGCGGTCACCAAAGTGGCCGAACAGTGCTGAACCCAGCGGCCGGGCGAGGAAGGCGATGCCGAAGGTCAGGAAGGCCGACAGCATCTGCGCCGTGCCGGAGGTCTGGGGAAAGAACACCGGGCCGATCACCAGTGCGGCGGCGGTGGCGTAGACGTAAAAGTCGTAGAACTCGATGGCGGTGCCGATAAAGCTCGCCGTAGCGACCCGGGTCGCGGAGTTCGTCGGTTGGGCAGGCGTATCGGCGCCGTAGGTGGTGCTCGTGGTCATGCGGTTATCCCTGACAGTCATGTGCTCGCGAGGAGCGAATTATTATGGTTGAAGCACCCAGGGATGTGGGGTGGGGCGCGGCGCAGGCTCAAGGTAGGAGCGTTCGCCGGATAGTCGCGGATCTTGCCGCAGGACGCTGAGTGCGGGTAGCACGGTCTGCGGCGGCGCTTGGGTAAGCGTTTGGATTATAGAAAGGAGGCTAACGATTCAACAAGGGGGCTTAGCGCACTGCTGGCGTGGAAGCCGTTTGCCAGATCAATACCTGGCTGACCCGATTGTCTTCGGTTTCGAGGATTTCCAGGCGATAGCGGCCGATTTTCAGGCACACCGGGCAGTCCGGGATGGTTTCCAGGGCTTCGGTCACCAGGCCGTTGAGGGTTTTCGGGCCGTCGCTGGGCAGGTGCCAGCCGAGGCTTTTGTTCAGCTCGCGGATCGAGGCCGCGCCGTCGATTATCAGACGGCCGTCGGCTTGTGGATGGATGTGCGGGTTGTCGAGGCTGTGCTGGCTTTCGAATTCGCCGACGATTTCTTCGAGAATGTCTTCCAGGGTGACGATGCCTTGGACTTCGCCGTACTCGTCGACCACCATGCCCAGGCGACGCTGCTGCTTGTGGAAGTTCAGCAGTTGCAGTTGCAGTGGGGTGCTTTCCGGTACGAAGTATGGCTCGTGGCAGGCGGCCAGCAAGGCCTCCTTGGTCAGGCTGGCGTCCGCCAGCAAGTGCCTGATCTGGCGGGTATTGAGCACCGCTTCGACCTGGTTGATGTCACTGTGGAACACCGGCAGGCGTGTGCGTCGGTTGGCCCGCAATTGCTCGATGATCGCTCCGATTGGCTCGTCGAGGTTGATTCCGTCCACTTCGCTGCGCGGTACCAGAATATCGTTGACGGTAATGTTGTCCAGCGCATGAATGCCGGGCAGGGCGTGTGGCCGGCATACGGCGTGCTCGCCGTCGAGGTTGGTGTTTTGTGCCGGCGCGGGCTCGTCGTCGCTCTGCTGGACCACCTTGGGTTTGCGCGCCAGAGGCTTGAGCAGCAGCAGGCTGATTCCGCTGAGCAGCCAGGCCAGCGGGTAGAGCATCTTCAGGGGCACAGCCAGCAGCGTATTGCCCAGGCTCAAGACGGCATCCGGGTAGCGGCTGGCGAGGGTGCGTGGCAGGTAATCGGCGAAGACCAGTAAGGCTGCCGTCGCGCCGAGGCAGGCCAGCCACGGACCGTTGTCCGCCCAGCCGAACACCGCGAGCAGGGTGCTAATGATCACCACCAGCGAGCGGCAGAGGGTGTTGCAGAGGATGAGGCTGCTCAGCGGGAAGTTCAGGCGCGCCACAGGCCTGTCATTGGAACGCGAGGCGGTGCGCTGGGCCAGCAAGTGCTGCTGTGCAGCTTCGATGGCGGTGAACAGGGCGGACCAGAGGATCAACAGGGCCAGAACAGCGAGTAATGGCCCTATGGGCAGGTTGTCCATAACGAATGCCCGTCAGATGTGCAGGATGAATTCGCGGACCAGCTTGCTGCCGAAATAGGCCAGCATCAGCAGGCAGAAACCAGCGAGGGTCCAGCGGATCGCCTTGTGACCGCGCCAGCCGAGGCGGGTGCGCCCCCACAGCAAGACGCTGAAGACGATCCACGCCAGACACGCAAGCAGGGTCTTGTGCACCAGGTGCTGGGCAAACAGATTTTCGACGAACAGCCAGCCGGAAATCAGTGACAGCGACAGCAGGGTCCAGCCGGCCCAGAGAAAGCCGAACAGCAGGCTTTCCATGGTTTGCAGCGGCGGAAAGTTCTTGATCAGCCCGGACGGGTGCTTGTGCTTGAGTTGATGGTCCTGCAGCAGCAATAGCAGCGCCTGGAACACCGCAATGGTGAACATCCCGTACGCGAGGATCGACAGCAGGATGTGGGCGAGGATGCCTGGCTCCTCGTCGATCACCTGCACTGTCCCGGACGGCGCGAACTGCGCCAGCAGGACTGTGGCCATGCCTAGCGGAAACAGCAGTAGCAGCAAGTTTTCCACCGGGATGCGCGAGGTGGCCAGCAGGGTCAGGGCGATCACGGCGGCAGCGATCAGGCTGGCGGCACTGAAAAAGTCCAGGCCCAGGCCGATCGGCGTCATCAGGTGAGCGAACAGGCTCGCGCTGTGGGTCAGCACGGCAAGGATGCCGAGCGTTACCAGCAGGCGTTTGTTCGCCTTGGCGCCTGTGGCGAGGCGAGAGCCCTGATAGAAGGTCGCAGCGGCATATAAGCAGGCGGCGGCGAGTGTAGTGAGCAAACTGGGTGACAAAGGGAGCATAAGTCCTGTTAGGCAAGCCCGAAAGACAACGAGTTTGGCATACAACCCTCGTCGCATGAAAGACCGCACAACGAGACGGCGGGTGTGCGCCAGACGCAGTCTTCGCTATAATCCGCGACCTGCCCCCGCCGCAGGCTCGCCGAGCACCTGTATTTCACGGTCTGGGCCGCCATTACCCGGTCTTCCTTAGGGCCTGAAAGGATCGCGCATGTTTGAAAACTTAACCGACCGTCTCTCGCAGACGCTGCGCCATGTCACCGGCAAGGCCAAGCTGACCGAAGACAATATCAAAGACACCCTGCGTGAAGTGCGCATGGCGTTGCTGGAGGCTGACGTTGCCTTGCCAGTGGTCAAGGACTTCGTCAATTCGGTCAAGGAGCGCGCTGTCGGCACCGAGGTGTCGCGCAGCCTGACGCCGGGCCAGGCCTTCGTGAAGATTGTCCAGGCCGAACTCGAAAGCCTGATGGGCGCGGCCAACGAAGATCTGAACCTGAGCGCCGTGCCGCCAGCCGTCGTATTGATGGCGGGCCTGCAGGGCGCTGGTAAGACCACCACCGCCGGCAAGCTGGCGCGCTTCCTTAAAGAGCGCAAGAAGAAGTCGGTGATGGTGGTGTCCGCGGACGTCTACCGTCCGGCGGCGATCAAGCAGCTGGAAACCCTGGCCAACGACATCGGCGTCACCTTTTTTCCGTCCGACCTGAGCCAGAAGCCGGTCGACATCGCCGAAGCGGCTATTAAAGAAGCCAGGCTGAAGTTCATCGACGTGGTCATCGTCGATACCGCCGGTCGCCTGCACATCGACGAAGAGATGATGGGCGAGATCAAGGCCCTGCACGCCGCGATCAAGCCGGTCGAAACCCTGTTCGTGGTCGACGCCATGACTGGCCAGGACGCCGCCAATACGGCCAAAGCCTTTGGTGATGCGCTGCCGCTGACCGGTGTGATCCTGACCAAGGTCGACGGTGATGCCCGTGGCGGTGCCGCGTTGTCGGTGCGTTCCATTACCGGCAAGCCGATCAAGTTCATCGGTATGGGCGAAAAAACCGAAGCCCTGGAGCCGTTCCACCCCGAGCGTATCGCTTCGCGCATCCTCGGCATGGGCGACGTGCTCAGTCTGATCGAGCAGGCCGAACAGACCCTCGACAAGGACAAGGCCGACAAGCTGGCGAAAAAGCTGAAGAAGGGTAAAGGCTTCGACCTCGAAGACTTCCGCGATCAGCTGCAACAGATGAAGAACATGGGCGGCCTCGGTGGGCTCATGGACAAGTTGCCGAACATCGGCGGCGTCAACCTGGCGCAAATGGGTAATGCCCAGGGTGCGGCAGAGAAGCAGTTCAAGCAGATGGAAGCCATCATCAACTCCATGACCCCGGCCGAGCGCCGCGATCCTGAGCTGATCAGCGGCTCGCGCAAGCGTCGGATCGCCATGGGTTCCGGCACCCAGGTGCAGGACATCGGTCGCTTGATCAAGCAGCACAAACAGATGCAGAAGATGATGAAGAAATTCTCTGCCAAGGGCGGGATGGCGAAAATGATGCGCGGCATGGGCGGTATGTTGCCCGGCGGCGGCATGCCGAAGCTCTGAAGAATTCGCGCCGGCAGCTTTGCCGGCGTGTCTCCCACAGGGATGTGGGGACGACAGTGACCTGCCCTGGCAGGCACTGACTCGCCGTTGTTCGCAGCGGCTCTATCGCAAATCTGCAGCGCACACCGACAGGCGTCGGAAAAAGTCATTTGCAAAAGTCCGGATATTCCTTAGAATATGCGGCCTTTCGGGCACCTATGCCCGCTGTGCGTTTAGATTTGCAGCACCGACTACAGGAACTATGTTCACATGCTAACAATCCGTCTTGCCCTTGGCGGCTCCAAAAAGCGCCCGTTCTACCACCTGACCGTAACCGACAGCCGCAACCCGCGCGACGGTTCGCACAAGGAACAGGTTGGTTTCTTCAACCCTGTTGCTCGTGGTCAGGAAATCCGTCTGTCCGTGAACCAAGAGCGCGTAGCCTACTGGCTGAGCGTTGGTGCACAACCTTCTGAGCGCGTTGCTCAGTTGCTGAAGGAATCTGCTAAGGCTGCGGCCTGAGCAATATGAACGCGACGCCAGACATTGCTGATGATTTGATCGTTATCGGCAAAATTTATTCTGTTCACGGCGTTCGCGGCGAAGTGAAGGTGTATTCCTTTACTGATCCGATCAAGAACCTGCTCAATTACAAATCCTGGACGCTCAAGCGCGAAGGCGATGTCAAGCAGGTAGAGCTGGTCAGCGGACGCGGGAACGACAAGTTCCTGGTCGCAAAGCTCAAGGGTCTCGATGATCGTGAAGAAGCTCGTCTTCTCGCCGGTTATGAGATCTGCGTGCCACGCAACCTGTTCCCTGAACTGACTGACGGCGAGTACTACTGGTACCAGCTGGAAGGTCTTAAGGTCATCGACACACTCGGGCAACTGTTCGGGAAAATCGATCACCTGCTGGAGACCGGCTCGAACGATGTCATGGTGGTCAAGCCTTGCGCTGGCAGCCTGGATGATCGCGAACGCCTGTTGCCCTATACGGAGCAATGCGTGTTGGCAGTCGACCTGGCAGCGGGCGAGATGAAGGTGGATTGGGATGCGGACTTCTAAGCGTGGCTAACTTGCGCGTAGAAGTGATCAGTTTGTTTCCCGAGATGTTTTCCGCCATCAGCGACTACGGCATCACCAGTCGTGCGGTGAAACAGGGGCTCTTGCAGCTGGCTTGTTGGAACCCGCGAGACTACACGACGGATCGACATCACACTGTGGACGATCGCCCATTTGGCGGTGGCCCGGGCATGGTGATGAAGATCAAGCCCCTGGAAGATGCACTGGTTCAGGCCAAGGCAGCAGCCGGGGAGGCGGCGAAGGTAATTTATCTGTCGCCCCAAGGCCGTCAACTGACTCAGTCGGCGGTACGCGAGTTGGCGAATGAGGAATCATTGATCCTGATTGCCGGCCGCTATGAAGGCATTGACGAGCGATTTATTGATGCTCATGTCGATGAAGAGTGGTCGATTGGCGACTATGTATTGTCTGGCGGTGAGCTGCCGGCCATGGTCCTGATTGACGCGGTTACGCGACTGCTGCCTGGAGCTTTAGGGCATGCGGACTCCGCCGAGGAAGATTCCTTTACGGATGGTCTGCTGGATTGCCCGCACTACACCCGACCGGAGGTGTATGCGGATCAGCGTGTTCCCGACGTGTTGCTGAGTGGCAACCACGCACACATCCGGCGTTGGCGTTTACAGCAGTCCCTTGGTCGGACCTATGAACGACGCGCCGATCTTCTGGAAAGCCGCTCGCTTTCTGGAGAAGAGAAGAAGCTGCTCGAGGAATACATCCGCGAGCGGGACGATAGTTAACAACGTATCGATGGTAGATCCGACGATTTACCTTAGGAGCACAGCATGACTAACAAAATCATCCTTGCACTCGAAGCAGAGCAGATGACCAAAGAGATCCCTACCTTTGCCCCGGGCGACACCATTGTCGTTCAGGTGAAAGTGAAGGAAGGTGACCGCGCGCGTCTGCAAGCGTTCGAAGGCGTAGTAATCGCCAAGCGTAACCGTGGCGTGAACAGTGCTTTCACTGTTCGTAAAATCTCCAACGGTGTTGGCGTAGAGCGTACTTTCCAGACCTACAGCCCGCAAATCGAAAGCATGGCTGTCAAGCGTCGCGGTGACGTGCGTAAAGCCAAGCTGTACTACCTGCGTGATCTGTCGGGTAAAGCAGCTCGCATCAAGGAAAAACTGGCTTAAGTCCAGCTTCCGATGCAGAAAAAGCAGCCTACGGGCTGCTTTTTTGTTGTCTGCGATTTATTCAGCGCCATGGGTTTCCGGCTGGATCAGCGCCACCAGGGTCCAGCCGGGGCCGGGCTTGAGCGCGCTATCGGGTGTCACCACATAGACCCAGTCGCTGCTATCACGGGCGAACAACAGAGTTGCGCGCTCGCCGTGCAGCGCCTTGTAATCCTCCCAGCCAAAACCCTCCGTCAGGTGCGTGGTATACAACTCGGCGCCCTGGCCGAGCAGGCTGGCCAGCTTGGTATAGGTCAATGCCTGGCTGCCCAGCAGTTGCCCGCGATGCTCAAGGCTCGCCCGATGTTTATCGGTGCGACGATTTTCCTGGCCGCTCGCCAGGGAGAACATCCGCTGATGGCCGAACTCATGGCGAAAACGCATAGTCGCCAGGGTGTTCAGCTCGCCCGAGGGGGACAGGGTCAGCAGGTGGCCGAGGCCGACCAGATCCAGGTGTGCATCGGCGTGCTGTGAGGCCGGGTTGCCGAAGTAGGTAGGCAATCCCTCCATGCGCGCCGCGCGAATGTTTTCCCAGCTCGAATCCGTCAGCAGCACGCGGCTGTCCAGCTGTTGCAAGGCTTTGCCCAGGGCGCGCGCCGGCCCGTTGGCACCGACAATCAGAAAGCCACTCGGCGCCGGCTCGGCGACCTTCAGCAGACGTGCCAATGGTCGGGCGGTGGCGCTCTGCAGGACTACGGTACCGATGATTACCGCAAACGTCAGTGGCACCAGCAGCAGTGCGCCTTGATGACCGGCCTCGTCCAGGCGAATCGCAAAAATCGCCGATACCGCCGCCGCCACTATCCCGCGCGGTGCAATCCAGGCCAACAGCGCGCGCTCACGCCAGTTCAGGTTCGACCCTGCGGTCGACAATGCGACGTTCAGCGGGCGGGCGATGAACTGAATCACCAGCAATAACAGCAGCACCAGTGGCCCCAAGGCGAGCATGGCGTCCAGGTCCAGGCGTGCCGCCAGCAGAATGAACAGGCCGGAAATCAGCAGGACGCTGAGGTTTTCCTTGAAGTGCAGGATATGTCGGACGTCCACGCCTTTCATGTTGGCCAACCACATGCCCATCAAGGTCACTGCCAGCAAACCTGACTCATGGATCGTTTGGTTGGCAGCAATGAAGATGCCAAGCACTGCGGCGAGGGAGGCCAGGTTGTGCAGGTATTCCGGCAGCCATTGGCGGCGAATCAGCGTGCCTAGCGCATACCCGCCGCCGATGCCGAACAGGCCGCCACAGACAATCACCCCGCCGAAGGTCAGCAGACTGTCCTTGAGGCCGTTGCCGTCGGCACTGGCGATGATAAAGCTGTAGACCACCACCGCCAGCAGCGCGCCGATCGGATCGATGACGATGCCCTCCCAGCGCAGGATATTGGCGATCGACGCCTTGGGCCGCACCACCCGCAGCATCGGTACGATCACCGTGGGGCCGGTAACCAGCGTCAGGGTGCCGAACAGGATTGCCAGCAGCCAGTCGAAACCCAGCAGCCAGTGGGTCGCCACGGCAATCACCAGCCAGGTGGAGAGGGCACCGAGGGTTACCAGGCGGCGTACCACGCTGCCGATTTCCCGCCATTGCGAGAGGTGCAGGGTCAGGCTGCCTTCGAACAGGATCAACGCCACTGCCAGCGATACCAGTGGCATCAGCAAAGGGCCGAACATCTCTTGCGGATCCAGCCAGCCGATGATCGGGCCCATGACGATGCCGGCCAACAGTAGAAACAGAATGGCCGGTAATTTCAGGCGCCAGGCCAGCCATTGGCAACCAATGGCTGCCGCACCGATGCCGCCGAAGGCCAAGAGGATTTGCTGCTCGTTCATTGAGACTCCCTGTTCCTTGAAATGGCCAGCTATGAAAGACTAGCGGGCATCCTGACCGTTCACTATTTTTTTGCGCGCAGTGCCTGGCCTGCGTGTCTTGAGTGCCCATGCCCGCTATAGAACACCCGCTGATCGACCAGTTCCTCGACGCCTTGTGGCTGGAGAAGGGCCTATCCGACAACACCCGAGACGCTTATCGCAGTGATTTGGCACTGTTCAACGGTTGGCTTCAGGAGCAGGGGGTAGAGTTGCCCAACGCTGGACGCGAACTGATTCTCGATCACTTGGCCTGGCGTGTTGAGCAGGGCTACAAACCCCGGTCCACAGCAAGGTTTCTCTCGGGTGTGCGTGGGTTTTATCGCTATCTCTTGCGGGAAAAAATGATCGCCGTGGACCCGACGCTGCGGGTCGACATGCCGCAATTGGGTCGGCCGCTGCCCAAGTCGTTGTCGGAAGCCGACGTCGAAGCGCTGCTCAAGGCGCCGGACCTGAGCGAGGCGATCGGCCAGCGCGACCGGGCCATGCTCGAAGTGTTGTACGCCTGCGGGCTGCGGGTCACCGAGTTGATCAGCCTGACCCTGGAACAGGTCAACCTGCGTCAGGGCGTGCTGCGAGTCATGGGCAAAGGCAGCAAGGAGCGCCTGGTGCCGATGGGCGAAGAGGCGATCGTCTGGGTCGAGCGTTACCTGCGCGATGCCCGTGTCGAGTTGCTCGGCGGGCGTCCCAGTGACGTGCTGTTTCCCAGTTTGCGCGGCGAGCAGATGACTCGCCAGACGTTCTGGCATCGGATCAAGCACCAGGCCAGGGTCGCCGGGATTGGCAAGTCGCTGTCGCCCCACACCCTGCGCCATGCCTTCGCCACGCATCTGCTTAATCACGGCGCGGATTTGCGGGTGGTGCAGATGCTCCTCGGTCATAGCGATTTGTCGACCACCCAGATTTACACCCACGTGGCTCGGGCGCGCTTGCAGGACCTGCATGCCAAGCATCACCCGCGGGGTTGAAAGCATCGGCAAACACCTTGCATCACCCACATTCCGCCCCGCCAAGCCTTATGTGATAGGCTTTGCCGGTTTGCACGATGGACGGTTTGACCCGCTGTAGCGACAGCGGTGTTCTGGCCGATCCATTTGTCCGCCTTCAGGAGTTCCCATGCGTCTGACCCAGATTTTCGTCGCTGCCGCCATTGCGCTGCTCAGCACTTTCGCCGTCGCCGATGATGCGGCTGACAAAGCCATCCGCAAGAGCCTCGAAACCCTCCAGCTCGACACGCCGATCGAAACCATCAGCGCCAGCCCGCTGGCCGGCCTGTACGAAGTCAAACTCAAGGGCAGTCGCGTCCTTTACGCCAGCGCCGACGGCCAGTACATCGTCCAGGGCTACCTGTTCCAGCTCAAGGATGGCAAGCCGGTCAACCTCACCGAAAAAACCGAGCGCCTGGGCATCGCCAAGCTGGTCAACGGTATTCCGGTCGCTGAAACCGTGGTTTACCCGGCCATCGGCGAAACCAAGACTCACATCACCGTCTTTACCGATACCACCTGCCCGTATTGCCACAAATTGCACGCTGAAGTGCCAGCCCTGAACAAACTCGGGGTAGAAGTGCGTTATGTTGCTTTCCCGCGTCAGGGCCTGGGTTCGCCAGGTGATGAGCAACTGCAGAATGTATGGTGCTCGGCCGATAAGAAAGCGGCCATGGACAAGATGGTCGACGGCAAGGAAATCAAGGCCGCCAAGTGCGATAACCCAGTGTCGAAACAGTTCGCCCTTGGCCAGTCGATTGGCGTGAACGGCACACCGGCCATCGTTTTGGCCGATGGTCAGGTCATTCCGGGCTACCAGCCAGCGCCACAAGTGGCCAAACTGGCGCTGGGTGCGAAATAATCCTGCGTCGTCACGGTAAGCCTTTGACGATCATGGAGCGGCGACAGCAGTCGACGCTCCATTAATAGAGAGCCGCATGCTATGCGGCTGTTTCCACGGCCGGCCTCGAGTCGGCCGTTTTATGGGGAGTTCAGAGTGAATCCGGTCAAAGTAGGCATCTGTGGGTTAGGTACCGTCGGTGGCGGCACCTTCAACGTACTTCAGCGCAACGCCGAGGAAATTGCTCGTCGTGCCGGGCGTGGAATCGAAGTGGCACAAATTGCCATGCGCACGCCAAAGCCTCAGTTCCAGACGACCGGTATTGCGATTACCAACGATGTCTTCGATGTGGCCACGAACCCTGAGATCGACATCGTTATAGAGCTGATGGGCGGCTATACCGTTGCCCGCGAGCTGGTACTCAAGGCCATCGAGAATGGCAAGCATGTGGTCACCGCGAACAAGGCGCTTATCGCTGTTCACGGTAATGAAATTTTCGCCAAGGCTCGCGAGAAGGGTGTGATTGTTGCCTTCGAAGCGGCAGTGGCTGGCGGCATCCCGGTGATCAAGGCGATTCGTGAAGGCCTGTCGGCCAACCGCATCAACTGGGTCGCAGGCATCATCAACGGTACTGGCAACTTCATCCTCACCGAAATGCGTGAGAAGGGCCGTACCTTTGAAGACGTGCTCGCCGAAGCCCAGGCGCTCGGCTACGCCGAAGCCGATCCGACGTTCGACGTCGAAGGCATCGATGCCGCGCACAAGCTGACGATCCTGGCGTCGATTGCCTTCGGTATTCCGCTGCAATTCGACAAGGCCTACACGGAAGGCATCACCAAGCTGACCACCGCTGACGTGAATTACGCCGAAGCCCTGGGCTATCGCATCAAGCACCTCGGCGTGGCGCGCAGCACCGCCAGTGGTATCGAGTTGCGCGTTCACCCGACGCTGATCCCGGCCGATCGCCTGATCGCTAACGTCAATGGCGTGATGAACGCAGTCATGGTCAACGGTGACGCGGCCGGTTCGACCCTGTTCTACGGCGCTGGCGCCGGCATGGAGCCCACCGCTTCGTCGGTCATCGCCGATCTGGTGGATGTGGTTCGCGCCATGACCAGCGACCCGGAGAACCGTGTACCGCACTTGGCGTTCCACCCGGACACCCTGTCGGCGCACCCGATCCTGCCGATCGACGCCTGCGAAAGTGCCTACTACCTGCGTATCCAGGCCAAGGATCATCCGGGCGTACTGGCCCAGGTGGCGAGCATTCTGTCGGAACGCGGTATCAACATCGAATCGATCATGCAAAAGGAAGTCGAAGAACACGACGGCCTGGTGCCAATGATTCTGCTGACGCACCGTGTGCTGGAGCAGCGCATGAACGATGCGATTACCGCCCTTGAAGCGCTGCAGGGCGTTGACGGTCCGGTAGTACGTATCCGTGTCGAACATTTGAATTAATACAGCAGCGGCGAGCGGCAAGCGGCAAGTGAAAGGCGGTTCAGCGTTCACTTGCCGCTTGCAGCCCCAAGCTCAAACCGAAGGTTTGCCCCAATGCGCTATATCAGTACCCGCGGCCAGGCACCGGCCCTGAATTTCGAAGACGTCCTGTTGGCCGGTCTGGCCAGCGATGGCGGCCTGTACGTGCCCGAGAACCTGCCGCGTTTCACCCAGGAAGAGATCGCTTCCTGGGCTGGCCTGCCTTACCACGAGCTGGCATTCCGGGTGATGCGCCCGTTCGTTACCGGCAGCATTCCGGATGCCGATTTCAAGAAGATTCTTGAAGCGACCTACGGCGCGTTTTCCCACAATGCCGTGGCGCCTTTGCGTCAACTCAACGGCAATGAATGGGTGCTTGAACTGTTCCACGGCCCGACCCTGGCGTTCAAGGACTTCGCCCTGCAACTGCTCGGTCGCCTGCTCGACTACGTGCTGGAGAAGCGCGGCGAGCGCGTGGTAATTGTCGGCGCGACTTCCGGCGACACCGGTTCGGCGGCGATCGAAGGCTGCAAGCACTGCGAAAACGTCGACATCTTTATCCTTCACCCGCACAACCGGGTTTCGGAAGTTCAGCGTCGGCAGATGACCACGCTGTTCGGCGACAACATCCACAACATTGCCATCGAAGGCAACTTCGATGACTGCCAGGAAATGGTCAAGGCCAGCTTCGCCGATCAGAGCTTCCTCAAGGGGACGCGCCTGGTTGCCGTGAACTCGATCAACTGGGCGCGGATCATGGCCCAGATCGTTTACTACTTCCACGCGTCCCTGCAGTTGGGCGGTCCGGCGCGTTCGGTGGCGTTCTCGGTGCCGACCGGTAACTTCGGCGATATCTTCGCCGGCTACCTGGCGCGCAACATGGGCCTGCCGATCAACCAGTTGATCGTCGCCACCAACCGCAACGACATCCTGCACCGCTTCATGAGCGGCAACCAGTACGTCAAGGAAACCCTGCATGCGACCCTGTCGCCGTCGATGGACATCATGGTCTCGTCGAACTTCGAGCGCCTGCTGTTCGACCTGCATGGTCGCAACGGTGCAGCCATTGCCGGTTTGATGGACAGCTTCAAGCAGGGCGGTGGTTTCAGCGTCGAGCAGGAGCGCTGGACTGAAGCGCGCAAACTGTTCGACTCGTTGGCCGTGGATGACGCGCAGACCTGCGAGACCATCGCAGAAGTCTTTGCCCAGACCGGTGAACTGCTCGATCCGCACACTGCCATTGGCGTCAAGGCCGCGCGCGAATGCCGCCGCAGCCTGGATATCCCGATGGTGATCCTTGGTACTGCGCATCCGGTCAAGTTCCCGGAAGCCGTGGAAAAGGCTGGTGTAGGAAAAGCGCTTGAACTGCCTGCGCACCTTTCGGATTTGTTTGAGCGAGACGAGCGTTGCACCGTTCTGCCAAATGACCTGAAAGCCGTGCAGGCCTTTGTCAGTCAGCATGGCAATCGCGGCAAGCCACTCTGATCTGCAAAAAACTGTCACACATGAAGCCCGTCTCCTGACGGGCTTTCTTGTTCCTGCATGCCACACTTGTCGCCGTTTTGCCCTTCAGGGATGGGTCAGTCAGAGTGAAGGATGTGGGCATGTGGACAATGACACGCATAAGGCCGGCCGTGTGCTGGTGGTTTTTTTCCTGTCTGCTGGGGTTGGCGCTCTGCATGCGGGCCGCTCAGGCCGATGGCCCGGCCGTCAGCCCTGCAGGTACGAGCAAGCCGCTGCAGTTGTCCGCTCGGGAACGAGACTGGATTGCTCATAATCGCCAGGTGATTGTCGCGTCAGTGCAGTATCCGTTGTATTTGTTCAAGGACGAGCAGGGCCATTGGAGCGGGCTGAATAACGATATTCTTTTACAGCTTTCGCGGATGACCGGCTTGCAGTTTGTCCACGAAGAGTCGTTTTCCACGGAGCACCTGTTGGGCCTGTTGGAGAGTGCACGAGCCAACATGAGTACCACGCTGGCGATGAACGAGGAGCGCAAGGCTTACCTGGATTTCAGTCATGCGTTTGGCGGCTCGGGATGGGTCTTCGTCGAACGCGCCGGGGCGCAACCGGTGGAGTCGCTGGAGGCGTTGCAAGGCAAGGTCCTGGCCTTGCCGGCTCGGCATGCACTGGAAAGCGCCATTCGTCATGAGTATCCGCAGATCGGGCTGCGTTCAGTCAAAACCTACGCAGAGGCGCGTGCGCTGGTGGAAACCGGCGAGGCCGATGTGACCATCGAAAATGACAACGCCATCTACCGGTTTCCGGCTGGCCGGCTGAAGATTGGTGCGAGCCTGGAAGGCAAGTGGGAGCACGATCACCTGGCCCTGCGCAAGGAGCAGCCGCAACTGTTGAGCATCCTCAACAAGGCGCTGGAGGCGCTTCCTCCCGGCGAATTGCAGGCGATCCGCACAAAATGGCTCGAGGGCACCGCCGCAGTCCCCCCTGCGCCCTGGCAATCCATGCGTTCGTGGCTTTTCTGGGGCGGTTTGCTGGCGGGGGTGTTTGGCCTGATCAGCGTGTCATGGCGACAGCGGCTGAACATTCAGGTGAAAAAACGCAAGGCGGCGGAACAGGCGCTGAACGATCAGTTGGCGTTTCAGCACAGCTTGATCAACGCCATGCCTGATCCGGTGTTTGTGCGCGATCTGCAGGGGCGCCTGCTGCTGTGCAACAAGGGCTACGAGGAGTACCTGTCGGTCCGCCTGGAGCGGGCTCAAGGCAAATGCCTGCCCGATATGGATGTGCTCCCGGACGCCACGGCCAGACTCCTGCACGAGGAAATGATGGAGCAATTGAGCAGTGGCAAAAGTCGTTTCGGCGAGCGCCAACTGATGCTCAAGGACGGCGTCAGGTTTATCTATCAATGGACCGTGCCGTTCTACAGCGCAAGCGGCGAGCTACGCGGCGTAGTGGGGGGCTGGACCGAACCTCGAGGCAGGTCGTCCCGTACCGGTGACTGACCTGCACCACCCGGTGTTTTTTTCCTGTCATCTTTGCCGTGCATGCTCTGCCAACTCAGGACGGCATCGCGCCTGTGCAGTAACGATGCAGAACTTTCTTCTCGGGCCGGTAGTCATTTACAGTGAATGCGCCTTGGCACTTTGTCTTCGAACTATTGAGTGGTGATCGAGATGGAAAGTATCAGCCTGTTGTTGGGTGAAGCATTGGCCCCTTATCACGTCACGCTGACGCCGTCGGGTGTCCACGGCCAGTGCCTGGTGACCTTGAAGAATGCAGTGGGCGCCATCGTGGTTGAGCGTGAGTTCGATCAGGTGCAGTTCATGGATAAACGATTACTGACCGATGTCGTCGATGGCTTGCACCGGGACCTGTTGATTGCCGAAGGACGGCTGCAGCCCTGCGCCATCGAGGCCCAGCGCAACGTTGCGCAGGACCGGCACCAGGCGCTCAGCCACTGATTGGTTTTTTCGGGAACCTTCACCACGTCGAGACTGTCAGATTTTATACCTTCAAGAGCAAGCATTGTGCTCCGGTGCTTGTCGCTTGAGGTACGGGTCTTTGTAGACCACGTTTAACCCCGAGTTGTCTCCCCACTGCTCGGGGTTTCTTTTTGCCCGGCGTTTACTCAGGCGCTTCATCCTGAAAAAAGTCTTCGGCGTCGCGCAGGTATTCACTGCGCATTTGCGGGTCGAGCCATTGCGCATAAAACTCGATCAAGCGGTTATGTCGCAGTTGGCGGATGGTCGCGTTGATGGCGCTTATCGCCTGGCGGCCTTCGGGGATGTCGGAGCAAGCGACATGGATTGATTGGTACTTGGCGTTGCCATGAATACCAAAGAACTCCAGTTCCTCGGGGGCGATGCCTTGTTGCAACGCCTGATAGCGAATCTCCGGCCAGTAGCCAAGTAGCGAGGTCAGGCGACCCAGGCGCTGCATCTGCAGAAGGCTGCCCAGGGCGTCATTGCCATAGTGCGCCGTCAGGCTGCCGGGCGGTGCCTGGCTCAGGATACGATCGACGGCCTCGCCGTAACTGCGTTCGGCAACCACGCCCAGCTTGCGGCTTTTGCTCGCCAGCAGTCGTTCGAGATCCACCTGATTGTCAATCAGAAAGGGGCTCAGCGCTGCGTGGTCTTTGCGGCGTATGGCGACGCCGTTGCTGCGGATCCGATACGCCGGGATCGAATAAACCATTCGCTTTGCCCGCTCAGGGTTCCACAGCAGGGAAGGGTCGCAGGTAAAACTCGGTTCCAGCAACATCTGCATGCCCCGCGCACGATTGACCCGCAACAGGTCATGGCGATATTGCGGCAGGCTGGCGATCAACAGTGGCATCAGTTGATCCACTGCACCGAGGTTCTTCTGCGATCCTTCGAAGATGGTCAGTGGCGGTAAGTCGCGCAGGAGCCAGATCAGCGTCTGCTTGTCTTCGGCAGCAGCGGGCAGGACGTGCAGCCAGGCTAGCGCTGCCGCAATACTCAGCCAGCGCAATACGCGCCCGGTAATCCTGTCCAGCTCAGATTGCCCCGGCTTCACGCAGGCGCGCGATCTGTGCCGCGTCATAGCCCAGTTCGCCGAGGACCTGGGCGTTGTGTTCGCCCAGTTCGGCGCCGACCCATTCGCAGGAGCCCGGGGTGTCCGAGAGTTTCGGCACGATGCCGGGCATCTTGAAGGCCTTGCCATCGGGCAGCTTGGCCTGGAGGAACATTTCCCGGGCAATGAATTGCGGGTCGCTGAACATGTCTTCGGCGCTGAAGATACGACTGGCGGGGACTTCGGCGGCGTTCAGGCGTTCGATCACGGTATCGAGCGGCAGTGAGCTGACCCACCGATCGATCACCCCATACAACTCGTCGCGACGGTTGTCGCGGCCATCGTTGCTGGCCAGGCTCGGGTCATTGGCCAGATCGTCGCGTCCGATGACTTGCATGAAACGCTTGAAAATCGCATCGCCATTGGCGCCGATCTGTACATGCTTGCCGTCGGCACTGGTGTGAATGGAGGAGGGCGTGATGCCGGGCATGATGTTGCCGGTGCGCTCGCGGATAAAGCCAAACACATCGAACTCCGGGACCATGCTTTCCATCATCGCGAAGATCGCCTCGTACAGCGCCACATCGACGACCTGGCCCTGACCGCCGTTGACTTCACGGTGACGTAAGGCCATCAAGGCGCCGATCACGCCCCACAGGGCCGCGATCGAGTCTCCAATCGAGATCCCGGTGCGCACCGGTGGACGATCCTCGAAGCCGGTGATGTAGCGCAGACCACCCATGGATTCACCGACGGCACCGAACCCCGGCTGGTCCTTCATGGGTCCGGTCTGGCCGAAACCGGACAGTCGCACCATTACCAGTTTCGGGTTCAAGGCATGCAGCACATCCCAACCCAGGCCAAGTTTTTCCAGGACCCCGGGGCGAAAGTTTTCGATGAGGATGTCGGCTTCGCCCAGGAGCTTTTTCAGGATCGCCAGGCCGTCGGGGTGCTTGAGGTTGAGGGTCAGGGATTTTTTGTTGCGGGCCTGGACGAACCACCACAACGAGGTGCCTTCGTAGAGTTTGCGCCATTTACGCAGGGGATCGCCGCCGTCCGGTGATTCGATTTTGGTCACGTCGGCGCCGAATTCGGCACAGATTCGCGAAGCGAAAGGCCCTGCGATCAGGGTGCCGAGCTCAATGACTTTCAGGCCGGCAAGTGGTTTGGCGGAGAGCGACATGGACGATCCTGTAGGACAAAGCGGAATCAATACAGCGTTTTATCATAGCCAGGTGCCCAGCGGCCAAGCTTGATGGCGGTCATGATTCGTTGAATGGTCCTCGCATCGGTTAGACTTGCCGCCTTTCCTCGTATCAAGAAGCGCGTCCATGGCCCAGCCGTCCACGACCTATAAATTTGAACTGAACCTGACCGATCTCGACCGCAGCGTCTACGAGACGGTGAAGCAGACCATCGCCCGTCACCCGTCGGAAACTGAAGAGCGGATGACCGTACGGCTGTTGGCCTACGCCTTCTGGTACAACGAGCAGTTGTCCTTTGGCCGTGGTCTGTCGGACGTCGATGAACCTGCACTGTGGGAAAAGAGCCTGGACGACCGCGTGCTGCACTGGATCGAAGTCGGCCAGCCCGATGCCGACCGCCTGACCTGGTGTTCGCGTCGCACCGAGCGCACCAGCCTGCTGGCGTACGGCAGCCTGCGGGTGTGGGAAGGCAAGGTGAACCCGGCGATCAAGACCCTGAAAAACGTCAACATCGCCGCCGTGCCTCAGGACGTGCTGGAGACCCTGGCCCAGGACATGCCCCGCGTGATCAAGTGGGACGTGATGATCAGCGAAGGGACCATTTTTGTCACCGACGACCGTGGCCAGCACGAAGTCCAGTTGCAGTGGTTGCAGGGCGAGCGCGGCTAAAAGCGCTCCCACCTCCATCAAACCCGTATCAAAGAGAAGCTCCTGACATCCTATGCGTATCGAACCTCGCCAGCTCCCCGCCACCCTGCCATTTCTCGGTGACTTGCCGCCCTTGCTGACCCGCTTGTATGCGGCTCGCGGCGTGCAGTCCGAGGCGGAGTTGGACAAGAGCCTGGCGCGCCTGATCCCGTTCCAGCAACTCAAGGGGATCGAGGCGGCGGTGGACTTGCTGGTGGTGGCGCTGGAGCAGCGGCAGCGGATCCTGATCGTCGGCGATTTTGATGCCGACGGCGCGACAGCCAGCACCGTTGGCACCCTCGGCTTGCGGCTGCTGGGCGCAGCCCATGTCGACTACCTGGTGCCCAACCGGTTCGAGTACGGCTACGGCCTGACCCCGGAGATCGTCGCGGTGGCCCTGCAGCGCCAGCCGCAGTTGCTGATCACCGTGGACAACGGCATTTCCAGCGTCGAGGGGGTTGCCGCGGCGAAACAGGCCGGGCTCAAGGTGCTGGTGACCGATCACCATTTGCCAGGCGATGAACTGCCGCTGGCCGATGCCATCGTCAATCCCAACCAGCCGGGCTGTACCTTCCCGAGCAAGGCGCTGGCCGGGGTCGGGGTGATTTTCTATGTGCTGATGGCCCTGCGCGCGCGCCTGCGCAGCCTCGGCTGGTATGACAGCCGACCGCAACCGAACATCGGTGAACTGCTCGATTTGGTGGCTTTGGGCAGTGTGGCCGACGTGGTGCCGCTGGATGCCAACAACCGGATCCTGGTGCACCAGGGCCTGGAGCGGATTCGTGCCGGGCGTGCGCGGCCGGGGATCAAGGCGATCCTCGAAGTGGCCAAGCGCGATCATTCGCGCATCACCTCCACTGATCTGGGTTTTATCCTCGGCCCGCGTCTGAATGCCGCGGGGCGTCTGGACGACATGAGCCTGGGCATCGAATGTCTGCTCACCGATGACGTCGACCTGGCCCGTGAAATGGCCGCGCAACTGGATGGCATGAACCAGGATCGCAAATCCATCGAGCAGGGCATGCAGCGCGAAGCACTGGCCCAGCTCAAGGATTTGCCCTTGGAATCGATGCCCTTCGGCCTGTGCCTGTTCGATCCGGAGTGGCACCAGGGGGTGATCGGTATTCTTGCCTCGCGAATGAAAGAGCGCTATTTCCGCCCGACCATCGCCTTTGCCGACGCCGGTGACGGCATGCTCAAGGGCTCGGGACGTTCGGTGCAGGGCTTTCATATCCGTGACGCCCTGAGTGTGGTGGCGGCGCAGCACCCGGAACTGATCAGCAAATATGGCGGCCACGCCATGGCGGCGGGCTTGACCTTGCCCGAAGCGAACTTCCCGCTGTTTTGCCAGGCGTTCGACGCCGAAGTGCGACGGCAGATGCGCGAGGAAGACCTGACCGGGCGGTTGCTGTCGGATGGCACCCTGGCGGTGGAAGAGTTTCATCTGGAACTGGCCCGCGCCCTGCGCCATGCCGGTCCTTGGGGCCAGCACTTCCCGGAGCCGCTGTTTCACGGAGTGTTCCAGCTGGTCGAGCAGCGGATCGTTGGCGAGCGCCACCTGAAAGTGGTGCTCAAGAGCGAATGTGGCTCTGTGAAACTCGACGGGATTGCCTTCGGGGTTGACCGTGAAGTCTGGCCCAACCCGACCATCCGCTGGGTCGAATTGGCCTACAAGCTGGATGTGAACGAGTTCCGCGGCCAGGAAACCGTGCAATTGATGATCGCCCATATCGAACCTCGCTGATGCCCCCGGTCGGGCTGCAATGTGCTAACTGCAGCCTGAACCCTCCCTGATCGCCGGATGTCGACTAGGCTCTAATCACTGCTTGATTGGCCTTGTGACGTTTTTGTCCATTTTTTACCCGCGGGGGCGGGTCCTGCATCCTTTCCAGTCACTCGTCGACTATTCAAACAGAACCCTGGAGCCTGCCCACTGGATCAAAGAGGTGCCCCATGAGTCTGCTGCTTGAACCCTATACCCTTCGTCAATTGACCCTGCTCAATCGCATCGCCGTGTCACCGATGTGCCAGTACTCCAGCGTCGATGGACTGGCCAATGACTGGCACCTCGTACACCTTGGCAGCCGCGCCGTGGGCGGGGCCGGCCTGATCTTTACTGAAGCCACGGCCGTCACCGCCGATGGCCGTATCACCGCACAGGACTTGGGTCTGTGGAACGACGAGCAGATCGAACCGCTGCAACGCATTACCCGCTTTATCACCGCCCAGGGGGCGGTCGCCGGGATTCAACTGGCCCACGCCGGGCGCAAGGCCAGTACTCATCGACCATGGCTGGGCCTGCATGGCAGCGTCAAACCGGCGGATGGCGGCTGGACCCCGGTCGGCCCTTCACCGATTGCCTTCGACCCGCAGCACACCCAGCCCACACAGCTCGACGAGGCGCAAATCAGCGAGGTGATTCAGGCGTTCGTCGCGGCCGCCAAACGCGCCCTGGTCGCCGGTTTCAAGGTGGTCGAGGTGCATGCTGCTCACGGCTATCTGCTGCATCAGTTTCTGTCGCCCCTGAGTAACCAGCGGCGGGACCAGTACGGTGGCTCGTTCGAAAATCGCATTCGCCTGGTGCTGCAAGTGACCGAAGCGGTACGTGCAGTGTGGCCCGAAGAGTTACCGCTGTTCGTGCGAGTGTCGGCGACCGACTGGGTCGAGGATGGCTGGAACCCGGATGAAACCGTCGAGCTGGCACGGCGCCTGAAAGCCCTGGGGGTCGATCTGATCGATGTGTCGTCGGGTGGTACTGCGGCGAATGCCGAGATCCCCACCGGCCCGGGCTACCAGACCCGGTTTGCCGAGCGGGTGCGCAAGGAGTCGGGGATTGCCACCGGCACTGTGGGATTGATTACCGAGCCTGCACAGGCCGAGCATATCCTTCGCACCTGCCAGGCCGATATCATTCTGCTTGCGCGGGAACTGCTGCGCGACCCGTATTGGCCGCTGCATGCCGACGATGACCTGGGAGGCCGCAAGGCTGTCTGGCCATCGCAATACCAACGGGCGACGCACCGCGATCAGCCGATCCATGAGTCTGATCTGCGCGACTGATACGGCGAGCGGGCCGGTTCCCCACAGGAACCGGCCCGCAAGGTTCAGGCCTTCGGCCAGTCGGGGTAGGTGCGCTGGTCAGGCGCAGGAGGGAAGTACTGGTACAGCCAGGTTTCGCTCAACGTGCGGTCATGGGTGCGAATGAACAGGCGCAGTTCCACCGGCTCGACGCTGTTATTGGTCGGGAACCAGTCGAAGGTAATTCGATAACCCTTGATGTCATCCAGCAGCAGCACGTTGAAATCCTTGACCTCACCGTTCGACGCGGTGACCACCGGCTCGATCCCGGTGCCCGCCGGCAGGCGATCCAGTCCGCCGCCATTGAAATCGACCGCAAAGCGCCGCGCCCAGACTTTCGGATAGTGCTCGCCCGGTGCCCAACCTTCCGTGAAACCGCCCATGCCCGAGCGCGTGGCGTTGACCCGTGCCAGCGGTGTGCCCACCGGCGGCAGGGCGCTCCAGTAGAGCTTGTAGCCATAGTTCAGCGAATCGCCGGCAGCCACCGGTTTCTTCGGGGTCCAGAAGGCGACGATGTTATCCAGGGTTTCGCCGGTGGTCGGGATCTCCAGCAGATCGATCGAGCCTTCGCCCCAAGCCGTGGTCGGCTCAACCCATAGGCTCGGACGCTTGCTGTACCAGTCGACGGTGTCCTGATAACTGGCGAATTCATGGTCGGTCTGCACCAGGCCGAAGCCCTTCGGGTCCTTGTCGGCGAACGCGTTGAATTGCAGGGTTGCCGGGTTGTTCAGCGGACGGCAGATCCACTCGCCATTGCCGCGCCACATGGCGAGCCGGTCCGAATCGTGGATCTGCGGGTGGATGGTGTCGCACATACGCCGTTCGTGGGTGCCGCAACTGAACATGCTGGTCATCGGCGCGATGCCCAGTTGCTCGATGGCGGTGCGTGCATTGACGTGTGCGTCAACCGCCATCACCACCTGCGTGGCCTGGCAATCGATGTCGAAGCGGTAGGCACCGGTGGCGCTCGGTGAGTCGAGCAGGGCATAGACCACGAAGCGGGTGCTGTCCTTGTCCGGGGTTTCGAACCAGAACTTGGTGAAATCGGGAAACTCTTCGCGTTTTTTTCCGTAGGTGTCGATGGCCAGGCCGCGAGCCGACAAGCCGTACTGGCCGGTGTTGTCCACCGCGCGGAAGTAGCTGGCGCCGAGGAACGACACCACATCGTGCTTATCCAGCTCCGGCGCCTTGAACAGCTTGAACCCGGCAAAACCCAGGTCGCCCTTGAGCTGGCCGGTGTCGACGCTGGAGCGCTCATAGTTGAACAGTGACGGGCGGAAGTGCACCTCCCGCGCCTGGCGGGTCTTGGGGTCGACGCTGTACATGCGTACCGGCTGCTTGAAGCCCATGCCGACGTGGAAGAACTGCACGTCCAACTGGCCGTTCAGTTCATTCCACAGCGAATGGTCGGCATCGTATTGAATGGCGTTGAAATTCTGCGGGGTCATGCTGGCCAGCGTCGGCGGCAGCACTTGCTTGGTATCGACGTAGCGGTTACTGGCCAATTGTTTGGCCTGAATCTTCAGCGCTTCGAAGTCGAAGGCCTGGGCCTCGCCATCGGCCGTCCCGGCCCAGGCACGTGTCGCCAACAGTCCAGTGGCCGAGAGGCCGGTGTAGGCAGCGATGGCCATGGAGGCCTTGAGCAAATTCCTGCGGTGCATAGGACAACCTGTCTTGGACAATCCCGCGGCGTTCCTGGCTGCGTTACGGATCAGAGATGGAGGTTCGGACAAGCCTTCGACCAAACCCGTGGAAGTTTAAACAGATGCTCGATTAGTTAAAGGGTTCGAAATAACTCGCAAAATGATTGGGTTGCGCTTTTTGAAAACTACGGCTGTCCCTGTATGAGCGAGCCGGCTCCGGGCGGCGTTCCGACAAAAAACGTCAACGATGACGCGGATTGCCTGATTGCAAGCGGTGCCTACAGATTTTTCGCGAGCAGGCTCGCTCCAAGGTTCGATTTCCTACAGTCTTTTATGAAGGCCCCAATGACCGATATGGCGTTTTAAATAGGCGTTTTTATTTATTTGACTAATTACTCTAAAAATCCTTCCCGAAGCATTTTTTCTCCCTATTCTTAGGCTCATGACCGATATGGCAGTCGGCGTTTTTATCCAGATTCAGAAGGAAAGCCTCCATGGCAAAAGCGCAAGGCATTATCGAGTGGCTGGGGATGTTCCTGGGTGTGAGCGGTGCGTGCGGTGCACGTCGGCTCAGCAATGAGGAGAGAAGGCTGGTGGAGCATTACCGAGAGTTGTCCGAGAGTGACCGGATTGCCATGCGCTATCTGGTGGACGCGATGCGCAGCATTTCGCGATTTTGAAGACACTTCCGAATCCTGCCTCGCCGATATTCGCGGCGAGGCAGAGACTAAACCGCCCTGATTAGCCGATTTCTCCTACCGCACGATGCGCTTCATCAATGGCTGCATGGGCATAGGCACTCCAGGCAGCGTCGGAGTTGGCAATGCTGACTTTGCCGACCGGCTGACGCGCCAGTTCCATCAGTTTCTCGCTCTCATCGGCATCGTCGTACAGGCTATTGGAGAAGTACGCGTAGCCGTGTGACCAGCGGTTGACGGTGATTTCGAGAATATCGGCCTCATGGTTGAATCCGCCCGGGCCGAGCATGCGTTGCAACTGATCGCGCAGTTGTGCCTCAAGTGCCTCGAAGGTCTGGCCATACAGTCGACCACGGCCGGCGCGTGCCTGGTCGCGGGCGTTCATGCCGCTATTGGGGCTGGTGGGCACATAGACCATATGCAGGCCAATCGGCTGTGTTGGGTCTTTCGGATGCTCGTAGCCACCCATGCTGACCGGGTAATCGAGCTTGATCCGGCTGTAGGGTTGGGTGGCGGCATAGATTTCGTGGACCCCCAGTTTCTGGAACGACTGCCAGTTGCGGATCACCACCTTGGTGTATACCAGCGGGAATTTCACGTTCTGGCTCAGGGCGTGGGCCTGCTCCTTCGACAGGTCGCGCAACAGGTATGGAATCATCATGTTGTAGCAGGCCATGATGCAGTGCTTGCCACGCACCTGGCTCAATTTTCCGCCACGGCTGTAGCCGACATTCACCCCATTGCCGACGTTGCGCACACTGACTGCGGTGCTGTTGAGGCGAATGCGTACCGGGGTTTTCGCTTGGTCGAGTTTGGCGTAGTCGAATGGCGCGAGGACGATGTCATCCATGGTGTGACCAGGGGCAACGGCCGGGATCAGACTGCGCACCAGCAGGCGCGCTAGCGAAGCATTACCGTCGGGGAAGTGGTAGATGTAGGGCTCTTCCATTTCCGCCAGGGCTTCCTCGCTGATCGGCTCCAGATTCATCGCACTGAAACCGGGGAAGCCGACGTTGTAGGCGTCGTACGCGGCCACGGCGTCGATGCTCAGGGCCATGAAGTCGTTGGTGCGGCTTTGGAAATACTTCACCGCCTGTTCCGACAGACCGACATCCTTGAGCAGGAAATCGCGGTAGCTGGTGGTCTCCAGATGCGCCGTTTTTTCCTCGGTGGATTTGCCGGCAAGGTAATCCTTCGGTGCGCTGTGCAGGGCAATCAACGCATCACGGTCGGACTTCGGCAACGGGAAGTCGTTGATGAAGGCCTCGATGCCGCGGGCATGCAGTTGGTCCGGCGCGATGTCGTCGGCCACCATCGGCGTCGGGTCGCCGGTGACCAGTTTGTCTTCGCCAAAGTTTTCCTTGTCGAAGAACACCGCGCGCGACAAGCCCAGGCCCGGATAGAACTGGCGGTCGAAGGCGGTTTCAAAGCGCTTGATATCGACCCCGAGTTTTTTCAGCAGGCCATTCACCTCTTTGCTGTAGAGGTGGTTGGGCGACTGAAAGGCCTCACTGCCGCCGTAGCCGAGGATCATCCGGCCACCGGCGGAGAATTCATTGCGCTTGGCGTGACCGCCGAAGTCGTCGTGGTTTTCCAGAATCAGGATCCGCGCTTTCGGATGTTTCTCACGGTAGAACCAGGCGGCGGATAACCCGCTCAAGCCACCGCCAACCACCACCAGGTCATAGTCCTCGCTGATCGGCAGGGCATCGGTGTCGAAGACTTTTTTCTCCCAGCCCATCTGATGCGCCAACTCAAACGAGCCGACATGGCTGCCGCGCAAACCGGTGAGGGCCGGCGGGTAATAACGTCCATCCGGTGCAGCTTGGAGAATCTGCAGCGGGGTCATGCCGGCGGCGATGGTGACGGCGACGCCGTTGAGGAAGTCGCGGCGGGTGATATCCATGTTCAATCCTTGTTGGTTTTTTGTCGCCCTGACCCGTGTTCACCGGCCAGGGCGTTGTCGTTACCGGCTGACTTTCCAGGCATCCCCGGAAGGTGCGGTGCCGTGGTCGTATGGCTTGCCGAGCCACATGTAAAGCAGGCCCAGGCCAATTACGATGGCGGTGCTCAGGACCATTGCGTAGTTGATGAACCACGGCGCATCCGGCGTGCGTGGCCATGCCATGTTGACGATCGCCCCGACGCCATAGACCAGCGCGCCGATGTTCACCGGCAGGCCCCAGGCCCCCAAGGTGAATTTACCGCTGGGCTTCCAGCCGCGCGCACGGGCGTAGAGTGCCGCGAGGACAATCATCTGGAAGGCCAGGTAGATGCCAATGGCGGCGAAGCTGACGATGGTGGCGACGGCATCCTGAAGGAAGAAACCGAGGACAATAATCAGCGCGGGCAGCACGCCTGATACGAACAGCGCCGCGACGGGCACCTGGGTGTTCGGCGAGATGCGTTTAAGCAGGCTGCTGCCGATGACCATCTCATCACGAGCGTAGGAGTACAGCAGACGACTGGCCGCTGCTTGTAGGCTGATGACGCAGGAGATGAAGGAAATCATCACCACGCCCATCACCACTTTTGAACCCACCGGGCCGAAAGCGTTGTTGAGGATGGTGGTCACCGGGTCCTTGTCGGTGCCGTTGATCACTGCCTGCATGTCCGGTACCGCGAGAATCAGCGCCAGGCAAGCGAACATCGCGGCGATGCCGCCGATGTAGATGGTCATGCGCATGGCCACCGGAATCTTTTTGCTCGGGTTCGGTGTTTCCTCGGCCACGTCACCGCAAGCTTCGAAGCCGTAGTACAGAAACATCCCGGCCAGCGAAGCGGTGAGGAAGGCCGGCAGGTAGGAGCCATCGACGCTGATGTCGAAGGTGTTGAACAGCACGCTGATGGGTTGGTGACGTTCGAACATCAGCAGGTAAACACCGACGATGACCGCGCCGATCAGTTCACAGAGAAAACCGAACATGGCAATCCGCGCCAGCACTTTGGTGCCGCTGAGGTTGACCAGGGTGGCGAACAGGGTCAGCACCAGGGCAATGACAATATTGGTGTTGTTGTTCGGTTCAAAACCGAGCATTGCTGCCAGGTACGGACCGGCACCAACGGCCACGGCGGCAATGGTCACGCACAGGGCGATGGAGTAGATCCAGCCGACCATCCACGCCCAGCGCTTACCCACCAGGCGCCGAGCCCAGGGATAGACGCCGCCGGAGATCGGGAACTGGGAAACCACTTCACCGAAGATCAGGCACACCAGCAGTTGGCCGCAGCCCACCAGCAAATACGCCCAGAACATCGGCGGCCCGCCAGCGGCCAGGCAAAGGCCGAAGAGGGTATACACCCCTACGACCGGGGAGAGGTAAGTGAAGCCCAGGGCGAAGTTTTCCCACAGGCTCATGCTGCGGTTGAAGTTCGAGGTGTAGCCCAGTTGGCGTAGCTGCTCGGCATCGCTGTCGGCGGCGCTTGCAGACATTTCGGGTAGTGCACTCATGGCGTGGTTGCTCCGGAAAATCGGCAGATTTCGGATGGCCGAGGCCGAGGCGATGCCTTGGGAGGCGTCGCCTGGATCGGGGGTTATTGTTGTTTTGTGTGGCTAGCCTGGTGGTGCTTGTTGCCGGTTTCTGCCTTGAAACCGAGGTGACGGCGTTCCGACAAGCCAGTTCCTACAGTTCAATCCTTTGTGGGAGCTGGCTTGTCGGGTCGCCGCATCGCAGCGAAGCTTTTAATGCTTGAACATCACATGCCGCACACAGGTGTAGTCTTCCAGCCCATACATGGACATGTCCTTGCCATAGCCGGACAGTTTCTGACCGCCATGGGGCATTTCGCTGACCAGCATGAAGTGGGTGTTGACCCAGGTGCAGCCGTACTGCAAGCGAGCGGCGAGGCGGTTGGCGCGGCCGACGTCGGCGGTCCACACCGAGGAGGCGAGGCCGTAGTCCGAATCGTTGGCCCAGCCCAGGACTTGCGCTTCGTCGTTGAAGCGGGTTACCGAGACCACCGGGCCGAACACTTCGCGACGAACAATTTCGTCATCCTGTTGGGCATCGGCGAGCACGGTTGGCTCGAAGAAGAAACCATTGCCTTCGACGGTTTTGCCGCCCGTTACCAGGCGGATGTGCGGTTGCGCCACGGCGCGTTCGACGAAGCCGGCGACGCGGTCGCGGTGCTGGGCGGTGATCAGCGGGCCGAGTTCGGTGCTCGGATCATCCTGCAAGCCGTACTTGATGCTAGCGACCGCCGCACCGAGCTTCTCGACGAACTTGTCGTAGATGCCGTCCTGAGCGTAGATGCGGCAGGCGGCGGTGCAGTCCTGGCCGGCGTTGTAGAAACCGAAGGTACGAATACCTTCGACCGCAGCGTCGATGTCGGCGTCGTCGAAGATGATGACTGGCGCCTTGCCGCCCAGTTCCATGTGCATGCGCTTAACACTGTCGGCGGTGCTGGAAATGATGTTCGAGCCGGTGGCAATCGAACCGGTCAGCGACACCATGCGCACTTTCGGGTGAGTCACCAGCGGGCTGCCGACGGTTGGCCCGCGACCGAATACCAGGTTGAGTACGCCGGCCGGGAAAATCTCCGATGCCAATTCGGCGAGGCGCAGGGCGGTCAGTGGGGTTTGTTCCGAGGGCTTGAGCACCACGGTATTGCCGGCGGCCAGGGCCGGGGCAATTTTCCAGGCGACCATCATCAGCGGGTAGTTCCACGGCGCGATGGAAGCGATCACCCCCACCGGGTCGCGGCGGATCATCGAGGTATGCCCCGGCAGGTACTCGCCGCCGGCCGTGCCGCTCATGCAACGGCTGGCGCCGGCGAAGAAGCGAAACACATCGGCAATCGCCGGAATCTCGTCATTCAGCGCTGCACTCAGAGGCTTACCGCAGTTGTCCGATTCCAGCTTGGCCAGCTCTTCGGCGTTGGCTTCGATGGCGTCTGCGAGTTTCAGCAGGAGCAGCGAGCGATCCTTGGGCGGGGTCTGTGACCAGTTGTCGAACGCCGCATCGGCGGCACGCACGGCGGCGTCGACCTGGGCTTCGCTGGCTTCATTGATTTCCACCAGGACACGGCCCAGGGCGGGGTTGAACACCGGTTGGGCGGCGCCTTCACCGGCGACCAGTTGGCCGTTGATCAGCAGTTTGGTTTGCATGGTAGTTGTCCCCTTGCGAGCTGTTCTTGTTTTTCTGTGGGAGCGAGCCTGCTCGCGAAAGCGTCCTTAAGGACGCCAAAAGCTTCGCGAGCAGGCTCGCTCCCACAGGGAAAGTTGTTGTCAGTTGCGATGTTATTTCCCACCACTCCCCGCCACGCTTTCACCGCCGCGTGTCAGGTAGTAGGCGCCGAGGATCGGCAGCATGGTCACGAGCATCACCAGCATTGCCACCACGTTGGTCACCGGCACGTCCCGTGGGCGGCTGAGTTGGTTGAGCAGCCACAGTGGCAAGGTGCGCTCGTGACCGGCGGTGAAGGTGGTCACGATGATTTCATCGAACGACAGGGCAAACGCCAGCATGCCGCCGGCCAGCAAGGCCGAGCCGAGGTTCGGCAGGATGATGTAGCGGAAGGTCTGCCAGCCGTCGGCGCCCAGGTCCATCGAGGCTTCGATCAGGCTGTGGGAGGTGCGGCGCAGGCGGGCGATGACGTTGTTGTAGACGATCACCACACAGAAGGTCGCGTGACCGACGATGATGGTGAACATGCCCGGCTCGATGCCCAGGGACTTGAAGGTCGCCAGCAAGGCAATACCGGTGATGATCCCGGGCAGGGCGATCGGCAGGATCAGCATCAGCGAGATGCCTTGCTTGCCGAAGAAATCACGGCGGTACAGCGCGGCCGAGGCCAGGGTGCCGAGGACCATGGCAATCAGGGTGGCGATGGCGGCGATCTGTGCCGAGAGCTTGATCGCTTCGAGCACGTCCGGTCGCGAGAACGCGACGCTGAACCACTTCAGGGTGAAGCCCTTGGGCGGAAAGCTGAACGCGGCGTCTTCGGTGTTGAAGGCGTACAGGAAGATGATCAGGATCGGGAAGTGAAGGAACACCAACCCGCCCCAGGCTGCGATGCGCAGGCCCAGCGAAGCTTTTTCAGAGTGCATCGAAGGCCCCCAGGCGTTTGACGATGGACAGGTAGATGGCGATCAGCACGATCGGCACCAGAGTGAAGGCGGCGGCCATCGGCATGTTGCCGATCGCACCCTGCTGGGCGTAGACCATGCTGCCGACGAAGTAGCCGGGCGGACCGACAAGTTGCGGCACGATGAAGTCACCCAGGGTCAGCGAAAAGGTGAAGATCGATCCGGCGGCAATCCCCGGGATCGACAGCGGCAGAATCACCTGCATGAAGGTCTGCCGGGGTTTCGCCCCAAGGTCGGCGGAGGCTTGCAGCAGCGACGGCGGCAGACGCTCCAGCGACGCCTGGATCGGCAGGATCATGAACGGCAGCCAGATGTAGACGAACACCATGAAGCGCCCCAGGTGCGAGGTCGACAAGGTGCTGCCACCGACGCCGGGAATCCCCAGCACGAATTGCAGCAGCGGCTCCAGCCCCAGGTGCTGGACGAACCATTGCGCCACGCCACCCTTGGCCAGCAGCAGGGTCCAGGCGTAGGCCTTGACGATGTAGCTGGCCCACATCGGCAGCATCACCGCGATGTAGAAAAACGCCTTGGTCTTGCCGGTGGTGTAGCGCGCCATGTAGTAGGCGATCGGAAACGCGACGAAGGCGCTGGCGATCGAGACCACGATGGCCATGCTCAGGGTGCGCAGGATGATGTCGAAGTTCGACGGCTGGAACAGCGCGGCGAAGTTGGCCAGGGTCAGGTCAGGGGTGACCGCCATGGTGAAGTCATCGAAGGTGTAGAACCCTTGCCACAACAGGTTGAGCAGCGAGCCGAGGTAGATCGCACCGAACCAGATCAGCGGCGGCACCAGCAGCATCGTCAGGTACAGGTTGGGTCGGCGATAGAGCAGGTTGGACAACCTGCGCAGCGGCGAGCCGCCTGTGGCTGTATGGGTCATTGTTGCGCTGTTCATGTCACACCCCGCCCACGGCAGTGTCGTGCAACGGCGTCATTGCCTCGCGTGCCCAGCGCGCGCTGATGCGCTGGCCGGTTTGGTGCTGGGCGCTGGTGTCCAGCCACTGGTTGTTGGCCTTGCTAATGTTAAGGGTCTGGCCGTTGTCCAGTTTCAGTTCGTAGCGGGTGGCGCTGCCCTGGTATTGAATGTCGTGCAGCAGGCCGCTGACTTCGATTTCATGGCTGGCCAACGGGCCTTCGGCGAAACGCACGTGTTCCGGGCGAATGGAGAAAGCTTGCGGGTTGCCGCTCAATTGCTGCGCCAGTTCACCGCGAATCACGTTGGAGGTGCCGACGAACTCGGCGACGAAGCTGGTGGCCGGCTTCATGTAGAGGTTGCGCGGGGTGTCGACCTGCTCGATGCGACCCTTGTTGAACACGGCCACGCGATCGGACATCGACAGCGCTTCGGTCTGGTCGTGGGTAACGAAAATAAAGGTGATACCGAGCTGGCGCTGGAGCTTTTTCAGCTCGCTCTGCATTTGCTCGCGCAGCTTCAGGTCAAGGGCGCCCAGCGGTTCGTCGAGCAGCAGCACTCGCGGACGATTGACCAGTGCGCGGGCCAGGGCCACGCGCTGACGCTGGCCGCCGGACAGTTGCGCCGGCTTACGGTCGCCGTAGCCACCCAGGGCGACCATGCCCAGCGCCTCTTCGGCGCGCTGCAGGCGTTCGGTTTTGCCGACGCCCTTGACCTTCAGGCCATAGGCGACGTTGTCACGCACGTTCATGTGCGGGAACAGGGCGTAATCCTGGAACACGGTGTTGACGTCACGCTGATAGGGCGGCAGGCCCGCCGCTTCTTCGCCGTGGATGCGGATGGAACCGGCACTCGGTTGTTCGAAACCGGCAATCAGTCGCAGGCAAGTGGTCTTGCCCGAACCGGAAGGGCCGAGCATGGAAAAAAACTCGCCGTCCTGGATGTCGATGGAAACCCGGTCTACGGCTTTCACTTCGCCGAAAAGACGGGAAACGTTGGTGAACTGGACTGCAAGCGTCATGGTGCGGTGCTCCAAAAAGGCGAAGGCCGTCGCAGCGGCCCTGCCTGGACTTCTGAAAAAACAGTTATTGCGTCAACCGTTGAGCTTTTGACAAAGCTCAGGATGTGGAAAGTCGTTTCGGGAGCGTCGCGAGCGGCGACTAGTCGTGTCCGGCCAGCGCACAGCCCCCGGAGCGTACGTCAGTACGTGAGGAGGCGAGCACTGCCCGGGCGCGAATAATCGACGCGCAGCAGCTACCGGAATGACTTTTAGCGGCCGCCCATGATCGCGATATAGTCCTGGGTCCAGCGGCTGTACGGTACGAATTTGCCGCCTTCAGCCTGCGGGGTTTTCCAGAAGGCGATCTTGTCGAACTGGTCGAAACCGTTGGTCTTGCAGCCTTCGGCGCCCAGCAGTTCGCTGCCCTGGCAAGCCGCCGGGACCGCTGGCAAGGAGCCGAACCAGGCTGCGACGTCACCCTGGACTTTCGGCTGCAACGACCAGTCCATCCACTTGTAGGCGCAGTTCGGGTGCTTGGCCTCGGCGTGCAGCATGGTGGTGTCGGCCCAGCCGGTGGCACCTTCTTTCGGGATGGTGGAAGCGATCGGCTGCTTCTCGTTCATCAAGCCGTTGACCTGATAAGGCCAGGCGCTGGAGGCCACCACGCCTTCGTTTTTGAAGTCACTCATTTGCACTGTGGTGTCGTGCCAGTAGCGGTGGATCAACGGCTGCTGTGCGCGCAGCAGATCGAGCACGGCCTTGTATTGGACTTCGGTCAGTTCGTAGGGGTTCTGGATCCCCAGCTCCGGCTTGGTGCTCTTAAGGAACAGCGCCGCGTCGGCGATGTAGATCGGGCCGTCATAGGCTTGCACGCGACCTTTGTTCGGCTTGCCGTCCGGCAGGTTCTGCGCGTCGAACACCACGTTCCAGCTGGTCGGCGGCGTCTTGAACACGTTGGTGTTGTACATCAATACGTTCGGACCCCACTGGTAAGGGGTGCCGTAAGTCTGCTTATTGACCACGTACCACGGTGCATCCTTGAGGCGAGGGTCGAGGTTTTTCCAGTTCGGGATCAGTGCGGTATTGATCGGCTGCACACGCTTGCCGACGATCAGTCGCAGCGAGGCGTCGCCGGACGCTGTCACCAGGTCGTAGCCGCCCTTGGCCATCAGGCTGACCATCTCGTCGGAAGTGGCGGCGGTCTTGACGTTGACCTTGCAGCCGGTTTCCTTCTCGAAACCGCTCACCCAGTCGTAGGCCTTGTCGCTTTCGCCCCGTTCGATGTAGCCAGGCCAGGCCACGATATCCAGTTGGCCTTCACCGGCACCAACGGCTGTCGCGGGTTCGGCGGCCTGGATACTGGCACTGGCCAGCAGCGCGGTGGTGATTGCACTGAGCAGTGCGGTCTTGTGCGCGAACATGGGAATTCCCTCTTCTTTAAATTATGGTCGGGGCAGTTTTTCAAGCAGGGTTGCTGGCCTTTTGGCTCGTTATTAGCTTAGTTGTGTTATTTCAGGTCATTGCCGTGACGCGCCATGATGTGGCGCACCACGCTGTAGTCCTGCAACGAATCACTGGATAAGTCTTTGCCGTAGCCCGAACGCTTCAAACCGCCGTGGGGCATTTCGCTGACCAGCATGAAATGGCTGTTGATCCAGGTGCAGCCGTATTGCAGGCGCGCGGCGACCTGCATGGCCTTGTCCAGGTTCTGGGTCCAGACCGAGGAGGCCAGGCCGTATTCCGAGTCGTTCGCCCAATCCACCGCTTGCTCCAGTTCGTCGAAGCGGGTCACGGTGACCACCGGGCCGAACACTTCGCGCTGGACGATTTCATCGCTTTGCTTGCAGCCGGCCAGCAGGGTGGGCTGGTAATAGAAGCCGGCACCGGAGTGCACCGCTGCGCCGGTCACGCGTTCGATATGCGGTTGACCGAGAGCACGCTCGACGAAGCTGGCCACGCGGTCACGCTGGCGGGTGCTGATCAGCGGGCCGATTTCGTTGTCGGCGTCGCGCTTGCCCGCGAACCGCAGGCTGCTGACCGCGGCGCCCAGATCGGCCACCAGTTTGTCGTGGATGCCCGCCTGGGCGTAGATCCGGCAGGCCGCCGTGCAGTCCTGTCCGGCGTTGTAATAGCCGTAGCTGCGCACGCCTTCGATCACCGCCTTCAGGTCGGCGTCGTTGCAGACGATCACCGGCGCCTTGCCACCCAGTTCCAGGTGGGTGCGCTTGAGGGTCTTGGCCGCGGCCTGGAGAATTTTCTGGCCGGTGACGATGTCGCCGGTCAGGGACACCATGCGCACCTTCGGGTGGCTGACCAAGTGACTGCCAACCCCCTCGCCACCACCGCAGATAATGTTGATCACGCCGCGTGGCAGGATCTCGGCAAGCATCGGCGCCAGCGCCAGGATCGACAGCGGGGTGTGTTCCGAAGGCTTGAACACCAAGGTGTTGCCGGCGGCCAGGGCCGGGGCGATTTTCCACGCGGCCATCATGATCGGGTAGTTCCACGGGGCAATCGAGGCCACCACGCCAATCGGGTCGCGGCGCACCATGCTGGTGTAGCCGGGCAGGTATTCGCCGCTGAGCTGGCCGGTCTGGCAGCGTACGGCTCCGGCGAAGAAGCGGAACACATCGACGGTTGCGCTGAGATCGTCTTGACGGGCCAGGTGCAGGGGCTTGCCGCAGTTCAGCGATTCGAGGCGGGCGAGCAGGTCGGCGTGTTTTTCCACGGCATTGGCAATGCTCAGGAGAATGTTCGAGCGCTGCTGCGGGGTGGTCCGTGACCAGGCCGGGAATGCGTGGTGGGCCGCGAGAATCGCCGCTTCGACTTGTTCGTTGCTGGCTTCGGCAATCTGGGTCAGCACTTCGCCAGTGGCTGGATTGAGAATCGGCTCGACAAAGCCCTGGCCGGCAACCAATTCACCATCGATCAACAAGTTGGTGAACAACGGGGTCTGCGTGCCGGGCATTTTGCGGGTTCTCTTTTCTTGTGTGGCCATGGTGCTCCCGGTGACTGGGGGCCCGACCGTCTTATAGATGGGCTAAGACTAGTGGCAGGGCCTGGGGACGACAAATTCTAAATACTGAATGCAGCGTTCGATTAAATCGATGGCTTGCGTCCGCCGTGGGGTTGCTCGCGGGCGACGGTGAGGAACGGGTCGACCAGGGTAGGGCGGGCGGTGCCGCGACGCCAGGCGAGGCCAACGTCGAGGGTCTGGCTGAGGTCGGCGATGGGCCGCGCTTCGATGATGTCGCCTTCCAACGACCAGGGGCGATAGGTCATGTCGGGCTGGATCGACACGCCCAGGCCGGCAGCCACCAGGCTACGAACAGCCTCGGTGGACGCAGTGCGCAGGGTGATGCGCGGCTGCAGTGAGGCTGCGCGCCACATACGCTGGGCATTGCGGTCCATTTCGTCGACGTTGAGCTGGATCAGCGGCTCGCGAGCGACGTCCGCCAGATTGATGCTGTCGTGCTCGAGCAGGGGATGCTGGGCCGGCAGCCACAGGCGATGGGGCGAGTGGGTCAGCACTTCGGTTTGTAGGGCGTGGCGATCTTCCAGGTTGGAGAGAATCAATACCCCAACGTCGATTTCGCCGCTGACCAGCAAATGCTCGATGTACGGCCGCTCGTCTTCCATGACGCGGATTTCCACGTTGGGGTAGGCGCGCTGAAAACGGGTCAGCAGGTCGGCCAGGTAGTAACCGGCCACCAGGCTGGTCACGCCAATGGTCAACTGCCCGGCCACCTGGTCGGTGCTCTGTTGCAGGCTGCGTTTGGCGTTGTCGACGGTGGCGAGGATCAAGTGCGCCTGGCGCAGGAACTGATGGCCCTGGTGGGTCAGGGTCATGCCCTTGGCATGGCGATTGAACAGGTTAACCCCGATCTCCTGCTCCAGTTGCTGGATGGCCAGGGTCAGGGTGGATTGGGAGATATATACCGCCTGGGCGGCGGCCGAGATCGAGCCGGTTTCGGCCACGGCGATGAAATGACGGATCTGACGCAGGGTCATCATGGGAAAAAGTACCCGGTGAGCGGTTTTTATAGATTTGTTGCAGTGTATATCTTTTTTTTCGATGCCCTAGTCCAACCAAGGTTGGGTGGCAAGGCTCGGGCAACATCTGGAAGCACTCTCGTCGACGAGGCCCGGGCACTTTGGATCTAGGCTGGTGGCCTTATTTATGGGTTAAACCTGATTTTCTGGAGGCTATAAATGAACACCCGTGGTTTGCTCGACCAGTTACTCAAGTCCGGTCAGGACCTGTTGCAGAACAAGACCGGCAATGTTCAGCGCACGACTGCACGTTCGGATAAAAGCGGTCTCGGCAGTCTGTTATCCGGTGCCGGTGGCGGCGCTCTGGCGGCTGGTGCCATGGGCCTGCTGCTGGGCAATAAAAAGGTGCGCAAGGTTGGCGGGAAGGTCGCCATCTATGGCGGTTTGGCGGCTTTGGGCGTGATTGCCTACAAGGCGTTCGGCAACTGGCAGGCGCAGCAGGGCACCGCTCCGCAATCAGCACCACAAACCCTTGACCGCCTGCCGCCGGCGCAGGTCGAGGAGCACAGCCAGGCAATCCTCAAGGCGTTGGTGGCGGCGGCCAAGGCTGATGGGCACATTGATGAGCGTGAGCGCGGGTTGATCGAGGGCGAATTCGTCAAGCTCGACAACGACCAGCAACTGCAACACTGGCTACACGCCGAACTGAACAAACCGCTGGATCCGGCCGACGTCGCACGTGCGGCGAGAACCCCGGAAATGGCCGCCGAGATGTACATCGCCAGCGTCATGCTGGTGGATGAGGAAAGCTTCATGGAGAAGTCCTACCTCGACGAACTGGCGCGCCAGCTCAAGCTGGAACCTGGCTTGAAGGTCGAACTGGAGAAGCAGGTGCGTCAAACGCTGGTCTGATCACCCGGGCGATGGCGAGCCAGCTTTGTCATGGTTCACGCCATCGCCGCCCCGCACATGACCGTTTCACGGTCTGTTTCTACACAAATATCACTGGCGGCACTTGGCCCATCTGACGGAAAGTAGCCGTCCCAGAGCGGACGCTGGCTTTTCGCTCGAGATGAGACGCAGTGCGCAACGGCTGCTAAAACGCGGCGCGCCCTCGGCTATACTCCCCACCATTTGAATGGCCCCGAGGACTGACTGTGAAGAACTGGACGTTGCGCCAACGCATTTTGGCGAGCTTTGCGGTAATTATCGCCATCATGCTGCTGATGGTTGTCGTCTCGTATTCGCGGCTGTTGAAAATTGAAAGCAGCGAAGCCAGTGTTCGTGAAGATGCGTTGCCCGGGGTGTTTTATAGCTCGATGATTCGCGGTGCCTGGTCCGACAGTTACCTGCGAATGCTGGAGATGCTGGGTACGGAACAGGGCCAGGGCTTCAGCGCTCAGGATGCCGCCGACTTCAAGGCCTACTCCGCGCGTCTGCAGGAGCAGATGGACCTGTACCAGGCGACGGTGACGGATGACGAAGACCGGGCTGAGTATGCCGCGTTCGGTAAGCTTCACGAGGACTACCACCGCATTCTCGCCGCCGTGATCGAGTTGCATGCACTTAGTCAGAACGCTGACGCGCTCAAGATGTTCCACGACCAGCTGACGCCGGCCTGGACCGCAGGTCGAGTCAAACTCAACGATATCTTGCGTCATAACAAAAAGGTGGCGGACAGGGACATCGCGGCCATCGATGACGCGGTCCTCACTGCGAAAGTGATCATGGGCATTTCGCTGCTGGTGGCGGTGCTGGCCGCCGCACTCTGCGGCCTGTTGCTGATGCGGGCGATCATGGCGCCGATGAACCGCATCGTGAAGATCCTCGAGATCATGCGCACCGGCGACCTCAGCGGCCGCCTGAATCTCGACCGCAAGGACGAATTCGGCGCCGTGGAAACCGGCTTCAACGACATGATGACCGAGCTCACAGCGCTGGTGTCCCAGGCCCAACGTTCCTCGGTACAGGTCACCACTTCGGTCACCGAAATTGCCGCTACCTCCAAGCAGCAGCAGGCCACCGCCACCGAAACCGCCGCGACCACCACGGAAATCGGCGCCACCTCGCGGGAAATCGCCGCAACCTCCCGCGACTTGGTGCGCACCATGACTGAAGTCTCCACCGCCGCTGATCAGGCCTCGGTGCTGGCCGGCTCTGGCCAGCAAGGCCTGGCGCGTATGGAAGACACCATGCACTCGGTGATGGGCGCCGCCGATCTGGTGAATGCCAAGCTGGCGATCCTCAACGAGAAGGCCGGCAACATCAATCAGGTGGTGGTGACCATCGTCAAGGTCGCCGACCAGACCAACCTGCTGTCGCTCAACGCCGCGATCGAAGCGGAGAAAGCCGGCGAATATGGGCGCGGCTTTGCCGTGGTCGCCACCGAAGTGCGACGCTTGGCCGACCAGACGGCTGTCGCCACTTACGACATCGAGCAGATGGTGCGCGAGATCCAGTCGGCGGTCTCGGCCGGGGTGATGGGCATGGACAAATTTTCCGAAGAAGTGCGCCGTGGCATGTCCGAGGTGCAGCAGGTGGGTGAACAGCTGTCGCAGATCATTCATCAGGTCCAGGCGCTGGCACCGAGGGTGCTGATGGTCAACGAGGGCATGCAGGCCCAGGCCACCGGTGCCGAGCAGATCAATCACGCGCTGGTGCAGCTGGGCGATGCCAGCAGCCAGACCGTCGAATCGCTGCGCCAGGCCAGTTTCGCCATCGACGAACTGAGCCAGGTGGCCGTCGGGCTGCGCAGCGGCGTCTCGCGATTCAAAGTCTGATGAGCGAACTCCTGGCCAAGCGGGGCGCGGCCGTGGGGCCGAAACTGGCGCTGTTCCTGGTGTTTCGCATTGGCGGCGAGCGCTACGCGTTGCAGGCCGTGGAGGTGGCAGAGGTGCTGCCGCGCCTGCCATTGAAGCCGATTGCCAGGGCGCCGCATTGGGTGGCGGGGGTGTTCGCCTACCGTGGCGCCGTGGTGCCGGTGATTGATATTGCTGCGCTGACCTTTGGCCAGGCTGCCGTATCGCGCACCAGTACCCGCCTGGTGCTGGTGCACTACCGTGCCGATGACAGCGTCCCGGCGCGCTTGCTGGGATTGATTCTGGAGCAGGCCACCGACACCCTGCGCTGCGACCCCGCCGACTTCCAGCCCTATGGCCTGGACAACCGCCAGGCGCCGTACCTGGGGCCGGTGCGCGAGGATGCCCAGGGCTTGTTGCAGTGGGTGCGAGTGGCAGACCTGCTGGATGCGCAAGTGCGTGCGTTGCTGTTTCCTCAGCCGCCGCTGGATCTTGCGCTGCTTGGGGACCATCCATGAGCAGCGATCAACGTTTTTTCGATTTTCTCAAGGCGCGGATCGGCCTTGATGTAACGTCGGTCGGGCCTGCCATCATCGAGCGCGCCGTGCGCCAACGCACGACTGCGCAACAGGTGGAGACGGCCGACCAATACTGGCAGCGTCTGCAGGTGTCGGCTGACGAACAGCAAGCGCTGATCGAAGCGGTGATCGTCCCCGAAACCTGGTTCTTTCGCTATCCGGAGTCCTTCGCGACCCTGGCCAAACTGGCGAACAAACGCTTGGCCGAACTGCATAACATGCGTGCGCTGCGCATTCTCAGCTTGCCGTGTTCCACCGGCGAAGAGCCCTATTCGATTGCCATGGCTTTGCTCGATGCAGGCCTGGCGCCGCATCAGTTCAAGGTCGAGGGGCTGGACGTCAGCCCGCTGTCGGTGGAGCGGGCCAAGCGTGCGCGCTACGGCAAGAACTCGTTTCGTGGGCAGCAGATCGATTTTCGCGACCGCCATTTCAGCACCGAGGCCGACGGCTATCAGCTTGATCAGCGAGTGCGCGAGCAGGTGCGCCTGCAGGTCGGCAATCTGCTGGATCCGACGCTGCTGGCCAATGAACCGCCTTATGACTTCGTGTTCTGCCGCAACCTGCTGATCTACTTCGACCAGCCGACCCAGCAGCAAGTATTCGAAGTGCTCAAGCGCCTGACCCATGTCGATGGCGTGCTGTTTATCGGCCCGGCCGAAGGCAGTCTGCTGGGGCGCCTGGGCATGCGTTCGATTGGTATCCCCCAGTCGTTTGCCTTCAGCCGACATAGCGATCCGCAGCCCGAACCTCTACCCGCCTTCATCCCGCCGCCTTTGCCGGTCAGTGCTCCGGCGCGCCGGATGTCTGCGCCGACGCCACGGGGTCGACCCTTCGCCAGCACTGCACCGGCACGGGTTGAAAAAGCCCCGGCGAGTGATGCCGCGCAGCTGTTGGCGAATATCGCGGCCCTGGCCAACGCAGGCAAAAGCCTGGAAGCGCGCGCGGCGTGCGAGACTTATCTGCGCCAGCATGCCCCTGTCGCCCAGGTGTTCTATTGGTTGGGTCTGCTCAGCGACGTGGCCGGCAGTGCGGTGGAGGCCCAGGGCTTTTATCGCAAGGCCTTGTACCTGGAACCGCAACACCCCGAAGCCCTGATGCATTTGGCCGCCCTGCTGGCCTCCCAGGGCGACGAGGCCGGAGCCCGGCGCTTGCAGGAACGCGCTGCGCGTAACGAACGAACCGCTGACAGTGAGCGCAAACGATGATCGGTTCTGTTTCGTTGAACGTGACCCATGACGATGCCCAAGCCATTGACGATTGCTGGAACCGCATCGGGATCCATGGCGACCACTCCTGTCCGTTGCTGGCTGAGCATATTCATTGCCGCAATTGTGCGGTGTATTCCGCCGCCGCCACCCGCTTGCTGGATCGCTATGCCTTGCAGCAGGACGACGAGCGACACTCTTCGGCGGTGGTCGAAGTCCAGGTTGCCACGCGCTCGCTATTAATGTTCCGCCTGGGCGAGGAGTGGCTGGCGCTCAGCACCCGCAGCCTGGTGGAAGTGGCGCCCTTGCAGACCGTGCATTCGTTGCCTCATCAGCGCTCGCGGGCACTGCTGGGGGTGGCGAATGTGCGCGGGGCGCTGGTGGCGTGCCTGTCGCTGGTGGAGTTGCTGGGGCTGGAAGCGTCGGCCCCTGTCACCGCAGCCGCACGGGTGATGCCGCGTATGTTGATCATTGCTGCACAGGGTGGCCCGGTGGTGGTACCGGTGGATGAAGTGGACGGGATTCACGCCATTGACCAGCGCCTGCTCGACGCTGCCTCGCAGTCCGGCCCGCAGGCCAGTGGCAAGTACACCCGAGGCGTATTGCCGTACAAGGGGCGCAGCTTGCGTTGGCTGGATGAAGAGCAGTTGTTGTCCGCCGTGACCCGGAGCCTCACATGACCCCCGAGCAAATGCGCGACGCCTCGCTGCTGGAGTTGTTCAGCCTGGAGGCCGAGGCCCAGACCCAAGTGCTCAGTGCCGGCCTGTTGGCGTTGGAGCGTGATCCGACCCAGGCCGACCACCTGGAATCCTGCATGCGTGCGGCTCACTCGCTCAAGGGCGCCGCCCGGATTGTCGGGGTGGACGCCGGGGTCAGTGTTTCTCATGTGATGGAAGATTGCCTGGTCAGTGCTCAGGAGGGGCGCCTGCTGCTGCGCCCCGAGCACATTGATGCATTGCTCCAGGGCACTGATTTGCTGATGCGCATTGCCACGCCCGGCAGTGCCGATGTCGGCCCCGAGAACATTGAAGCCTATGTGGCGTTGATGGGACGCCTGCTGGATCCGGCGGCGCCCGCCCCAGTAGTGGCCGCGCCGCTGTCCGAACGGCCAATGGCTGAGTTGCAGCTTGAGCCAGCGCCTGCTCCAGAGTTGCTCGAGCCGGAGATCGCGACGTCGGTGCAAACGTCACGTCCGGGCAAGCGCGTCACCGAAGGTGGCGAGCGTGTGCTGCGGGTCACCGCCGAGCGCCTGAACAGCTTGCTCGACCTGTCGAGCAAGTCGCTGGTGGAAACCCAGCGCCTGAAGCCCTACCTGGCAACCCTGCAGCGGCTTAAACGCTTGCAGAGCAATGGCCTGCGCGCACTGGAAAACCTTAACGCCCAACTCACCGAGCAGAGCCTGAGCCTGGAGGCGCAGGAAGCCCTGGAGGATGCGCGACGGTTACTCGCCGAGTCGCAGCAGGTGCTGGCGGAGCAAACCGCCGAGCTGGACGAGTTTGCCTGGCAGGCCAGTCAGCGTGCGCAAGTGCTCTACGACACCGCCCTGGCCTGTCGCATGCGGCCGTTTGCCGATGTGTTGACGGGGCAGGTGCGCATGGTCCGCGACCTGGGGCGTAGTCTCGGCAAGCAGGTGCGGTTGGAGATCGAGGGCGAGAAGACTCAGGTCGATCGTGATGTCCTGGAAAAACTCGAAGCACCGCTGACCCATTTGTTGCGCAACGCGGTGGACCATGGCATCGAAATGCCGGAGCAGCGCCTGCTCGCCGGCAAGCCCGCCGAAGGGTTGATCCGCTTGCGCGCCTCTCACCAGGCCGGTCTGCTGGTGCTGGAACTCAGCGACGATGGCAATGGTGTCGACCTGGAGCGGGTCCGGCGCAGTATCGTCGAGCGCCAGCTGTCGCCGGCCGAGACGGCTGCACAGTTGAGCGAGGAAGAGCTGCTGACGTTCCTGTTCCTGCCCGGCTTCAGTCTGCGCGACAGGGTCACCGAGGTCTCCGGGCGCGGTGTCGGCCTGGACGCGGTGCAGCATATGGTGCGCCAGTTGCGTGGAGCGGTGGAGCTCGAGCAGAAAACCGGGGAGGGCAGTCGCTTTCATCTGGAAGTGCCGCTGACCCTGTCGGTGGTGCGCAGCCTGGTGGTGGAAGTGGGTGAAGAAGCCTATGCCTTCCCCCTGGCGCACATCGAGCGCATGTGTGACCTGGCCCCGGATGAGATCATTCAGGTCGAGGGGCGCCAGCATTTCTGGCACGAGGGGCGTCATGTCGGCCTGGTTGCCGCCAGTCAGTTGTTGCAGCATCCGGCCAGCCAGAACAGCGCGGCGACCCTCAAGGTGGTGGTGATTCGCGAGCGCGATGCGGTGTATGGGGTGGCGGTCGAGCGCTTCATCGGCGAGCGCACCCTGGTGGTGCTGCCGCTGGATGAACGCCTGGGCAAGATCCAGGATATCTCCGCCGGGGCCTTGCTCGATGACGGCTCGGTGGTGTTGATCGTCGATGTCGAAGACATGCTGCGCTCCGTTGAGAAGCTGCTTAACACTGGACGCCTGGAGCGCATCGCTCGTAATAATCAGCAGGCGGCGCACGTGGCGCGTAAACGGGTGCTGGTGGTCGACGATTCGCTGACCGTGCGTGAGTTGCAGCGCAAGTTGCTGGTCAATCGCGGTTATGACGTCGCCGTCGCCGTGGATGGCATGGACGGTTGGAACGCCCTGCGCTCCGAGGATTTCGACCTGCTGATTACCGATATCGACATGCCGCGCATGGACGGTATCGAGCTGGTATCGCTGTTGCGTCGCGACAACCGCTTGCAGTCATTGCCGGTGATGGTGGTGTCCTACAAGGATCGCGAAGAAGACCGACGCCGTGGACTGGAAGCCGGAGCCGACTATTATCTAGCCAAGGCCAGTTTTCATGATGATGCCCTGCTCGACGCAGTGGTTGAGCTCATAGGAGGAGCGCGGGCATGAGGATCGCAATCGTCAACGACATGCCCATGGCGGTGGAGGCGTTGCGCCGCGCCCTGGCGTTCGAGCCCGCACATCAGGTGGTGTGGGTCGCCAGCAATGGCGCGGAGGCGGTGCAGCGATGCGCCGAGCTGACCCCGGACCTGATCCTGATGGACTTGATCATGCCGGTCATGGACGGGGTCGAGGCGACCCGGCGGATCATGGCCGAAACCCCATGCGCCATCGTGATTGTCACGGTCGATCGCCAGCAGAATGTGCACCGGGTCTTCGAAGCCATGGGCCATGGCGCCCTGGATGTGGTCGACACCCCGGCGCTGGGTGCGGGCAACGCCCAGGAAGCGGCGGCGCCACTGCTGCGCAAAATCATGAATATCGGCTGGCTGATTGGCGAGAAGACCGGCCGCGAAAGGCAGACGCCCAGCCCGTTGCGCGCGTCGGCGTCGCGCCAGCGCCTGGTAGCCATCGGCTCCTCGGCCGGTGGCCCGGCCGCCCTGGAAGTGCTGCTCAATGGCTTGCCGCGTAATTTTCCCGGGGCGATTGTGCTGGTACAGCACGTGGATCAGGTGTTTGCCGCCGGCATGGCCGAATGGCTGAGCAGTGCCAGCGGCCTCGATGTACGCCTGGCGAAGGAGGGCGAGCCGCCTCAGAGCGGTACCGTGCTGCTGGCGGGCACCAATCACCATATTCGATTATTGAAAAACGGTACGCTGGCCTACACCGCCGAACCGGTCAACGAGATCTACCGACCTTCGATTGACGTGTTCTTTGAAAGCGTGGCCAGTTACTGGAACGGTGATGCAGTGGGTGTGCTGCTGACCGGCATGGGCCGCGATGGCGCCCAGGGACTTAAATTGATGCGCCAGCAGGGTTTTCTGACCATTGCTCAGGATCAGCACAGCAGTGCGGTGTACGGCATGCCCAAGGCCGCCGCCGCCATCGATGCCGCTGTAGAAATCCGCCCGCTGGACAAAATAGCGCCACGTTTGCTGGAGATCTTTGCACAATGACTGACATCCGCAGCGGTACTGGCCAAGCAGTATTTCAGGTGAATCCCCATGGATGAGTTACAGCTCGACGACTTCAAGAACGATGAAAACGCCGCCATGGTCCTGCTGGTCGACGACCAGGCGATGATCGGCGAAGCGGTGCGTCGTGGGTTGGCCAACGAGGACAACATCGACTTCCACTTCTGCGCCGATCCGCATCAGGCGATTGCCCATGCGATCCGCATCAAGCCGACGGTGATCCTCCAGGATCTGGTGATGCCCGGCCTGGACGGCCTGACGCTGGTGCGCGAATACCGCAACCATCCAGCGACCAAGGACATCCCGATCATTGTTCTGTCGACCAAGGAAGACCCCTTAATCAAGAGCGCGGCCTTTGCCGCCGGCGCCAACGATTACCTGGTCAAACTGCCGGACAATATCGAACTGGTCGCGCGGATCCGCTATCACTCACGCTCCTACAACACCCTGATCCAGCGAGATGCCGCGTACCGGGCGCTGCGGGTCAGTCAGCAGCAGTTGCTCGACACCAACCTGGTGCTGCAACGCCTGATGAACTCCGACGGCCTGACCGGCCTGTCGAACCGCCGGCACTTCGACGAATACCTGGAACTGGAGTGGAGGCGGTCGCTGCGGGATCAGACCCAGCTCTCGCTGTTGATGATCGATGTCGACTACTTCAAGTCATTTAACGACAGTTTTGGCCATTTGGACGGGGATGAAGCCCTGCGCAAGGTGGCCACGGCCATCCGCGATGCCAGCAGTCGTCCATCAGACCTGCCGGCGCGCTACGGCGGCGAAGAGTTCGCCCTGGTGCTGCCCAACACCTCGCCCGGCGGCGCACGGCTGGTCGCGGAGAAGCTGCGCCAGACCGTCGCTGCCCTGAAAATTCCGCACATTTCCCCGGCCGAAGGTGCGAGCCTGACCATCAGCATCGGTCTGTCGACCATCACCCCGCAGCCGGGCAGTGACTGCCGACAGTTAATTTCGGCGGCCGACAAGGGGCTGTACCTGGCGAAGAACAATGGGCGCAATCAGGTCGGGATCGCGTAAAAAACAGCCGTTTTGGTGGCGCAATTGCCGCCAGGCGGGCTGCCGTGGCGGCCTGATTACGGTATACTCGCCGGCTTTCAAAAGTTCGCCAACGAGTGCTGCCCGCCATGGAAATCAACCCGATCCTTAACACCATCAAGGACCTGTCCGAGCGCTCCGAAACTATTCGGGGGTATCTTTGACTACGATCAAAAGCATGAGCGTCTGACCGAGGTCAATCGCGAGCTTGAAGATCCGAGTGTCTGGAACAAACCTGAATACGCCCAGGAACTGGGCCGCGAGCGCGCTGCGCTGGCGCAGATCGTCGATACCCTTGACGAGCTGAACACCGGTCTGGCCGATTGCCGTGACCTGCTGGACATGGCCGTCGAAGAAAACGACGAAGGCGCCGTCGACGATGTGGTCGCCGAGCTGGCCCGTCTCGAGGAAAGCCTGGCCAAGCTGGAATTCCGTCGCATGTTCAGCCATGAAATGGACCCGAATAACGCCTACCTGGACATCCAGGCCGGTTCCGGCGGCACCGAAGCCCAGGACTGGGCCAACATCCTGCTGCGCATGTACTTGCGCTGGGCTGACAAGCGCGGCTTCGATGCGACCATCATGGAGCTGTCGGCCGGTGAAGTCGCCGGGATCAAGGGCGCTACCGTGCACATCAAGGGCGAGTACGCCTTTGGCTGGCTGCGCACCGAAATCGGCGTGCACCGCCTGGTGCGCAAGAGCCCGTTCGACTCCGGCAACCGTCGCCACACCTCGTTCTCCGCGGTTTTCGTCTCGCCAGAGATCGACGACAAAGTGGAAATCGAAATCAACCCGGCAGACCTGCGGATCGACACCTATCGTTCCTCCGGTGCCGGTGGTCAGCACGTAAACACCACCGACTCGGCCGTACGTATCACTCACGTACCGACCAACACCGTGGTCAGCTGCCAGAACGAACGTTCCCAGCACGCCAACAAGGACACCGCCATGAAAATGCTGCGGGCCAAGTTGTACGAGCAGGAAATGCAGAAACGCAACGCCGCGTCGCAAGCGCTGGAAGACACCAAGTCCGATATCGGCTGGGGTCACCAGATTCGTTCCTATGTACTGGATGCCTCGCGGATCAAGGATCTGCGCACCAACATCGAACGCAGCGACTGCGACAAGGTGCTCGACGGCGACATCGACGAGTACCTGGAAGCCAGCCTGAAGTCCGGGCTGTAATACCCTGACACACCGCGATCCCTGTAGGAGCCGGCTTGCCGGCGATCCCCGGCCGCAGGCCGGGGGCAACGAACCAGATGGAATACCTAAAGACATGAGCGACCTAGAACTCGACCCGCAAGCCCTGCAACAGGAAGAAAACACCCTGATCGCCCTGCGCAAGGAAAAGCTTGCTGCCGAGCGCGCCAAGGGCAATGCCTTCCCGAACGACTTCCGCCGCGACAACTACTGCGATGTCCTGCAGAAACAGTACGCGGACAAGACCAAGGAAGAGCTCGCAGAGGCTGCAATCCCGGTCAAGGTTGCCGGTCGCATCATGCTCAACCGTGGCTCGTTCATGGTGATCCAGGACATGACCGGGCGCATCCAGGTCTACGTCAACCGCAAGACCCTGCCGGAAGAAACCCTGGCCGAGGTGAAAACCTGGGACCTGGGCGACATCATTGCCGCCGAAGGCACCCTGGCCCGTTCCGGCAAGGGCGACCTGTACGTTGAAATGACCAGCGTGCGTCTGCTGACCAAGTCCCTGCGCCCATTGCCGGACAAGCACCACGGCCTGACCGACACCGAGCAGCGCTATCGCCAGCGTTACGTTGACCTGATCGTCAACGAAGACGTGCGCCAGACGTTCCGCGTGCGTTCGCAGGTGATTGCGCACATCCGCAGCTTCCTGATGAAGCGCGACTTCCTCGAAGTTGAAACGCCGATGCTGCAGACCATCCCTGGCGGCGCGGCAGCCAAGCCGTTCGAAACCCACCACAACGCGCTGGACATGGAAATGTTCCTGCGTATCGCGCCTGAGCTGTACCTCAAGCGCCTGGTGGTTGGCGGCTTCGAGAAAGTCTTCGAGATCAACCGCAACTTCCGTAACGAAGGCGTTTCGACTCGTCACAACCCTGAATTCACTATGTTGGAGTTCTACCAGGCGTACGCCGACTACGAAGACAACATGGACCTGACCGAAGAACTGTTCCGTGAACTGGCGCAGCTGGTCCTGGGCAGCACTGACGTGCCGTACGGCGACAAGGTGTTCCACTTCGGCGAGCCGTTCGTGCGCCTGTCAGTGTTCGACTCGATCCTCAAGTACAACCCTGAGCTGACCGCCGACGACCTGAACGACATCGACAAGGCCCGTGACATCGCCAAGAAAGCCGGCGCCAAGGTGCTGGGCTTCGAAGGCCTGGGCAAGCTGCAGGTGATGATTTTCGAAGAACTGGTGGAGCACAAGCTGGAACAGCCGCACTTCATTACCCAGTACCCGTTCGAAGTATCGCCGCTGGCTCGTCGCAACGACGACAACCCGAACGTCACCGACCGCTTCGAGCTGTTCATCGGTGGTCGCGAAATCGCTAACGCCTACTCCGAGTTGAACGACGCGGAAGACCAGGCCGAGCGCTTCATGGCCCAGGTGGCCGACAAGGACGCCGGCGACGACGAAGCCATGCACTACGACGCCGACTTCGTGCGTGCGCTGGAGTACGGCATGCCGCCAACGGCGGGCGAGGGCATCGGTATCGATCGCCTGGTGATGTTGTTGACCAACTCGCCATCGATCCGCGATGTGATCCTGTTCCCGCACATGCGACCGCAAGCGTAAATGCTGCAATTTAAAAAGCCGCCGACTTCAGGCGGCTTTTTATTGCCTGAATGGAACAAACGTATCAACTTATTGCTTCCAACTGCGAGGTAAGACCGGTGAATCGTGCAAATGCTCAAGAAGGAGCTGCGGGGGTCGCCACGGCGGTCGCCGAAAGTGTTCAGTACCAGGGCCGCAAGGCCAGCCGCCAGGGCAGTGAACAGCGTCGCCAGGAGATTCTTGATGCCGCGATGCGCATTGTCGTGCGCGACGGCGTGCGCGCGGTGCGCCACCGCGCCGTGGCGGCGGAAGCCGACGTACCGCTGTCGGCGACCACCTACTATTTCAAGGACATCGACGACCTGTTGACCGATACCTTCGCCCAGTATGTGGAGCGCAGCGCCGCGTATATGGCCAAGCTGTGGGCCAACCACGAAGGGTTATTGCGCGAATTGGTGGTCAGCAGTGATGGCAGCCCCGAATCCCGTTCGCGAGTGGCCGACGACATTGCGCGGTTTACCGCCGATTATGTGCACCGGCAACTGGTCAATCGCCGTGAGCACCTGATGGCCGAACAGGCGTTTCGCCAGGAAGCCCTGCTCAATCCACGCCTGGCACTGTTGGTGCGCTCCCATCAGCAGATTCTCCTGCATGGCACCTTCCAGTTGTTCGAGGTGCTGGGCTCGGCGCAGCCGGAGCAAGATGCCAAAGTGTTGACGGCTATAATCGGACGGATGGAATATCAAGGCTTGCTCAACGAGGCGCAGCCGCAAACGGAAGAGGAAACGCTCGCTATCCTCACCCGGTACATGCATTTGGTGCTGGCGTCGGTGTAACCCCTGGCGGGCAGTAAAAGGGAGTCCTGGATGAAGTATTGGCGTGTGATGGTGATCTTCCTGGCGTTTTTGCTGCTGGGTGGCTGCCTGGTTTCCTTCAAGGAACCGTTGCCCGCCAATGAGGCAGCCCCGCAGGGGCTGCTGGGAAAATGGACCAGCAAGAACGCCTGGGGCGAAGCACAGAATCTGGAACTGACCCGAGTCGGCCCGGACCGCTATCAAGCGGTGAGCTACTTCAAGGCGCGGCCGAAAGAGCGTGAAGCCTACCCCTTCACCGTGTCGCGCCATGGCAACCGCTGGTACCTGTCGGCCAAGGTCCCGGCCCAGTATGGCGGACACTTCACTATCGCCGGCTTCGAACTCAACGATCGCCGGGAACTGGTGATCTATCAACTCGATCTCGACCAGATCCGCCAGGCCCTTGGCCAGCAGCGGCTTCAGGGCGACCCCTTTACCACCGGTGAAGGCGATGGCGTGCTGGTCAATAGCAGCATGGACCAGGTATTCGCCTACCTCGACGATCCGGCCAATTCCGATGTCTTTGTCGAGGCTGCCCGCTACCAGCGGCGCTGAATATTTACTCAACGCAGTACGTCAGGCTTGAACAAGGGAGTTACCGGTGGACGATTACCAGCAGACGATACGCACCCTGTCTGATCGCATAGTGCTGGCGCAGACGCCGATCCGCGTCCTCGATGCGGTGAAGTGGGACGACACCATTCGCAAGGGCTTCCTCAAGGCCAAAGGCAAGGAAATGCCGGCGGTGGACCGCGATTACTACCTCAATCGGCCGCTGTCTTTCGACTCGAGCAAAGTGAAGCTGGAGTTCCAGAACATCGAGCGTGACATCACTCGTCAGCTCGGTCAGTTCAACCCGGTCGGGCAGATCATGCGGCGCATGTGCAAGGAGTACCGCATGGTGGTGCGGATGCTCGAAGCCCGGGGCACTGAGGATTTCGGCCTGATTTCCCAGGAGCTCTACGGCGCGGCCTCCGATGCCTTTCACGCCGGCGACCCGACCCTGGCCGACCTGGGTCTGATGATGTCCGATTACCTGAACAACATCGATGGCCGGGGCGACCTCAAGGACGAACCGAAGACCCTTAGCGCCAAGGAGGCCGTGCACCTGTTGCAGACCCGCCTGAACAAAGTCTTTGGCGAGGCCGAGGAGACCATTCGGGTGTTCGAGTCCGACGGTATCGTCGCTGATGCGGCGGCGGGTGCCGACTACATCAAGATTCGCGCCGACGCGAAGTTCAACGAACGCGACGTGCGTGCCCTCGAGGTGCATGAAGGGCTGGTGCATGTCGGCACCACCCTCAATGGCTTGAGCCAACCGATCTGTACCTTCCTGGCCAAGGGCCCGCCGTCGTCGACCGTGACCCAGGAAGGCCTGGCGATCCTGATGGAAATCATCACCTTCGCCTCCTATCCCAGCCGCCTGCGCAAATTGACCAACCGTACTCGCGCCATCCATATGGTCGAGGAGGGCGCGGACTTCCTGCAGATCTACGAGTTCTTCCGCGAGCAGGGCTTCGAAATGGCCGAAAGCTACGGCAACGCCAGCCGGGTGTTCCGCGGTTCGGTGCCCAATGGCCTGCCATTTACTAAAGACTTGTCCTATCTCAAGGGCTTCATCATGGTTTACAACTACATTCAGTTGGCCGTGCGCAAAGGCAAGCTTGAGCAGATTCCGTTGCTGTTCTGCGGCAAGACCACCCTGGAAGACATGCGCACCTTGCGCCAGCTGGTCGATGAAGGCCTGGTGGAACCACCGAAATACCTGCCGGCTCAGTTCCGCGACATGAACGCGCTGTCGGCCTGGATGTGCTTCTCCAACTTCCTCAACCACCTGAGCCTGGACCGGATTGAGGCGGACTATTCCAACATTCTGTAGGAGCCAGCTTGCTGGCGATGGCGGTTTATCCGGCAACAAATATGTTGAATGTGGCCCCCAATCGCGAGCAGGCTCGCTCCTACAGAGGTTTCAAAGGATGCGAATCCTCGGCGTTATCGGCCTTCTCCTGACCCTGACCGGCTGCAGTTCCCTGCTGTTCTACCCAGAACCCGGTCAGTTATTCACCCCGGCAAAAGCCGACCTCGAATTTCACGACGTCACCCTGACCACCGCCGACGGTGTCCGCCTGCACGCCTGGTGGTTGCCGACGAAACCGGGTGTGGCGGTCAAGGGCACGGTGCTGCACCTGCACGGCAACGGCGGCAATCTGCCGATGCACCTGGGAGGCAGCTATTGGTTGCCGAAAGAAGGTTACCAAGTGTTGCTGCTGGACTACCGCGGATACGGACTCTCCGAGGGCAAACCGAGTCTGCCGCAGGTCTATTTGGACATCGACGCCGCGTTCAACTGGCTGGGCCAGGCGCCCGAGGTCCAGGGTAAGCCGTTGATCGTGCTGGGCCAGAGTCTCGGCGGGGCCATGGCCCTGCATTATCTGGCCGAACGCCCGCAGCGTCAGGCCGGACTCAAGGCATTGGTGCTCGATGGCGTACCCGCCAGCTACCGCGCAGTCGGCCAGTTTGCCTTGAGTACTTCATGGCTGACCTGGCCGCTACAGGTGCCGTTGTCCTGGCTGGTTCCGGACGCCGACAGTGCCATTTACGCGATGCCAAAGATCAAGCAAGTGCCGAAATTGATCTACCACAGCATCGATGACCCGATCGTGCCTCTTTCCAACGGCATCCGACTGTATCAAGCTGCGCCGCCGCCCAAAGTCCTGCAGCTGACCCGAGGTGGTCATGTGCAGACCTTCGCCGATCCGGTCTGGCGCACCGTCATGCTGCGTTGGCTGGACGATCCAGAACATTTCAATGGGGTGCGTCGACTCGGCGAAATCCCCAACTACCCGGCACCCCGTCATTCTGAAGTTGAACCGCAAGAGAGCCCGCAATGAGTGAAGAACGTAACGCCATCCCGCTGATCATCACCGGTATCTGCACCATCCTCGGCACCGTGGGCGCCCTGTGGTGGTACGGCTACCTGCACTTTGCCAAGCCGGAAGATGCCTTGCTGCTCAGCGACTTCACCATGCTCAAGACCGTGCCGGGCGAAGACTATAAAATCTCCCTGCAACCGGCCGCGCAAGTCGCGCAATGCATCGATGGCGTGCTGGTGATGTTCGACACCGAACAGAAAGGCCTGACGGGTGTGCTGGTCAACAACAAGAAGCAGGCGGTGCGCTGCATGGGCCAGGAAACGCCGCAGCAGCTTGAACCGTAAGCACAGCCGCACTGATCGTGCACAAAAAAAGCCCCGCCTGAACGAATCAGACGGGGCTTTTGCGTTACTGCGTTAAACGTTTAGTTTGCGCTCACTGCCGAGCGCGGAATCACTGGTTGGCTGTCATTGGAAACGGTGACTTCGACCCGACGGTTCATCGCTCGGCCCGAGGCGCTGCCGTTGTCGGCGACCGGGTATTCCTTGCCATACCCCTGGGCGACGATGCGCGCAGGGTCAACGCCCATTTTCACCAGGGCCATGCGCACCGAGTTGGCGCGACGTTCCGACAGCGACTGGTTGTGCGAGGCGGTGCCAGTGCTGTCGGTGTAGCCTTCGATAATCACTTTGCGGTCCGGATTCTGCTCCAGGTAGCGCGCCAGGGTGTTGACGTTGACCAGGCCGCTGGATTTCAGCTCGGCCTTGTCGGTGGCGAACAGCACGTCGCCGAAGGTCACCAGGGTGCCGCGGTCGGTCTGCTTGGCATTGAGGCTGGCCTGCAGTTGCTTGATCTGCGTGTCGCGGGCATCAAGGCGGGCCTGGGCGCGCTTGGCCGAAGCATTTTTCAGCTCGGCTTCAGCAGTGCGCAGAGCGATGGTCTGTTTGGCCACTTCGACTCGCTGATTGGTCAGGTAGGCCAACTGGTCGACCTTCGCCGTGTCCTCACGTTCACGGAACGCATTGTCGGCTTTGTCCATGTAGTCGCTGGCTTCCTTGGTTTCCAGGGCCGCGACCTTGCTCGCCTGTGGATCGGCCTGGAGTGCCGAGTAGTTGACGCGGGCCTGTTCCAGGTTGGCGTTGGGTGGGGTCGAGCAGGCCGCGAGGGCAACGCTGGCGGCCAAGAGGGCTGGGATCATCAGTTGTTTGCGCATATGAATTCGTCCTTTCTATCTATTCGCGGGGCTCAGGGCGTAGGGGGGGCAGCTTTTACTGCACGGTGCGCTGGCTTTCCTGACGTAGTTCCTGGACGCCTTGCTGAGAGTCCTTGACCGATTGTTCGGCTTTCGCCGCCTGGGCTTTGCGTTCGGCGACGCGGGCATCCCACTCCGCCTGTTCGGCGTACATCCGGGCTTGGTCATATTGCTTGTCATGCATGGCCAGCTCGGCTTGTTTGAACTTGTCCTGGGCGGATTTCATTTCCACGGCGGCAAACTCGGTGCCGCCAGCGCTCACGGCACTCTTGACCGCCGATTCAGTCACGGCGTATTGCTCGGTCGGCGGGTTGCCGGCGCACCCGGCCAGCACGAAGCTGCAACCGAGGGCCAGGGCAGCCAGTTTCAGACCGCGCGGGAAGGTGGGGGTGCTGGTGGCGGTGCGGGATTTCATGGTCGTCAACTCCATTGGATAACTCCTGAAAAACGTCAAATCCATCCTGGGGAAAGAGCCGTTGTGGCGCCTGTTTTGAGACGGCAGTTCCAGCGATGGTTACAGGATGGACCCGAGGCTTTTTTTCAAAGTTCAGAAAAATTGACGGTTGTTGTAAAAAAAATGGACGCCAGGGTCAGGGCTGCGGGCGTTGTTTCAGATGTGCACAGCCGAATTCCCGAGCCTGTGAAGGCCCGGGAAATGTGCTGTTCAGGGGGAGGATGCAGCGAGCTTGGATCAGTGTTTCTGCTCGCCGGCGTCCGCTGACAAATCGCGTAAATGCTGGCGTGACAGGGAGAGAAAACGCGGGGTTGGACCGACATCTTCGTACAGCGGATCGCCTTCTTCGTCGGTGGCGATGACCTGCTGGCCCTTGATGTACGGGAAGCTTGCTTCAAGCTCCTCGAGCGCTGCACCGATCAGTTCGCCGAGCAGTTCCTCGGGGTGGCGCTTGGGGTACATGTCACTGAGGGCAGCCAGGCGGGCAGCGGCTTCGACGTCCAGGTGAATGGTGTAGCCGGTCTTGGTCAAGCGGCCTTTGGCAGTTTCTTCCCAATGCTGGGCCAGTTCACGGATTTTCATAATGACCTCAATAGGCACCTGCTCGTGACAGGTTGAGATGAATGTCCGGCCGTGGCCGGTGCAAGCCTTTGTGCGGCTTACTCATGAGACTAGTCGTAACCGCGAAGGTTTACTGTCAGTTCGTCGCCTGCTTGTAAGAACCGGCTGTGGGCGGCACTCTTGGGGTTCGCTTCAGAGCTGACCGCCATTCGCTGGAGAACTGCTGATGACCGATATTGATGCACGCTTGCGCGAAGATGTTCACCTCTTGGGTGAGCTGTTGGGCAACACCATTCGCGAGCAGTACGGGGAAGGATTTCTCGACAAGATCGAGCAGATTCGCAAGGGTGCCAAGGCTGACCGCAGAGGCTCGATGGACGCGGAGCTGAGTGCCAGCCTCAACCAGCTGAGCGAAGACGAATTGCTGCCTGTGGCACGGGCGTTCAATCAATTCCTCAACTTGGCGAACATCGCCGAGCAGTACCAGTTGATTCATCGGCGCGACGAGTTGCAACCGGCACCGTTCGAGGCGCGGGTATTGCCCGAACTGCTGGCCCGGCTGCGTGCCGAAGGCCATGGCGCCGAGGCGCTGGCGCGACAGTTGGGCCGCCTGGAAATCGAACTGGTGCTGACCGCGCATCCCACCGAAGTGGCGCGTCGCACGTTGATCCAGAAGTACGACGCGATCGCTGCGCAACTCGCCGCGCAAGATCACCGCGACCTCACCAGCGCCGAGCGTGAACAGATCCAGCAGCGCTTGCAGCGGCTGATCGCCGAGGCCTGGCACACCGAGGAAATCCGCCGGACCCGACCCACCCCGGTGGATGAAGCCAAGTGGGGCTTCGCGGTCATCGAGCACTCGCTGTGGCAGGCGATTCCCAATTACCTGCGCAAGGCCGACCAGGCGCTGCAGGCCGCCACCGGCTTGCGTCTGCCGCTGGAAGCCGCGCCGATCCGTTTCGCCTCGTGGATGGGTGGCGACCGTGACGGTAACCCCAACGTCACCGCCGCGGTGACCCGTGAAGTGCTGTTGCTGGCGCGCTGGATGGCGGCGGACCTGTACCTGCGTGACGTCGATCAATTGGCCGCCGACCTGTCGATGCAGCAGGCCAGTGCGACCTTGCGTGCCCAGGCTGGCGACAGCGCCGAACCTTACCGTGCCGTGCTAAAGCAACTGCGCGACCGCCTGCGCGCGACCCGCCAATGGGCTCAGGCCTCCTTGGCCGCAACGACCCCGGCACCCGCTCAAGTGCTGCACAACAACCGCGAACTGCTGGATCCGCTGGAGCTGTGCTACCAGTCGCTGCATGAGTGCGGCATGGGCGTGATCGCCGATGGGCCGTTGCTCGATTGCCTGCGCCGCGCGGTGACCTTCGGCCTGTTCCTGGTGCGCCTGGACGTGCGTCAGGACGCCTCGCGTCACGCTTCGGCCATGACTGAAATCACCGACTATCTCGGCCTGGGTCGTTATGAAGACTGGGACGAGGAGGCGCGCATTCGCTTTCTGATGGCGGAGTTGAACAATCGCCGGCCGCTGTTGCCGACGCATTTCAAGCCTTCGGCCGATACCGCCGAGGTCCTTGCTACCTGTCGTGAAGTGGCTGCAGCACCGGGGGCCTCGCTGGGCTCCTATGTGATTTCGATGGCCGGTGCCGCCTCTGATGTGTTGGCGGTGCAACTGCTGCTCAAGGAGTCCGGGGTGCTGCGGCCGATGCGCGTGGTGCCGCTGTTCGAAACCCTGGCTGACCTCGACAATGCCGGGCCGGTGATCGAGAAGCTGTTGCTGCTGCCGGGCTATCGCGCACGCCTGCAGGGCCCGCAGGAAGTGATGATTGGCTATTCCGATTCGGCCAAGGACGCCGGCACCACGGCCGCCGCCTGGGCGCAGTATCGAGCGCAAGAGCGGCTGGTGGACATCTGTCGCGAGCAACAGGTCGAATTGCTGCTATTCCATGGTCGCGGCGGCACGGTGGGGCGTGGCGGTGGTCCGGCTCACGCGGCCATTCTCTCGCAGCCACCGGGGTCGGTGGCCGGACGCTTCCGCACCACCGAGCAGGGCGAGATGATTCGCTTCAAGTTCGGCCTGCCGGACATCGCCGAGCAGAACCTTAACCTGTACCTGGCGGCTGTCCTCGAAGCGACGCTACTGCCGCCGCCGCCACCAACCCCCGAGTGGCGTCATCTGATGGATGAATTGGCGGCCGATGGTGTCAGCGCCTATCGTGCGGTGGTGCGGGAAAATCCGCAATTCGTCGAGTACTTCCGCCAATCCACGCCTGAGCAGGAACTGGGGCGTCTGCCGCTGGGCAGCCGGCCGGCCAAGCGTCGCGCTGGTGGTATTGAAAGCCTGCGAGCGATCCCGTGGATCTTCGGCTGGACCCAGACGCGCCTGATGTTGCCGGCCTGGCTCGGCTGGGAAGCGGCGCTGAGCAATGCCCTGGCACGCGGCGAGGGTGAGCTGTTGGCACAGATGCGCGAGCAATGGCCGTTCTTCCGCACCCGTATCGATATGCTGGAGATGGTGCTGGCCAAGGCCGACACGGACATCGCCCGGTCTTACGACGAGCGTCTGGTGGAGGCGGATCTGCTGCCGTTGGGTGCGCATTTACGCGACCTATTGTCGCAGGCCTGCGCGGTGGTGCTGGGCCTGACTGGCCAGTCGCAGTTGCTCGCCCATAGCCCGGCTACCCTGGAGTTCATCCGTTTACGCAACACCTACCTGGACCCTCTTCATCTATTGCAGGCGGAGTTGCTGGCGCGTTCGCGGCAACAGGAGGTGGCGCAAGGCAGCCCGGTAGAACAGGCGCTGCTGGTGTCTGTGGCGGGAATTGCCGCCGGTTTACGTAATACCGGCTGAGGCGTTTGCGCCGTCGTCAGTGAACGTTTTCGTCCCTTTTCAGGGCGAGCGAGGAGGGTTGTTGTCGACGGCCAGGCGACACTTTGTTATGGGGTTGCGACTTGGAATACCTCGTCGCAACGGCACCACAGGCGCGGGTTCTTCCGACTTTCGGCGGCTTGTGTGGGCCGTGCCTGCTGTGTATCTTGATCAGCCTTTGGCCGTTTGGGCGGCCCACGACCCTATTCCAGGATTGGCCCCGTGCGGCGAATCCGATTGTTTATAAATAAGAAATTGAGGAGCACATCGATGCGCGTCATTCTGCTGGGAGCTCCCGGAGCCGGTAAAGGTACTCAGGCCAAGTTCATCACCGAAAAATTCGCCATTCCACAGATTTCCACCGGCGACATGCTGCGTGCGGCGGTCAAGGCTGGCACCGAGCTGGGCATCAAGGCCAAAGGCATTATGGATGCCGGCGGCCTGGTCTCCGACGACCTGATCATCGCCCTGGTCAAGGACCGTATTGCTCAGCCGGACTGCGTCAACGGTTTCCTGTTCGACGGCTTCCCGCGCACCATTCCGCAGGCTGAAGCCCTGGTGACTGAAGGCGTCGAGCTGGACCACGTGGTCGAAATCGCTGTAGACGATGAAGAAATCGTCCAGCGTATCGCCGGTCGCCGTGTTCACGAAGCCAGCGGCCGCGTGTACCACACCGTCTACAACCCGCCAAAACTGGCTGGCAAGGACGACATCACCGGTGAGGAGCTGGTGCAGCGCAAGGACGACACCGAAGAAACCGTGCGTCATCGCCTGTCGGTCTACCACTCGCAGACCAAGCCGCTGGTGGACTTCTACCAGAAGCTGTCGGCTGCCCAGGGCAAGCCGAAGTACAGCCACATTGCAGGCGTTGGCTCGGTTGAAGCCATCACCGGCAAAGTGCTGGAAGCGCTGAGCTGATAAAGCTGATTTGCTTTGTCTTCAACGGCCCGCTTGCGGGCCGTTGTTGTTTATACTGACGGACTTTTTTCTACTGCCTGACGGAAACATCGATGAGCACCTTGCTGGCCCTGGACACCGCGACTGAAGCTTGCTCCGTTGCCTTGCTGCATGACGGTAAAGTGACGAGCCATTACGAGGTGATCCCGCGCCTGCATGCGCAGAAGCTGTTGCCGATGATCCAGCAGTTGCTGGCGGATGCCGGCACAACCTTGCAGGCCGTTGATGCGATTGCCTTCGGCCGTGGTCCAGGCGCATTCACCGGTGTGCGAATTGCCATAGGCGTGGTCCAGGGTCTGGCGTTTGCCCTCGATCGCCCGGTGTTGCCGGTGTCCAACCTGGCAGTACTGGCGCAGCGTGCATTGCGTGAGCATGCTGCGACGCAGGTGGCGGCTGCCATCGATGCGCGGATGGACGAAGTCTATTGGGGTTGCTACCGCGAGACCGCCGGGGAAATGCGCCTGGTGGGTGCCGAAGCGGTGCTACCGCCAGAAGTCGCGGCCTTGCCGGCCGATGCCACGGGCGAGTGGTTTGGCGCGGGCACGGGCTGGGGTTATGGCGAACGCATTGGCGTTGCGCCCAGCGGCCAGGACGCGGGCATGTTGCCCCACGCCGAGGACCTGCTGAGCCTTGCCCGGTTCGCCTGGGAACGCGGCGAAGCCGTTGCCGCCGATCAAGCGCAACCGGTCTACCTGCGCGATAAAGTGGCGACGCCGAAGGCTAGATAAATATTGCTTGTACCCCTGTCGGAGCAAGCTCTCTCCTACAGGGTTTTGTGGTCGATCAAATGGTGATCGGTGGCCGATAACCCCGCCAATCGTCTGTTTTCCCTCAGCCTTTTAAACCTTTTGCCTTTTATGTGTTCTAGTTATCACTTGGCTGTTTGCGCACCTCTGCAAGTGCCGCTAAATTGCCATCATTGATGACAGGCACGCTCTCATGCGCATAGACGGATTTCCCTCGCAGTCGTACCCCATTTCGCGTAAGCCTCGCAAAGGCCGGGCGACGGTGGACGAGTCGGTCATCGACGAAGACGGCGAGTTGCAAATCCCCTCCGAAGAGCAAATGGCCGCGCGTGCCGAGCAACGCACCAGCCATCTTCCGGCACGCCAGCAAGACCTGCTGTATCACCGGGCCATGGACCGCAATGCATCGCTGGCCCTGGCCAGCTACCTGAGTACCGCCGCTTTCGTCGATTGGGATATGGAAGTGCTGGGGCTCGACCTGTACATCTGATGTCACTGCCTTATTTCCTCGGTTGCCCGTCCTGGAGCGAAAACGCCTGGCGCGAGTACCTGTACCCGCAAGACGCGCGCGCCAACCAATACCTCGAACTGTATTCGCAGGTGTTCAACGCGGTGGAGGGCAACACCACCTTCTATGCCCGTCCCGCCCCGGCAACCGTGGAGCGCTGGGCGCAGATCATGCCCGAGCATTTTCGCTTCACTGCCAAGTTTCCCGGCGATATCAGCCACGGCGGTGACCTGCGCGAGCAACTGACCGCAGCCGAGACCTTCGTGCAGTTGCTTAGCCCTTTAGGCGACAGAGTTGCGCCGTACTGGTTGCAGCTGTCCAAAGCCTTCACCCCGCAACGCCTGGCCGAACTCGCCGGCTTTATCGATGGCCTGCAGTGCCCGCTGGCGGTCGAGGTGCGGCATCGAGACTTCTTTGCCAAGGGCGATGCCGAACGCATGCTCAACCGGCTGTTGCGCGACCGTGGCGTGGAGCGCATCTGCCTGGACCCGCGGGCGCTGTTCAGTTGCACTTCGACCGAGGCTGCGATTTTGCATGCGCAGGATAAAAAGCCCAATGTGCCGACCCGGCCGGCGGCCTTTACTCAGTTCCCTCAGGTGCGCTTCATTGGTCATCCGGAGCTCGAAGCTAACGAGCCGTTTCTTACGCCCTGGGTGGAGAAAATCGCCCTGTGGATCGAGGAGGGTCGCACCCCCTACGTCTTCCTGCATACCGCGGATAACCGTTTGGCGGCAGCCTTGGCGCAACGCTTTCATCAGCGGCTGATGCTGCGTTTACCTGGCTTGCCGGCGCTGCCTGAGTTATACAGAGAGCCCGCCGCCGTGCAGCTTGGATTGCTCTGACGACGGCTCACACCCATCGCCAAGGAGCCCATCTATGGATGCGCAAACTCGCAAAGCCCATGCGTTCAAAGCCCTGCACGAAGGTGCCGGGGTGTTTGTGATTCCCAATCCATGGGATGCCGGCTCGGCGAAAATGCTCGCCAGCCTGGGGTACCAGGCGTTGGCAACCACCAGCGCCGGCTGCGCCTTTTCCATGGCCCGCGCCGATGGTGCGCTGAAACTCGACGATACCCTGGCCAACGTCCGCGCAATTGTTGCCGCCAGCGACCTGCCTGTGGCCGTGGACCTGGAAAACGGTTTCGCCGACGACCCGAAACAATCCGCCGCCAGCCTGCTGGCTGCCGCTGGGGCCGGTGCCGTGGGTGGCTCGATTGAAGATGCCACCGGCCGCGAAGAAGGGCCGATCTATTGCTTCGAACACGCCGTGGCGCGGATCGAAGCGGCGGTCGCGGCGGCGCGCAGCCTGCCATTCCCGTTCATCCTGACCGCCCGCGCCGAAAATTACCTGCATGGCAAACCCGACCTGGCCGACACCATTCGCCGCCTGCAGGCATTTGCCGAGGCCGGCGCCGATGTGTTGTATGCCCCGGGCCTGCGCAATGCCGAGGAAGTGCTGGCGGTGGTGCGTGCCGTGGCGCCGAAACCGGTCAACGTGTTGATGTCGGGCGGGCTCAAGCTGACGGTGGCGCAACTCGCAGAGATGGGCGTCAAGCGCATCAGTGTCGGTTCGGCGATGGCCCTGGCGGCTTATGGCGAGTTCTTCCGCGCCGCCCAGGAAATCCGCGATCACGGCACTTTTGGCTTCACTGAGCGCTCGATGCCGTTTGCCCAGGCCAATCAACTGTTCAAGGGCTGATGGACGCGATCCAAGGGGATGTTGGGTGAAAGTGCTGGCGCTGCTGGTTGTCTTGCTGGGAGGGCTGCTACTCAGCGTCTGGCGTGGCTGGTTGACTGTTCCGTCAGCCTGGAACCCTTGGGCGCCGCTGGATGTGCACACGACGCCGAACCTGCTGACTCGCTACAAGCTCGCCCAGTTGCGCGACAACCCGATGCTTTGCGATCAGGTACTGGCTACCTCGGGGCTGAAAGTCAGTCGCCAGGCCGACAGCCCGGTGAACGTCGCGTGTCCATTGTCCAACGTGGTGCGGGTACAGGGGGCCGAAGTTGGCCTGAGCAGCAGCTTCCTCGCCAGTTGCCCCTTGGCCGTGGCCTTCGCCCTGTTCGAGCGGCATGCCCTGCAGCCGGCGGCGCAGCAGGTCTATGGCCAGGCGGTGACGCGGGTCGATCATCTGGGTAGCTTTGCGTGTCGCAATATCTATGGCCGGGAAAAAGCCGCGCGCAGTCAGCATGCGAGTGCCAGCGCCCTGGATATCGCTGGCTTTCGTCTGGCCGATGGCCGCAGCATCAATGTGCTGCGCGATTGGCCCAAAGATAACGACGACGCACGATTCCTGCGCCAGGTCCGCGACGATGCCTGCGCGATGTTCAATGTGGTGTTGAGCCCGGACTACAACGCGGCGCACCGCAACCATTTTCATCTGGACGTGGGCCGCTGGTGGGTCTGTCGCTGAGGCTTAGGCGGCGATGCGCAGGTTCTGCAGGACGATCGGACGCGCCCAGTGCAGGTCGTAGTCCAGGTCTTGCTGTTGATCCACCAGCTCTTGCGGCGGATACGGCGGGGCAGGTGGGTCCAGCAGGTCCAACTCGAACTCGGCAATCGGCAGGAACAACGGGCGCGGTTGCGGCGCGGGGCCTGGGGTGGGCAGCGGTTGACCGGCAGTGAGGACCAGCGGGCGCAGCCATTCGCTGTCGAAATCCTGTTGCGCCTGCTGGGCCACCAGCTCTTCAGCGGCGAAGGCGGGCGCGGGCTTGTCGGCCAGGTCCATCTCGAATTCGGCGATCGGCAGGAACAACGGCTCGGGCGGACGGATTTCGGTGTCGACGATCGCGCAGGCGCGCTGAGTGACGATCTCCGCCAGCAACTCGGAACCGCCTGCTGGCTCGTCCGGACCATCGACCACTACGGGCTGCAAGGTGCCTGGCGGCGGGGCCCCGTCACCCAACTGATCGGCCAGCGCCCGGGCAAAGAAATCTTGCCACAGGTGGCTGCTGACGCCGCTCAGTGTCTGGGTGTTGTGACGGCTGTATTCGCGATAAGGCGTAATAAAGCCTGCGGGGACGCGTTGAAGGTCTGACATGGTTCTCGGTCGACGCTCAGCTCTGGCAAAATGCTCGATAGTTTGGTTATCGGCCGCTTTTGCCGATCCTTGATTTTTTCGAGTGTGATTTCTGATGAGTGAACAACCCGCGGCCAGCCGCATCATTGTCCAGGCCCTGGCCGATGCCTACCGCACCCAAGCCGAGCAGTGGGCCGAGCGCCTGGGCCTGCCGCTGCACCTGGAAGATGCCGAGTTCGCCTTGCAAGTGGGCGAGCAAGGCTTGCAGTTGCAGCAACTGGGGCCGGATGCGCCGGGGCCGGTGCGGGTCGACTTCGTCGAGGGCGGCGCAGCTCATCGCCGACTGTACGGCGGCGGCAGCGGGCAAATGATTGCCAAGGCGGTGGGTATCGCCCAAGGTGTGCGGCCTCGGGTGCTGGATGCCACGGCAGGCTTGGGCAAGGACGGCTTCGTGCTGGCCAGCCTGGGCTGCGAAATGAGCCTGATCGAGCGCCAACCACTGATCGGCGCCTTGCTCGAAGACGGCCTGGTCCGTGCGGCGGAAGATTTCGAGGTGGCGCCGATCGTTGCGCGCATGCGGTTGCTCAAGGGTAATTCGATCGAGTTGATGCGCAACTGGGAGGGCGAACCGCCGCAGGTGATCTACCTCGACCCGATGTTCCCGCACCGCGAGAAAACCGCACTGGTGAAGAAGGAAATGCGCCTGTTCCGGCCCCTGGTCGGTGACGATCCGGACGCCCCGGCGCTGCTCGCCGCCGCCCTGGCGCTGGCCACTCACCGCGTGGTGGTCAAACGCCCGCGCAAGGCACCCTGCATCGAAGGGCCGAAGCCGAGTCACGCGCTGGATGGTAAGTCCAGCCGCTACGATATTTATCCCAAGAAAGCTCTTAAGCCCTGAGCTTGCCGCTAGTGCCTGCGGGCAAACGCCCGCATGAACAACTCCACCACCTCCCGCACATGCGCCTCGGCCGCTTCGCCGGTCAGCGGCTCGCCGCAGCCGTAGAGCAGGCGGAAATTGCCGGCGCCCTTGAGCAGGCAGAAAAAGTGCTCTGCGGCGTTGCGTGGTTTGTCGATGCTCAAGGCGCCCAACTGGTCGATCTTGCCCAGCAAGCGCTCCATGCCCTGCAACATCCGCTCGGGACCGGCTTCGAAAAAGATCTGCGAGAGCTTGGGGTCCTGGCTGCCGAGGGCCATGATCAGGCGATGCAGATTGACGGACTCATCGCTGTTGATCAGTTGATGAAAGCCTCTGGCAATGTTCAGTAATACATTTTCCACCGACATGCCGTCGGGCAATTCGAAGAACAAGGTAGGCAATTGCTCTTCGCATTTGGCGATGACGGCGGCGGAAAACAGTGTCTCCTTGTCGTTGAAATGACTGTAGACCGTCAGTTTCGATACGCCGGCCTCAGCCGCCACCGCGTCCATGCTGGTGCTCGCGTAACCATTACTCAGAAACAGGCGCTTTGCCGCTTCAAGGATTGCCTCGCGCTTTGCGAGATCTTTGGGGCGGCCGGGGCCGTTTTGTGAAGAAAGATTGTCGGACATTTTTCGCTTTTAATACTGGACTGGTGAGTTTGCTATTAATAACATACTGGCCAGTATAAATATTCCAAGCACTATTAGCGAAAGGTCGTTCACCATGTTCCGCTATGCCTTGCCCCTCGCGTTGCCAGTCAGCCTGGCCTTTCTGTTAACGGCATGTGGTCAGGAAGAGCCGGTACAAGCCACCGTGCGTCCGGCCATGGTGGTTCAGCCAGAGCCTTCGGCGCAGTCGCTGGAGAGCTACCCCGGTGAAGTTCGCGCTCGCTTCGAGCCCGACCTGGCCTTTCGCATTGCCGGTAAAGTCAGCCGACGACTGGTCGATGAGGGCGAGCGGGTCAAGGCCAATCAGCCATTGGCCGAACTCGATCCCGAGGACGTGCGCCTGCAACTGGACGCGACCCGTGCCCAGGTCGCCGCCGCCACCGCCAACCTCAATCTGGTACGCGCCGAACGCGATCGCTACAAGACCCTGATGGAACGTCAGATGGTCAGCCGTTCGCAGTACGACAATGCGGAAAACCTCTACCGTTCAGGTGAAGCACGCCTCAAGCAGATCAAGGCGGAATTTGACGTGGCCAACAATCAGGCCAGCTACGCGATCCTGCGGGCGCCACAGGACGGCGTGGTCGCCAAGCGTGCGGCAGAAGTCGGGCAAGTGGTGGCCGCTGGGCAAACGGTGTTCACCCTGGCCGCTGACGGTGAGCGCGAAGTGCTGATCAGCCTGCCGGAGCAGAACTTCGGCCGCTTCAAAGTCGGTCAGCCAGTCACTGTTGAACTCTGGACCCAGCCTGATCAACGCCTGGCAGGCACCCTTCGTGAGTTGTCGCCGGCGGCCGATCCAAAATCACGGACCTTTGCCGCTCGCATTGCGTTCACTGCCGGCAAGGTGCCGGCGGAACTGGGACAGAGTGCCCGGGTGTTCATTGAAAACGCTCAGGCGATGGCGCTTTCGGTGCCGCTCTCGGCACTCACTGCCGAGAACGGTGCGACCTACGTCTGGATCGTCGGCCCTGATAACACCCTGAAAAAAGCCCCGGTCCGGGTCGGTGCCTTCGGTGAAAAAACCGTGCCGGTGCTCGAAGGCTTGAGTGCCAATGATTGGGTAGTGGCAGCCGGCGTGCATGTACTGCTCGACGGCCAGAAAGTGCGTCCGGTGGATCGCTCCAACCGCACGGTCGATGTGGCGGCCAAGGAGTAATGCCCGATGGGTTTCAATCTTTCCGCCTGGGCGCTGCGTAATCGCCAGATCGTACTGTTCCTGATGATTCTGCTGGCGGTCGTCGGCACCTTGTCGTACACCAAGTTGGGGCAGAGCGAAGATCCGCCCTTCACCTTCAAGGCCATGGTGATCAAAACCAATTGGCCGGGCGCAACGGCCCAGGAGGTCTCGCGGCAGGTCACCGAGCGTATTGAAAAGAAACTGATGGAGACCGGTGAATACGAGCGCATCGTTTCGTTCTCGCGTCCCGGTGAATCCCAGGTCACGTTCATTGCCCGCGACTCGATGCACTCGGTGGAGATTCCCGAGCTGTGGTACCAGGTGCGCAAGAAGGTCAGCGACATCCGCCAGACCCTGCCACCGGGCATCCAGGGGCCGTTTTTCAACGACGAATTCGGCACCACCTTCGGCAATATCTATGCGCTGACTGGTGAAGGGTTTGATTACGCAGTGCTCAAGGACTACGCCGATCGCATCCAGATCCAGCTGCAACGGGTCAAAGATGTCGGCAAGGTCGAACTGCTCGGGGTGCAGGACGAGAAGATCTGGATCGAGCTGTCCAACCTCAAGCTGGCGACCCTTGGGCTGCCGCTGGCTGCGGTCCAGCAGGCACTGGAAGAACAGAACGCGCTGTCCAATGCCGGCTTTTTCGAGACCGGCAGCGAACGCTTGCAACTGCGGGTGTCGGGTAACTTCCAGTCGGTTGAACAGATCCAGCAATTCCCGATTCGCGTAGGCGATCGCACCTTCCGTATTGGCGACGTCGCCGATGTGCGCCGTGGCTTCAACGATCCGCCGGCACCGCGCATGCGCTTCATGGCTGAAGATGCCATCGGCCTGGCTGTGGCGATGAAGGACGGTGGCGACATTCTGGTGCTCGGCAAGGCCCTGGAGGCGGAGTTCGAGCGCATCCAGAACAACCTGCCGGCGGGCATGCAGTTGCGCAAGGTCTCCGACCAGCCAGCGGCGGTGAAAACCGGTGTGGGCGAGTTTGTCCGAGTATTGGTCGAGGCGTTGGCGATCGTCCTGTTGGTGAGTTTCTTCTCCCTCGGCGTGCGCACTGGCATGGTGGTCGCGCTGTCGATTCCGTTGGTGTTGGCGATGACCTTCGCCTGTATGTATTACCTGGGCATCGGCCTGCACAAGATTTCCCTGGGCGCCCTGGTGCTGGCCCTTGGGCTGCTGGTGGACGACGCGATCATTGCCGTGGAAATGATGGCGATCAAGATGGAGCAGGGTTTTGACCGGATCAAGGCGGCCAGCTATGCCTGGACCAGCACCGCCTTCCCGATGCTCACCGGTACCCTGATCACTGCCGCCGGTTTCTTGCCGATCGCCACCGCGCAATCGGGCACCGGCGAATACACCCGTTCGATCTTCCAGGTGGTGACCATCGCCCTGCTGGCCTCCTGGGTGGCGGCGGTGCTGTTCGTGCCGTACCTGGGCGAGAAGCTGCTGCCGGATCTGGCGAAAATCCACGCCGCCAAGCATGGCGCCGGGCAGCCGGATCCTTACGCCACGCCGTTTTACCAGCGGGTGCGCCGGCTGGTGGAGTGGTGCGTGCGTCGGCGTAAAACGGTGATTACCTTGACCCTCATGCTCTTCGTGGCCTCGGTGGTGCTGTTCCGGTTTGTCCCGCAGCAGTTTTTCCCGGCCTCTGGTCGCCTGGAATTAATGGTCGACCTGAAACTGGCCGAAGGCGCCTCGCTGAGCAACACCACGGATGAGGTCAAGCGTTTGGAGGCGATGCTCAAGGAGCGCGCTGGCATTGAAAACTATGTGGCCTACGTCGGTACCGGTTCGCCGCGCTTCTACCTGCCGCTGGACCAGCAATTGCCGGCGGCCAGCTTTGCCCAGTTTGTCGTGTTGGCCAATACCATCGAAGAGCGCGAGACCCTACGCACCTGGCTGATCGAGACCCTTAACCAGCAGTTCCCGACCTTGCGTTCGCGGGTCACGCGCCTGGAAAACGGGCCGCCTGTGGGCTATCCGGTGCAGTTCCGAGTCACCGGCGAACACATCGAGGAAGTCCGCGCACTGGCGCGCAAGGTAGCGGCCAAGGTCCGTGAGAACCCGCATGTGGTCAACGTGCACCTGGACTGGGAAGAACCGAGCAAGGTGGTCTACCTGAACATCGATCAGGACCGCGCCCGGGCGTTGGGCGTAAGCACCGCCAACCTGTCGAAGTTCCTGCAAAGCTCGCTGACCGGCTCCACTGTCAGTCAGTACCGCGAGGACAACGAGTTGATCGAAATCCTCCTGCGCGGCACGGTGCACGAGCGCACTGAGCTGTCGCGGCTGTCGAGCCTGGCGGTGCCGACCGATAACGGCAGGAGCGTGGCCCTGTCCCAGGTCGCGACCCTGGAATATGGCTTCGAGGAGGGCATCATCTGGCATCGGAACCGCCTGCCCAACGTGACGGTACGCGCCGACATCTACGGCAAGGAGCAACCGGCAACCCTGGTCAAGCAGATCCTGCCGACCCTGGAGCCAATCCGTGCCGAATTGCCGGATGGCTATTTGCTGGATGTTGGCGGTACGGTGGAAGACTCTACCCGTGGCCAGGATTCGGTGAAGGCCGGCGTGCCGTTGTTCATCGTGGTCGTCCTGACTTTGCTGATGGTGCAGCTGCGCAGCTTCTCGCGCACGGCCATGGTGTTCCTCACCGCGCCGCTGGGGTTGATTGGCGTGACGCTGTTCCTGATGGTGTTCCGCCAGCCGTTCGGCTTCGTGGCCATGCTCGGCACCATCGCCCTGTCGGGGATGATCATGCGCAACTCGGTGATCCTGGTGGACCAGATCGAACAGGACATCCGCGCCGGCCTGAAACCCTGGCAGGCAATCATCGAAGCCACGGTGCGGCGCTTCCGCCCCATCGTGCTGACTGCACTCGCGGCGGTGCTGGCGATGATTCCCTTGTCGCGCAGCGTGTTTTTCGGGCCGATGGCGGTGGCGATCATGGGCGGGCTGATTGTCGCCACGGCGCTGACCCTGCTGTTCCTGCCGGCGCTGTATGCGGCGTGGTTCAGGATCAGGAAGGAGTAGGGTTCGTCGGTAATCCTTGTCTCAATATTGGCAAATATTGAGACAAGGAGCCTCGTGTGCTGTACTGCTGTCTCAGTTTTAGCTGATTTTGAGACAGCGATGATCAAAAGCCCTCCCACCATCGACCCTCATGTGCTGGATAGACTCGCGCGCTCTCCCCACAAGGAAAAGCTTGCCGAGTACCTGGCCTTGCTCAAGCCGCTGGATGATCAGGGGCGATATTTGCCGTTCGATGATCTGCGTTACCGCTGGGCCCCGGGCCTGGATACAACCTTGTGCTGGGCCTTGGTGAAAAAGGCCCGCGCCGCGCAGTACGTAAGCTTGTTGCCCGTAGGAGAACCGACGCGCTGGGGGCAGTTCGTGCTTACGCCGCTGGCACACAAAACCCTGTCGGCGGTGGACCGCCAGGCAACCACTGCCGCCCTGGAATATATGACCCATCACATCGGTGAGACGGCGCATTTCAGTTACCTGCTCAATGACCTGATCGAAGATGAGGCCATCAGCAGCAGTCAGTTGGAAGGGGCGGCGACCACCACACAGGTGGCCAAGGACATGCTCAAGCGTAACCGCCTGCCACGCTCGTCGGATGAGCGGATGGTCATCGGCAACTACAAGATGATGCTGTTGGCCTGGGAAAAGCGCGATGAGCCATTGAGTCTCGGGCTGATTCGGCAACTGCATGGTGTCGGAGTGGAGGGTATCGATGACGGGCAATATTCACCTGGCCAGTTCCGCAGCAACGATCAGGTCGTGGTGCAGGATGCCCAAGGCAATACCGTGCATACGCCGCCACCGGCGTCCGGCCTCGGCGCGCGGCTGGAGCGTTTGAGTAACTGGATCAATCAGGCGCAAAACGATCCGCTTCACGGTGACTATGTGCACCCGCTTATCAGGGCCATTGCCCTGCATTTTGCGATTGGCTACGAGCATCCATTCCGCGATGGCAATGGCCGAGTGGCACGAGCGTTGTTTTACTGGCTGATGTTCAAGCATGATTTTTCGGCGTTTCGCTACATTGCCATCAGCATTCTGCTGCGCAATGCCCCGGTGAAATATGGCCGGTCCTATCTGTACAGTGAAAGCGATGGCCTGGACCTCACTTATTTCATCGACTACCAGTGTTCGGTGATTCTAAGGGCCGTCACCGAGTTTACGGCGGCGTACCGCAACAGCCTGGAATTCGCCAAGGGCTTTAACCATTGGCTGGAGGAGTCCGGGTTGTTCAAACAGTTGAGCGATAAACAACGCACGCTGGTCCAGGTAGCAAAGAGTGGCATGGCCAAGGAGTTCACTGCGGTCAACGTCAAGGAGAACCTGGATTGCTCCTACAACACCGCGGCCAGCACCCTTAATGGTCTGGTCGAACTCAAGGTATTTGAAAAGAGAAAGATGGGGCGCGAGTGGGTGTTCTTCCTACGGGATGCGGCGAACATCCAGGCCGAATGGAAGTAGGAGCCCACCACCCGCGGGCTCCTATCATCTGACGGTTAATACTCAGCGAACAGCGTCGACGCGAACTTTCATCGGTTGCGGGTCGCTGCCGTCCAGTTGCACGGCGTGATGTTCGGTGGTGATGAACAACAGTTTGCCGTCGTTCTCGATCCGCGCGCTCACCGAGTAACGGTGCCCAGGTTGTACTTGCTGCGGGTCATAGCTGAGGTGGAATTTCAGCGGGACCTGGCCCTGGACTTGGCCTTTCTGTTCGTCAATCACCTGTGCCGGCGCATCGGCCAGGGACACGTCTTGCAGGCTGACACTCAGGGTCGCAGTTGGCGGCAGGGCGATGCGCTGCAGGTAAAACACCTCGCCGTCGAGGCTGGCTTTACCGGTTGGTGTGGTCGACTGGCAGGCGCTGAGCAGGGTAGCGGCGGCGAGCAGGGTCAGTTTTTTCATCGGAGTACTCCGTATCGGCGGCGCCAGAAACAGACTGGCGCCTTGAACAAATCAGAGGGTTTGCGCGGGCATCGGTTGATCTGCGGCATCTTCGCTGCGATGCAACGCCACCTGACGGATCGACAGGCGAATCTCCGCCGGCAATACGCGCTTGGCCGCACCCTCAGCCAACTCACCGAGCAACTCGTGGTGGCTGAGTTTGCCGGCTTCATCGCGGCGCAACACATCAAGGTCAAGCAAGGTCTGGATAAAGTGCCGGAACAGGCTCTTGTCGAAAAACTCCGGAGCGTTCAGGCCGTGCAGGATCGACAGGCGCTGGGCCATGACCGTGCACAGGTCTTCCAGTTCTTCGGCGCTGAGGGTGTTCTGGCCGCTGTTGAGCAGCAGCGAGATGGCCATGTAGAAGCGCTGCAGGGTCTGGGCGATGCTCTTGGACAGCAGGGTCAGCAGTACGAAATGCCGTGAGCTCGGCGCCGGTCGCAGGTAAACGTTGTTCTCGAAACGCAGCAGGCCCTGTTCGACGAAGGCTTCGAGCCATTGATCGATCACCGCGTCCAGTTCGTCCAGCGACCAGCGGATGAATAACTCCGATTGCAGGTACGGATAGAGCGCACGGCTGTAGCGAAGGATCTGTTCGCGGCTCATCCGCGAGGCGCTCTGGAAGAAGCTCGCCAACAACGCCGGCAAGGCGAAGATGTGCAGGACGTTGTTGCGGTAATAGGTCATCAGGACGGCGTTCTGTTCGTCCAGATAGAGAATCTTGCCCAGCGCATCGCTCTGCTCGGAGAGCAGGTCCATGTCCTTGACGTGCTCGATCAGCGCGCGGCCGTCACCTTCCGGCAAGGTGGTGTGCGGCGAATAAGGCACGCGCCGCAACAGCGCCAGGTACAGGTCGAGGACCCTTGCCATGGCTCGATCATCCAGGGCCAGGCGGCTGGTGGACAGCAGCGCCAGAGCGACCAGGTTGACCGGGTTGATCGCCGCGGCTTCGTTGAGGTGGCGCGCCACGCGTTCGCCCAGGCGATGGGTGGTTTCGTTGAGCCAGTTGGGGCGAAACTGCGGGCCGAGGTCCTGGGAACGCCAGTCCGGCTGCTCGCTGTCGAGGAATTCGGCGAGCTTGATTGGCTCGCCGAAATTGACGGCGACCTGGCCGAAGCGCTGCTTGAGCGCGCCGACCACTTTGAAGATGTCGAAGATCGACTCTTTCTTCTTGCTGGCACCGCGCAGTTCGCCCAGGTAGGTACGGCCTTCGAGCACCCGCTCGTAGCCGATGTACACCGGCACGAACACGATCGGCATGCGCGAGGAGCGCAGGAAGCTGCGCAGGGTGATCGCCAGCATCCCGGTCTTCGGCTGCAGCATGCGCCCGGTGCGCGAGCGGCCGCCCTCGACGAAGTACTCCACCGGGAAACCCTTGGTGAACAAGGTGTGCAGGTACTCGTTGAACACCGAGGTGTAGAGCGGGTTGCCTTTGAAGGTGCGGCGCATGAAAAACGCCCCGCCACGGCGTAGCAGGCCGCCGATCACCGGCATGTTGAGGTTGATCCCGGCGGCGATGTGCGGCGGAGTCAGGCCGTTGCGGAACAGTAGATAGGACAGCAGCAGGTAGTCGATATGGCTGCGATGGCACGGCACATAGATCACCTCGTGGCCCGGTGCGACTTTCTGCACGCCTTCGATGTGATTGACCTTGATCCCGTCGTAGATCTTGTTCCAGAACCAGCTCAGCACCACTTCGAGAAAGCGGATGGCGGTGTAGGTGTAGTCCGAGGCGATCTCGTTGCCATAGCGCAGCGCCTGGGCCTTGGCTTTTTCGGGGGTGATGTTTTCGCGCTCGGCTTCGTCGAGAATGGCCTGGCGCACCAGCGGTTGATTGACCAGGCCTTTGACCAGGTTGCGTCGGTGGGAAATGTCCGGCCCGATCACCGCCGTCTTCAGATTGCGGAAGTGCACGCGCAGAATGCGTTGGGCCATGCGCACGGTGCGCTCGTGGCCCTTGTTGTGTTCGATCAGTTCACGCAGGTGAATCGGCGCGGAGAACTGCACCCGGGTTTTGCGCCCGAGAATCATGATGCTCATCAGCCGCCGCAGGCGCCCGGTCACTGCCCAACTGTCGGCGAACAGCAGCTTCCACGGGCTCGACTCGCTGTCTGGCGATTGGCCCCAGAACACGCTGACCGGAATGATTTGCGCATCTTCGGCGGCGTTCTGGCTCAGGGCGCTGACCAGCCGTGTCAGGGTCGGCGGTGCACCGCGCTTGTCCTGACGGCCGAGCCAGTCGGGTGCGGGTGTCAGGTAGAAGAACGCCGCTGGCTCCAGCAGATTACCCACCGACACCGGCAACACCGGCCGTGGCAAGCCGGCTTTGGTGCATTCGCGGTCGAGCACGGCCAGGTCAGTCAGCGACGGGCTTTGCAGGACATAGAACACGGGGCGACTGCGGTCGAGGTTGAGGGTAAAGGACGACTGGTTGATCGTTTCCGAGCGAACCCAGAGGTACAACAGTCGGCGCAGGGCGCCAAACACCAGACGGCGGAACGGGGAGCGGGTCATAGGCGTGCTGCTTTAGTGGAAAAAACCGAGCAATTGCTCGGGAGCGATAGTGTGCCGTATTCGTCGAAAATCGGCAAAAAAGCAGGCAAGTAAAGATGAGTTGAGACTTTTCAGGACTGTCATATACTCGGCCGGCCGTTTGCCACTATCGACCCTGTCTTTGACAGACCGTCGAGGCCAGGCAAATGTTCATCAGGCCTGTCAAAGAACAGGCTGATTCAATAATAAAAAACGGGAGTACTGATTGATGGCAACGCGCGAGACCGGCAACGTGAAGTGGTTCAACGACGCCAAGGGCTATGGCTTTATTCAGCGTGAAGGCGGGGCGGATGTGTTTGTGCACTACCGCGCGATTCGTGGCGAAGGCCACCGTTCATTGACCGAAGGCCAGCAGGTGGAATATGCGGTGGTCGACGGCCAAAAAGGCCTGCAGGCCGAAGACGTAATCGGCCTGTAACACGGCCCTGTTGGAGCGGGTTCCCGCTTGCTTGCCAGCGAAGGCGGCAATCCGAGCGCATCAATCGCCAGCCAGCCGCAAGCGGGCACCAGTTCCTACAACTCTGTCAGGCCGTTTTCCAGGTGATCTCTTCCTCACCATCGGCGCTGATTCGAATCCAGCGATCAGCCGACTCTTCACCTTCTTCTTCGACCCAGGTTCCCGGAGCGCAGCGCACTTCCACGTTCAGCGCGGCGAAGGCAGCGCGGGCGCAGGCGATGTCGTCATCCCACGGCGTCTGGTCACTTTCCAGGTACAGGCTGTTCCACTTGCCTACAGCTTTTGGCAGCCAGGTGACGGGCACGTTGCCGGCCGAGCACTTGTAAGTCTGGCCTTTCTGTACCCAGTCGGTGCAAGGGCCGAGCGCTTTGGCGAGCCAGGCGGCGATGGCCTTGTGGTCGACGTCGGCGTCCTTCAGGTAAATCTCGATATCCGGTTGGCGCATGGATGTTCCTCGCTGCGGGTTCTGAAAAATCCATTCGCGGATTTTGCCGGCCTCACGTCATCGCGTGAGGCCAAGGGTTAAAGGGTTACTGCAGAACGAAGTAATCGTAGCGCATCGACACACTGACCTCGAACGGCTCGGCCTGTTCGATGACCGCGGTCCGGCGCTCGGCACTCGCGCGCCAGCCGTGAGGGGTCATGGCCAGCAGGTTGGCGCGATCCTGGGGACTGACCAGGGTCAGCTTGAAGTCCAGGGTCTCGCTGTGTTGCAGGCTCATGCCTTGCGGCACCAATGCCAGGTGCTTGTCGTCGGTGTACTCGCGCACTTCGTCGTACAAGCGCTCGCGCAGTTCCATCAGGTGGCCACTGGTTGGGCCGACTTTCATCAAGCCGCCACCCGGGCTGAGCAAGCGCTTGGCTTCGTCCCAGTCGAGCGGGCTGAACACGCTGGCGAGGAACTGGCAACTGGCATCGGCCAAAGGAATGCGCGCCATGCTGGCGATCAACCAGGTCAATTGCGGGTTGCGCTTGCAGGCACGTTTCACCGCTTCGCGGGAAATATCCAGGGCGTAGCCATCGGCAGCGGGCAGGGCATCGGCGATTTGCGCGGTGTAGTAACCCTCGCCACAACCAATGTCCAACCAGCGTTGCGGCGTCCGTTCGGCGGCCAGCTCGGCCAGGCGCCGGGCAACCGGGGCGTAGTGACCGGCGTTGAGAAAGTCGCGGCGGGCCTCGACCATGGCCTGGTTATCGCCCGGGTCGCGGCTGTTCTTGTGCTGCACCGGCAACAGGTTCAGGTAGCCCTGGCGGGCGCGGTCGAAGCGATGTCCGACCGGGCATGCCACGCCATTGTCGACCGCACTCAGCGGCGCGCTGCAGATAGGGCAGGCGAGCATCAGGCGAGCAACTTGATCAGGGTCTGGTAGTAGATCTCGGTCAGCACATCGAGGTCGCTGGCCAGGACCCGCTCATTGACCTGGTGAATGGTCGCATTGACCGGGCCAAGCTCGACCACCTGGGTGCCCATGGTGGCGATGAAACGCCCGTCCGAGGTGCCGCCGCTGGTGGAAGCGTGGGTATCGCGACCGGTGATGTCCTTGATGCTCGACGCCACGGCATCCAGCAGCGCGCCGGGTTCGGTGAGGAATGGCAGGCCGGACAGCGCCCAGTCGATATGCCAGTCCAGGCCGTGCTTGTCGAGGATGTCGGCGACCCGCTGTTGCAGGCCTTCGACGGTGGACTCGGTAGAGAAACGGAAGTTGAACACCGCGACCAGTTCGCCGGGGATTACGTTAGTCGCGCCGGTGCCGGAATTGACGTTGGAGATTTGGAAACTGGTCGGCGGGAAGAAGTCGTTACCGTGATCCCAGTGCTCGGCGGCCAGTTCGGCCAGGGCCGGGGCGGCAAGGTGGATCGGGTTCTTGGCCAGGTGCGGGTAGGCCACGTGACCCTGCACACCACGGATGGTCAGCTTGGCGCCGAGGGAGCCGCGACGACCGTTCTTGACCACGTCGCCGACCAGACTTGTGCTCGACGGTTCGCCAACGATGCACCAGTCCAGGCGCTCCTTGCGGGCCACCAGGCGTTCCACCACGGCCTTGGTGCCGTGGTGCGCAGGACCTTCTTCATCGCTGGTGATCAGGAACGCGACCTTGCCCTTGTGGTTGGGGTAGCCGGCGACGAAGCGCTCGGCCGCCACGGTCATCGCCGCCAGGCTGCCTTTCATGTCGGCGGCGCCACGGCCGCAGAGCATGCCGTGTTCGTCGATCAGTGCGTTGAACGGCTCGATCTGCCAGGCCGCCACCGGGCCGGTCGGCACCACGTCGGTGTGACCGGCGAAGCACAGTACCGGACCATCCTGGCTGCCGTGGGTGGCCCAGAAGTTATCCACGTCTTCAATGCGCATTGGCTCCAGCATGAAACCGGCATCGCCCAGACGCTGCATCATTTGCTTCTGGCAGTCGGCATCCAGCGGCGTCACCGACGGGCGGCGAATCAGGTCGATGGCGAGTTGAAGGGTCGGCGAAAGGTCGGCGTGGGCCGTCATGGAAAACTCCGGAAATCATGAATATGGGCGCGGACTTCTGTGGGAGCGAGCCTGCTGGCGATAGCGGTGTGTCAGCCAACATAGAGGTTGATGGTTACACCGCTATCGTGGGCAAGCCCGTTCCCACAGGGATCGAGATCACGCCAAGCCCCGCAAAATGGCGGTTATCTTAAAGCAAAACGGCGACCTTTGGCCGCCGTTTGGTGGATCGCTGCAGATTTAGCTGGCAGCTGCGGTTTGCGCGGCAACCTCAGGTTTTGGCAGCGACGACAGGAATGCCATGATCAGCGCCGCCAGGTACGGCAGCGACTGCACCAGCAGCATGGTGACCCAGAAGCGCATGTCGTTGCTCGGCAAGCCCTGGACCAGGAAGATCCCCAGCGCGGCGCCCCACAACAGCAGCATGATGAACAGCTCTTCGCGGGCTTCCGAAATAGCCACCCAGAAGCCATGATTGTCAGCATTTTTCGGGGTGCGGAAGAACGGAATGCTGCTGGTAAAGAACCCGTACAGCACCGCTTTTGCAATCGTATGGGACAGCGCCAGGCCGGCCAGCGCGGCGCAGAACGCGTCCTTGAGATTGACCCCGACCGCGCGACGGTAGAGGAAAATGATCTTGCCGACTTTGAACACGAACAGTGCCAATGGCGGGATAGCGAAGATCAGCAGCGGTGGATCGACCCGGTGCGGCACGATGATCATCGCCGCCGACCACAGCAGCGCGCCGACGGTGAAGAAGATGTTCATGCCATCTGCCACCCACGGCAGCCAGCCCGCGAGGAAGTGGTAGCGCTGGCCACGGGTCAGCTCGGTGTCCTTGCCACGGATCAGGCTGGCGGTGTGACGCTTGATGATCTGGATCGCGCCGTAGGCCCAGCGGAAACGCTGTTTCTTGAAGTCGATAAAGGTGTCGGGCATCAGGCCCTTGCCGTAGCTGTCGTGGTAGTACGCCGCCGACAGGCCTTTCTCGAACACCCGCAAACCCAACTCGGCGTCTTCACAGATGCACCAGTCGGCCCAGCCCAGCTCTTCGAGCACTGAGCGGCGGGTCATGGTCATGGTGCCGTGCTGGATGATCGCATCGCGGTCATTGCGGGTGACCATGCCGATATGGAAGAAACCCTTGTACTCGGCGTAGCAGAGCTTCTTGAAGGTGCTTTCGTTCTGGTCGCGATAGTCCTGCGGTGACTGCACCACGGCGATTTTCGGGTCGGCGAAGTGCGGCACCATATGTTTGAGCCAGTTCGGATGTACGCAGTAGTCGGAGTCGATCACCGCGATCACTTCGGCGTCCTTGGCGGTATGCGGGATCAGGTAGTTCAGCGCACCGCCCTTGAAACCGGCCAGTGGCGCGACATGGAAGAATTTGAAGCGTGGGCCGAGGGTCGCGCAGTAAGCCTGCACCGGTTCCCAGACGGCCGGGTCCTTGGTGTTGTTGTCGATGATCAGGACTTCGAAATCCGGATAGTCGAGGTTGGCCAGGGCATTGAGGGTCTGTTTGACCATCTCCGGCGGCTCGTTGTAGCAGGGCACATGAATCGACACTTTGGGCCTGTAGGTCGAATCCCCTTCAACCGGCAGGAATTCCCGACGGCGTTTGTGAATCCATACCGCCTCGGCCAACTCGTGGGCCTCGGTGAGCAACACGATAAATACCCCGAGGGCGCCGAGGGCGAGCAGGAAGCCGACGGTGAGACTGAACCAGGTACTGTATTGCTGGCTGTAGTCGTAACCGATCCACACCAGCACCGATCCGCAGAGGAACGCGATGAAGGTCAGGAAGGTCCGGCCGCGCTGGCGCAGGGCCGAGCCGTCGATCATCAACAAGGTCAGCGAGAGCAGCGCCAGTACCACCGAGCCGATGGCCAGTACGCGCCATTGCGGGATCGCGACCACCGGCCCTTCAAAGTTGAATTTCTGCTGGCGTGCGGCGTTGAATACGCCCCAGTAGGCGCCGACCGAACCTTCGTCGCTGGCTTTCCAGGGTTGGTCGAAGGCTTCGATTACGAAGTAGTTGAAGCCCTGACGGTTGAGCTTGTTCACCAGGGTGCGCAGGTAAATCGCCTGGTCCGCTGGCGAGGCATCAGCACCGCCACGCATGCGACCGTTGCTCGGCCAGCCCACTTCGGACAGCAACAGTGGTTTCTTCGGGAACATTTTCTTCAGGTCGCGGGCGCGGTCGAGGACGAATTGCCCGGCCTGATCCACCGGAATAAATTCCCAGTAGGGCAGGACGTGTGCGGCGATCAGGTCGACGTGCTTGGCCAGTTCCGGGTGTTCTTCCCAGACGTGCCATTGCTCGGACGTAGTGACCGGTACCTTGACCGCAGCGCGTACCCGATCCAGCAACACACTAAGCTGCTCGGCAGTGATTTCCTTGCGGAAGATCGCTTCGTTGCCGACCACCACCCGCACCACGCTGCGCGAGGTGTTGGCGATTTCGATGGCGCGCTGGATCTCGCGCTCGTTGCGCTCCTGATCCGGGCTGATCCAGATCCCCAGGGTCACTCGCAGACCGAATTCTTCCGCCAGTTTCGGGATGTCTTCCAGGCTGCCGTCGACCGAGTAAGTGCGGATGTTGTCCGTCAGCTTGCTCATGATCTCCAGGTCGCGGCGCATTTCATCGTCGGACGGATATTGGTTCTTCTGTGGGAACTGGCCTTGCTGAAACGGCGAGTAGGAAAAACCGGAGATTTGTTCAGGCCAGTTGGGGGTCGTGACCGGGCGGTTGATCAGCGCCCAGAAACCGGTGAACAGTGCGGCGATTGCCAGCACTACCACGAGGTTGAGTCCAAATTTACGCGATGACATGGCTATTTCGGGTTCCAAAAGGAGTGGAACGAGGGGACGTTCGGCATACGGCCAAAGGGCGCGCATCCTACACTGGGCTTTCCCTGACCGTACAGCGGACAGGGTGGTGTCTGGCATTTGGCAGCCGACTTTCACATAAGTTCTTACACTTATGCCCTGAAGGTTAAAACTTGTCGCCCGGTTCCCCTATAATGCGCGCCGGTTTTAAGGGTAGTGGTCATGAGTACAGAAGATCCGCGGTTTGCTGGCATCGCCCGCTTGTATGGCATCGAAGGCCTGGACCGCTTGCGGGCCGCTCACGTGGCGATCGTCGGGGTGGGCGGCGTTGGCTCCTGGGCGGCGGAAGCCATCGCCCGTTGCGGGGTGGGTGAGATTTCCCTGTTCGACCTCGACGATGTTTGCGTCAGCAACGCCAATCGCCAGTTGCACGCCCTCGACAGCACGGTGGGCAAACCGAAGGTCGAGGTCATGGCCGAACGTCTGCGCGGGATCAACCCGGACTGCACCGTGCATGCGGTGCCGGACTTCGTCACCCGGGAAACCATGGCCGAGTACATCACGCCGAATATCGATTGCGTGATCGACTGCATCGACAGCGTCAACGCCAAGGCGGCGCTGATTGCCTGGTGCAAGCGGCGCAAGATCCAGATCATCACCACCGGCGGCGCGGGCGGGCAGATCGACCCGACGCTGATCCAGGTCTGCGACCTGAACCGCACCTTCAACGACCCGCTGGCCTCGAAAGTGCGCTCCACCCTGCGCCGCGAATACAACTTCTCGCGCACCGTGACCCGCCACTACAGCGTGCCCTGCGTGTTTTCCACCGAGCAACTGCGCTACCCCAAACCCGATGGCAGCATCTGCCTGCAGAAGAGTTTTGTCGGCGACGGTGTGAAACTGGACTGCGCCGGCGGCTTTGGTGCGGTAATGATGGTCACCGCGACCTTCGGCATGGTGGCGGCGACCAAGGCGGTGGATAAGATTGTGGCGGGGGTAAGGCGGCCGGCGGATAGGGTCAAGCCCGCAGTTTAATCGGCGTCGTGGCTTCGAACGCACCTCGCCCTATGTGGGAGAAGCCCGGGCGGCGCTCCGCTGCTAGCGATGAAGTTTATGCGGTGTGGTGGCAGGCCCCATCGCCAGCAGGCGGGCTCCCACAGGTTTTGAGATCGACTCACGAGCCGTCCTTTATTGAGCAGCCAATTCCCTTATCCGCTGCAAAACCGCATTCAACCCATTACTACGCGACGGCGATAACTGGCGGCTGAGCCCCAACTGCTCGAACCAGCCCGGCAAGTCCACCTGTTGCAACTCGGCACTGGACAGGCCGTTGACCCGCGCCAGCAGCAGTGCCACCAAGCCGCGGATCAAGCGTGCGTCGCTGGCAGCGTTGAATTGCCAGTGGCCGTCGTGTAAGGCGCCCACCAGCCACATCTGGCTTTCACAGCCGTGTACCCGATTGGCCTCGGTTTTGTCGGCGTCGCGCATGGGCGGCAGGCGGTCGCCCCATTGCATCAGCAGGCGGGCCCGTTGTTCCCAGCCGGCGGCGGCCTGGAAGGTGGCGAGGGCGGTGACGGCGTCGGCGGGTAGGGTCATCGCAACAGCTCCAGTGCCTGGTCGAGGGCTTCGAAGAAGCGTTCGAGGTCGTCGGAGTCGTTGTACAGCGCCAGCGATACGCGAATGGCGCCGGCCAGTTCGAAGCTTTTCAGCAACGGCATGGCGCAGTGATGACCGGCACGCACGGCGATGCCCTGTTCCGTGAGCAGGTGCGCCAGGTCGGCGTTATGCACGCCATCGACGACAAAACTGGCCAGGGCCAGTTGCGGCTTGCCCAGCAGGCGGATGCCGTTGCGCGCCTGCAGGCCACGCAGCAAGTAGTCATGCAGCGCGGCTTCGTGGGCGGTGACGGCGGCCTGATCGAGACCGGCCAGGTAATCCAGGGTTGCGCCGAGGCCGATCACGCTGGCAATCGGCGGCGTGCCCGCTTCGAAGCCTAGTGGTGCGGAGCGAAAGCGGGCGTCGTGGTAATTGGCATCGAGCACCATTTCCCCGCCGAATTGCCAGTGCTGCAACTGGCTCAGCGCGGAGTTTCGGGCGAAGACGACGCCCAGCCCGTCCGGGCCGTAGAGCTTGTGACTGGAAAAGACGTAGAAGTCGCAACCCAGGGCCTGCACGTCGTGGCGACCGTGGACCACGCCCTGGGCGCCATCGACCACGGTTAGCGTGCCGTGTGCCTTGGCCAGCGCCAACAAGGGTGCCAGCGGCTGCCAGGCGCCGAGGACGTTGGACAGTTGGCTGACGGCAAGCAGGCGGGTGCGTGGGCCGATCAGCGTGGCGGCGGCATCGAGGTCGATCAGGCCGTCGGTATCCAGTGGCAGGACCACCAGTTTCAGCTCGCGACGTTTTGCCAGTTGCTGCCAGGGCAGCAGGTTGGCGTGGTGTTCCAGGGCGCTGATGACAATCTCATCGCCCGCCGTGAATTGTTGCTCAAGGCCATAGGCCAGGAGGTTCAGCGCCGAGGTGGCGCCGTGGGTGAAGATGATCTGCCCGCTGTCACCGGCATTAAGCCAGTGGGCAACTTTGCTGCGGCTGTCTTCGAATGCCTGGGTGGCATGGGCGCCGGGCAGGTGCTGGGCACGATGCACATTGGCTGCGCCGTTGGCGTAGTAATGCGTCAGCGCGTCGAGCAGGGCTTGGGGTTTCTGGGTGGTGGCGGCGCTGTCCAGATAGGTCTGGTCCTGCCGTTGCAGGGCGGCGATGGCCGGAAAATCGGCGCGCCAGGGGGAGGCAATCATCACGGTTTCTGGCCCTGGTGAAGATGGGCGGGATTTACGCCGAACCCTGTAGGAGCGAGCCTGCTCGCGATGGCGTCCTCAAGGACACCAAAAGCTTCACGAGCAGGTTCGTTGCCACATTGGGACGGTATTAGTTGTGAGCGTGCAACGCTTCGTTCAGTTCGATGGCCGATTTGTGGGTTTTGCATTCCACGGCACCCGTCTCCGAGTTACGGCGGAACAACAGGTCGGTCTGGCCAGCCAGCTCACGGGCCTTGACCACTTTGACCAGGTTGTTGTTCTCGTCCAGCAGCGCGACTTTGGTGCCGGCGGTGACGTACAGGCCCGACTCGACGGTATTGCGATCGCCCAACGGAATGCCGATACCGGCGTTGGCGCCGATCAGGCAGCCTTCACCGACCTTGATCACGATGTTGCCGCCACCGGACAGGGTACCCATGGTCGAGCAACCGCCGCCCAGGTCCGAACCCTTGCCAACGAACACGCCGGCCGAGACGCGACCTTCGATCATGCCCGGGCCTTCGGTGCCGGCGTTGAAGTTGACGAAACCTTCGTGCATCACGGTGGTGCCTTCGCCGACATAGGCGCCCAGGCGCAAGCGGGCGGCATCTGCGATACGCACGCCAGCCGGTACCACGTAGTCAGTCATTTTCGGGAACTTGTCCACCGAGAACACTTCCAGCAAGTCGCCGCGCAGGCGGGCTTCCAGTTGATGCTCGGCCAGTTCGGCAAGGTCGATGGCGCCTTGGCTGGTCCAGGCTACGTTTGGCAGCAGCGGGAAAATGCCGGTCAGGTTCAGGCCGTGAGGCTTGACCAGACGGTGAGACAGCAGGTGCAGCTTGAGGTAGGCCTCAGGGGTGGAGCTCAGGGCGGCGTCTTCGGCCAGCAGGGTGGCGACCAGCGGCTTGTGGCTTTCTGCCAGGCGAGTCAGGAGGGCGGCCTGAGTGGCGTCAACCGACTTCAGTACTTCAGCCAGTTGTGCCGCCTGGGCGTTGCTGAACGCGATCGCCTGGTTGCCTTCGCCGTAGCCGAGAATCGGTGCAACGGCGGCGACCAGTTCGGCCGACGGGTTGAGCAATGGCTGTGCGTAGAACACTTCCAGCCATGCGCCCTGGCGATTTTGGGTACCGACACCGAAGGCGACGCTGAACAGAGTAGTGGACATGCAATTACCTCTAAAAAAGATGAACGGGCTGCCTTACTTGAGAGCGGCCGCGTAGATATCTGGCTTGAAGCCAATCAGGGTTCGGTCACCGAGATCGAGCACCGGGCGCTTGATCATCGAGGGTTGTGCCAGCATCAGTTCGATTGCTTTCGTCTGGTCGAGATCGGCTTTGTGTTCGTCGTCGAGTTTGCGAAAGGTCGTGCCTGCACGGTTAAGCACCACTTGCCAGCCGTGCTCATTGCACCACTGGGTCAGGTGTTCACGGTCGATTCCGGCCGTTTTGTAGTCGTGAAAATCAAAGCTGACAGCGTTTTCATCGAGCCAGGTGCGCGCCTTTTTCATGGTGTCGCAGGCTTTGATGCCGAAAAGGTGCAACGTTTTGCTTGAAGCGGTCAAGGAATTGCCCCCCTTTGGAGGTGTCGGGATTAAAAGGTGACGGATTATGCCACGACCGAGCGGATTCGGCGTCGGCGGCGGGCCGGATTGAACAATTGTGCGACAAGTTACCCGGGCGGGTGCGACCTTTGTGCAACGGTCAGGCAACAGCTTAAGTGTCTAATATGGCACTTCGACGGCAACTCGTTGCCTGTTACCTGCTGTTGCATGTCGATTGATCGGGAATCCTGTTTTATGCAAACCGCCTACACCGTCCTCATTCTGCTGATGCTGGTCAGCCTCTCGCGTCTGCTCGGTCGATTGATTCCGCTGCCGCTGCCGTTGGTGCAGATCACTGCGGGTGCGCTGCTGGCCTGGCCGACGCTGGGACTGCACGTGGCCCTCGATCCCGAGCTGTTTTTGTTTCTGTTCCTGCCGCCGCTGTTGTTCTCCGATGGCTGGCGGATGCCCAAGCGTGAGTTGTGGAAGTTGCGCGGGCCGATCCTGACCCTGGCTGTCGGGCTGGTGCTGTTCACGGTGGTCGGCGCCGGGTACTTCATTCATTGGTTGCTGCCAAGCATTCCGCTGCCGGTGGCCTTTGCGCTGGCGGCGGTGTTGTCGCCGACCGACGCCGTGGCAGTCTCGGCGATCACCCAGAATCGTCTGCCTACGCCCCTGATGCACATGCTCCAGGGCGAGGCCTTGATGAACGACGCAACGGGCCTGGTGACTTTCAAGTTCGCCCTGGCGGCGGCGATTACCGGCGCGTTTTCCCTGGCCAACGCCAGCCTGACCTTCTTGCTGGTGGCCATCGGTGGGCTGTTGGTGGGGGTGGCCCTGAGCTGGCTGGTGGGGCGTTTGCGGGCCTGGATGATTGCCCGGGGCTGGGACGATCCGGCGACCCACGTGGTGTTCATGTTGCTGCTGCCGTTTGCCGCCTATGTGCTGGCCGAACGCCTTGGCGCCTCGGGGATTCTGTCGGCGGTGGCGGCGGGGATGATGCAGAGCTGGCTCGACCTGCTGCCGCGCCAGACCAGTACCCGTTTACTCAATCGCAGCGTCTGGTCGCTGCTGGAATTCGCCTTCAACGGCCTGATTTTCCTGCTGCTGGGCCTGCAACTGCCGGACATCATCAAGGCAGTGGTCAGTCACGAAAGCTCGCTGTGGCCGACGCTGTTCTATCGCGCATTGGCGGTGCTGGCGATCTTCGCCGTGTTGTTGGTGCTGCGCTATGTCTGGGTGCAGAGCATCTGGCGCCTGTACGGTTGGCTGCGGCGCTGGCGCGGCAAGGGCGAGTTGACATTGGTACCGACCGCGCGCTCATGCTGGCTGCTGACGCTGGGTGGGGTTCGCGGTGCGGTGACCCTGGCGGGTGTGATGTCGGTGCCGCTGCTGCTCAGTGGCGCCGACTTTCCGGAACGTGACTTGCTGATTTTCATCGCTGCCGGGGTGATTCTGCTGTCGCTGGTGACGGCCTGTATTGCCTTGCCGATCCTGCTGCGGGGGATTGAGCAAAGCCCTGACGAAAAACGCCTGCAAGAGGTGCGTGAAGCCTGGCGCAAGACGGCCGAGGCGGCGATTCATGCACTCGAAGCGCAGGAGGTTAACCCGCAGGACGCGGCGCAGGCTGCGTTGGCGGCGGAACTCAAGGCGCGGATCATGTCCGAATATCGGCATCAACTGGACGTGTTCAACGACTCGGCCGAAGCCCAGGCGCTGGCCTTTCAGATGGATTTACTGGAGCGGCGCATGCGCCTGAACGCCTTGCGCGCCCAGCGTCTGGAATTGTACCGGCTCAGCCGTCAACACCAGATCGGTGATGACGTGCTGCGCGAGGTGTTGGCTGACCTGGACTTGAGTGAGGCCAACCTGGGGGCGGTGAAGTAGGGCGGATCAGCGGCGCCGCTGGATAAACGCGCGAATCCGCTCGGCGGCTTCGACGCACTCAGCCAGCGGCGCAACCAGGGCCATGCGCACGCGTCCGGCACCGGGGTTGAAACCGTCGACTTCGCGGGACAGGTAAGAGCCCGGGACCACGGTCACGTGTTCCTCGACAAACAGGTCGCGGCAGAACGCGGCATCGTCACCCTCGACGTTCGGCCACAGGTAGAAGCTGCCGTCCGGACGCTGGACGTCGAGCACCGGGGCGAGGATCTCCAGCACCGCGTCGAACTTCTCGCGGTACAGCGAGCGGTTGTCGCGCACGTGATCTTCGTCATTCCAGGCAGCGACGCTGGCCAGTTGGGTTTGCACCGGCATGGCGCAGCCGTGGTAGGTGCGGTACAGCAGGAAGCCCTTGAGGATGTCGGCATCGCCTGCGACAAACCCTGAGCGCAGGCCTGGCAAGTTGGAGCGCTTGGACAGGCTGTGGAACACCACGCAGCGTTTGAAGTCTTGACGGCCCAGTTCCACGCAGGCGCTGAGCAGGCCTGGCGGTGGCGTCTGTTCGTCGAAGTAGAGTTCGCTGTAGCACTCGTCGGCGGCGATCACGAAGTCGTATTCGTCCGCCAGGGCGATCAGTTTTTTCAGGGTGTCGACCGGAATCAGCGCGCCGGTCGGGTTGCCTGGCGAGCACAGGAACAAAATCTGGCAGCGCTGCCAGATCTCGGGCGACACCGCATCGAAGTCCGGGTTGAAGCCGTTCTCATCGAGGCACGGCAAGTAGTGTGGCTTGGCGCCAGCCAGGAACGCCGCCCCTTCGTAGATCTGATAGAACGGATTGGGGCTGACCACCAGCGCGTCTTCGCCACGGTTGACCACGGTCTGGGTAAAGGCAAACAGCGCCTCACGGGTGCCGTTGACCGGCAGCACGTTACGCGCCGGATCGATCCAGCCAGCCGGAACATTGAAGCGACGCTCGCACCAGCCGCCGATCGCTTCACGCAGCGCAGGCAGGCCCAGGGTGGTCGGGTACACCGCCATCTGGTCGAGGCTGTTGGCCAGGGCCTGGGCGACGAACTCCGGCGAACGGTGCTTTGGCTCACCGATGGACAGGGCAATCGGGCGTTTGTCCGGGTTGGGTGTGACCGCACCGAGCAGGGCGCGCAGTTTCTCGAACGGGTAAGGCTGGAGCTGGTTCAGAGCGTTGTTCATCGGTGCGGGGTCTCGATCAAAGCAGTTAAATCAGGCGTGTATCAGAAACTGATGCGCGACAGTTTGACATCGGATTCGGGGCTGACGCTCAGTTGCTCGACGATCGCATCCTGCAGGCGGCTGCACAGTTGCGGGTCGGACAACGGCTGGTTGTCGGCGTCGGTGATGAAGAATACGTCTTCGACCCGCTCGCCCAGGGTCGCAATCTTGGCGTTTTGCAGCGACAGGTCGAACTCGAGGAATATCCCGCCGATTCGCGCCAGCAATCCCGGGCGATCCGGCGCGCTGAGCTCGAGTACGGTCACCGGGCGATGGGCGTCGTTGTGGATCGTCACCTGGGGCGCGAAGGCAAAGTGCTTGAGCTGGCGTGGGACGCGGCGCTGGATGATGGTTGGGTAGTCATCCGGGTTGCGCAGGGCTTCAGTCAGGCCGTCGCGAATCTGCTTGACCCGGGTCGGATTGTCGCCGATCGAGTCGCCGTCGGTGTCGAGCACAATGTAGGTGTCGAGGGTGAACTGGCTGGTGGAGGTAATGACCCGGGCGTCGTGGATGTTCAGGTTGAGCTGGTCCATCGCGGCCACGGTCACGGCGAAGAAATCGTGTTGGTCAGGGGCGTAGATGAAAATCTGCGTGCCACCCTCGAACTCGCGCTGGGTGGTTTCCTTGATCAGCACCAGGGGGCCGCCGTCGGACGGTTGCTGGAGGATCGCATCGCTGTGCCAGGCCACGTCGCCGGCGGTATGGCGCAGGAAATAGTCGTCGCCCAGTTGCGACCACAACTGCTCCACGTCATCCGGATCGGTACCGCCGCGCACCAGAATATCGAGGGCGGCGCTTTGGGTCTGGCGGATCTGCTCTTCACGGTCCACCGGGTTTTCCAGGCCGCGACGCAGGGCGCGCTTGGTTTCGGTATACAGCTGGCGCAGCAGGCTGGCACGCCAGGAGTTCCATAGCGTGGGGTTGGTGGCATTGATATCCGCAACCGTCAGCACGTAAAGGTAGTTGAGGCGGGTTTCGTCGCTGACTACTTGTGCAAAATCGTGGATGACCTGCGGGTCGGAGAGGTCCTTGCGCTGGGCGGTGGTCGACATTACCAGGTGGTTTTGCACCAGCCAGACGATCAGCCGGCTGTCCCAGGCCGGCAGTTGATGGCGCTGGCAGAAGGCCTCGGCATCCACCGCGCCGATGTCCGAGTGATCGCCGTGCCGGCCTTTGCCAATGTCGTGGTACAGCCCGGCCAGATAGATCAGCTCGGGCTTGGGCAGGTTGGCCATGGTCTTGCTGGCCAGCGGGAATTTCTCCGACACCTGGGTGTACTGCAGCTTACGCAGGTGTTTGATCAGGTTCAGGGTGTGGGCGTCGACCGTGTAGATATGGAACAGGTCATGCTGCATTTGCCCGACAATCAAGCCGAATTCCGGCAAGTAGCGTCCGAGGATGCCGTAGCGATTCATGCGCCGCAGGTTGCGATGGATGCCGATCTTGCACTTGAACAGCTCGATGAACAGGCTGGTGTTGCGAATGTCGTTGCGGAAATCGTCATCGATCAGGTGCCGGTTTTCTCGCAGCAGGCGAACCGTATCGGCGCGCACCCCTTTGATTTCCGGCTGCTGGGCCATCAACACGAAGATCTCCAGCATGGCGAACGGCGTACGCTTGAATACGTTGTTGTTGATCGCTTCGATGTAGCCGTCATGCAATTGGAAACGTGAATTGATTGGTTGTGGCGGCGCTTCATCCTCCGGCGCGAGGATGATTTCCTCGAAGTGCTGGATGATCAGGTCGCTGAGCTGGGCGATGCTCATGACCACGCGGTAGTACTGCTGCATGAAGTTTTCGATGGCGTGTTTCGCGTCTTCGCCTTCAAAGCCAAGCAGGCCGGCAATTGAGCGCTGATGGTCAAACAGCAGGCGGTCTTCGGAGCGTCCGGCCAGCATGTGCAGGGCATACCGGACTTTCCAGAGGAACTCCTGGGAGGAGGCCAGCAGGGCATTTTCGCTTTCCACCAGGAAGCCTTCGCCGGCCAAGGCATGCAGATTCAAGGTGCCGTATTGGCGGCGGGCTACCCAGAGAATGGTCTGGATATCCCTCAGGCCACCGGGCGAGCCTTTGACGTTCGGTTCCAGGTTGTATTCGGTGTCGTTGTACTTGTGGTGACGGGCCTTTTGTTCGGCACGCTTGGCCAGGAAAAACTCCTTGGCCGGCCACATGTGCTGGGTGCTGGTGACGTCGAGCATGCGCTGGCGCAGACGCTCGGGGCCAGCAATGGTGCGGCTCTCCATCAGGTTGGTGACGACGGTGAGGTCGGCACGCGCTTCCTGAGCGCATTCCTCGACCGAGCGTACGCTCTGGCCGACTTCCAGGCCAATGTCCCATAGCAGTGTGAGAAAGCGCTCGATGGAATCCCGGAAAATTTCGTGATCGGCGCTGTCCAGCAGGATCAGCAAGTCGATATCGGAGTAAGGATGCAGCTCGCCCCGTCCATAACCGCCTACTGCAACCAGGGCGATGTCGGCGTCTTTGCTCCAGGTGAACTGTTCCCAGGCCTTCTGCAGGATGTTGTCGACGAACCAGGCACGATCCTCGATCAGTCGGCGGATGTCGCGGCCCGCCCGAAAGCGCGTGTCGAGCACTTCGCGGGCCTGGCGGATGGCCTTCTTGAAGGCCGCGATAGGGCTTGCCTTCAGGGCCAGTTCAGCCTGGAACTGGCCGCGGTCAAACAGTTCGGGATCCACCTGCGGCATCGATTGGCTTTCCTTCTATAAGGCTGGGAGCAGTGACTCAGGCTGAAACGCGTGGGATGGTGTCATCGCTGCGCAGAGTGAAGATCTCGTAGCCCGTTTCGGTGACCAGCAGGGTGTGCTCCCACTGGGCCGAAAGTTTGCGGTCCTTGGTGATGGCGGTCCAGCCGTCGCCAAGCACCTTGGTGTCGGCCTTGCCCTGATTGATCATCGGCTCGATGGTGAAGGTCATGCCGGCTTGCAGTTCCATGCCGGTGCCCGCGCGGCCGTAGTGCAGGATCTGCGGCTCTTCGTGAAACACTTTGCCGATGCCGTGGCCGCAGAATTCGCGGACCACCGAGAAGCCGTTCTTTTCGGCGTGTTTCTGGATTACTTCACCAATATCACCCAAGCGGCAGCCAGGCTTGACCAGTTCGATGGCCTTGTACATGCATTCCTGGGTGACCTGCGACAGGCGCTCGGCCCAGACGGGTACTGTGCCGACATGGAACATGCGGCTGGTGTCGCCGTGGTAGCCGTCCTTGATCACCGTGACGTCGATGTTCAGGGTGTCGCCATCCTTCAGCGGTTTTTCGTTGGGGATACCGTGGCAGACCACGTGGTTGATCGAGGTGCAGATCGACTTCGGGAAGCCTTTATAGTTGAGGGGGGCAGGGATGGCCTTCTGCTCGTTGACGATGTAGTCGTGGCAGATGCGGTCAAGCTCTTCGGTGGTGATACCGGGCTTGACATGTTCGGCAATCATTTCCAAAACGTCGGCGGCGAGCTTGCCGGCGATGCGCATTTTGGCGATGTCCTCTGGGGTTTTGAGGGTGACGGTCATACAGGCTCTCTCTACGCTCAGTGGCGCTTTCTATACGGAATGGGTGCTGTGCGTAGCGGCTCGCAGCCCCGAAAAACGCGATTCTACCAGACGATCGGGGCAATACCGTGGCTGCCTGCAACGCTTCTCTGTATTGATAGGTGCATTATCGGGCGATTCCAAGGGCTGCCAAGGCGGCGTGCGCTTGCTTTTGAGAATCCGGGTTCCGTTTTACGCCTCGCTATGGTATAAAATGCGCCGCTTTCCGGGGATGCCCCGAAAAGCTTAAATCCACACACGTGTCGACACGATGACCTGGGTGCCTTCAGCTGAAGCTGCTGGTTGGTCATTGGGATACGTGGAGGCCAAACCCGACTTATTAAGGAACTATCATGTCCCAAGTCAACATGCGCGATATGCTGAAGGCCGGTGTGCACTTCGGTCACCAGACCCGTTACTGGAACCCGAAAATGGGCAAGTACATTTTCGGCGCGCGCAACAAGATTCACATTATCAACCTTGAAAAAACCCTGCCAATGTTCAACGAAGCTCTGACTTTCGTAGAGCGTCTGGCCCAGGGCAAAAACAAGATTCTGTTCGTCGGCACCAAGCGTTCCGCTGGCAAGATCGTTGCTGAAGAAGCAGCGCGTTGCGGTTCGCCGTACGTCGATCACCGCTGGTTGGGCGGCATGCTGACCAACTTCAAAACCATCCGTGCTTCCATCAAGCGTCTGCGTGACCTTGAAGTCCAGGCCGAAGACGGTACTTTCGCCAAGCTGACCAAGAAAGAAGCGCTGATGCGCTCCCGTGACCTGGAAAAGCTCGATCGTTCCCTGGGTGGTATCAAGGACATGGGCGGTCTGCCTGACGCACTGTTCGTTATCGACGTTGATCACGAGCGCATCGCGATCACCGAAGCCAACAAGCTGGGCATCCCGGTTATCGGCGTAGTCGATACCAACAGCAGCCCGGAAGGCGTTGACTACATCATCCCAGGCAACGATGACGCAATCCGCGCTATCCAGCTGTACATGGGTTCGATGGCTGACGCTGTAATCCGTGGTCGCAACAACGTTGCTGGCGCCACCGAAGTTTTCGTTGAAGAAGCTCCGGCAGCTGCCGCTGAGTAATTGACGCCTTGGCGTTGACTCAGTAAGCAAAAAGGGGGCTTGGCCCCCTTTTTGCCACCTCGAAAACCATTTGTCGGCGCCCACTGCCTTTTTTGTAACGTGCGGCAGCTAACAAGGGTGGTTCGGGGAAGAATTGAACGCCCGTTCGATCGGGTGGAATGGTTGATAACCTATCCAAGAGGAATTTTGAAATGGCAGAGATTACTGCAGCGTTGGTTAAAGAACTGCGCGAGCGTACTGGCGAAGGCATGATGGACTGCAAAAAAGCCTTGACCAAGGCTGGCGGCGACATCGAAAAAGCCATTGATGATATGCGCGCTTCGGGCGCCATCAAGGCTGCCAAGAAAGCCGGTAACGTTGCTGCTGAAGGCGCTATCGCACTGAAGGAAGACGGTAAATCCGCAGTCCTGCTGGAAGTGAACTCGCAGACCGACTTCCTGGCTCTGCAGGACGACTTCAAGGCATTCGTTGCTGCCAGCGTTGAAAAAGCGTTTGCTGACAAGCTGACTGACGTCGCTCCGCTGATCGAAGCTCAAGAAGCAGATCGTCTGGTCCTGGTCGGCAAGGTTGGCGAAAACGTCAACATCCGTCGCCTGGTTCGCGTTGAAGGTGACGTGGTTGGTGGTTACCTGCACGGCAACAAGATCGGCGTAGCTGTTGTCCTGAAAGGCGGCACTGTTGAGCTGGCTAAAGACATCGCCATGCACGTAGCGGCCAGCAACCCTGAGTTCCTGCTGCCATCGGAAGTGTCTGCCGAAGCCATCGAGCGCGAAAAAGCCGTGTTCCTGAGCCTGAACGCCGACAAGATCGCCGGCAAGCCAGAAAACATCGTTGAAAACATGATCAAGGGTCGCATCAGCAAGTTCCTGGCTGAAGCGAGCCTGGTTGAGCAAGCGTTCGTCAAGAACCCTGAAGTCAAGGTTGGCGAGCTGGCCAAGAAGGCCGGCGCTGAAATCGTTTCCTTCACTTACTTCAAAGTAGGCGAAGGCATCGAGAAGCCAGTGGACAACTTCGCTGAAGAAGTTGCTGCACAACTGGCTGCTGCCAAGCAGTAAGACAGTTTTTCAACTGTCGCCCTGAAGAGGCTGCCCGCTCACGCGCGCAGCCTCTTTTCAGATGGGGAGGCCAATTTATTTGGTTTCCTGGCGGAACTGGCTTACAAAGCCGTGTTCCGATGGCGCTGTGATAGCGTCAAGCTGGATTGAACGCCGGCTGTAAACCAGCCAGCAAAGAATTTTTAAAATACGCCGCAGGAGAGATTCGCAATGGCTCAGCAGGGCAGTGGTTATCAGGCTCGCTATAAACGCATTCTACTCAAGCTTAGCGGCGAGGCCCTCATGGGGTCCGAAGAGTTCGGGATCGACCCCAAGGTCCTCGATCGCATGGCGCTGGAAGTCGGTCAACTCGTTGGTATCGGCGTCCAGGTGGGCCTGGTGATCGGTGGCGGCAACCTGTTCCGCGGTGCGGCACTGAGTGCAGCTGGCATGGATCGGGTAACAGGCGACCACATGGGCATGCTGGCCACTGTGATGAACGCCCTGGCCATGCGCGATGCGCTGGAGCGCGCCAATATCTCGGCCATCGTGATGTCGGCTATTTCCATGGTGGGCGTGACCGATCACTATGATCGCCGCAAAGCCATGCGTCACCTGAACTCCAAGGAAGTGGTGATCTTCGCTGCCGGTACCGGGAACCCGTTCTTCACCACCGATTCGGCCGCCTGCTTGCGCGCGATCGAGATCGACGCTGATGTTGTGTTGAAGGCAACCAAGGTCGACGGTGTGTACACTGCAGATCCATTCAAAGACCCGCATGCCGAGAAGTTCGATCATCTGACCTACGATGAAGTACTGGATCGCAAGCTGGGCGTCATGGACCTGACCGCAATCTGCCTGTGCCGCGACCACAAGATGCCGCTGCGCGTATTTAACATGAACAAGCCCGGCGCCCTGCTGAATATCGTACACGGCGGCGCTGAAGGGACTCTGATCGAGGAAGGCGAACAATGATCAATGAAATCAAGAAAGACGCTCAAGAGCGCATGCAGAAATCCCTGGACTCTCTGAACCACGCATTTGGTCAGATTCGTACCGGTAAGGCTCACCCAAGCATTCTGGGTAGCGTGATGGTGCCGTACTACGGTGCGGACACTTCGATCACTCAAGTCGCCAACATTACTGTAAAAGACTCCCGGACCCTGCAAGTCGTGGCCTTCGAGCGCAACATGCTCGCTGCCGTCGACAAAGCGATCCAGAGTGCTGGCCTGAACCTCAATCCGACCAACTTGGGCGAGTTGCTGTTGATTTCCATGCCTGCCCTGACCGAAGAGACCCGTAAGGGCTTCACCAAGCAGGCGCGCAGCGCAGCCGAAGATGCTCGTGTCGCCGTGCGCAACATTCGTCGTGATGCATTGGGTGACTTGAAGAAGCTGGTCAAGGACAAGGAAATCAGCGAAGACGAAGAGCGCCGTGCCGTCGCTGATATCGACAAGCTGACCAAAGACGCCGAGGCTCAGATCACCAAGGCCACGGAAGAGAAAGAAAAAGACCTGATGGCCGTATAAGGGTCACCTTTTCATGGAAAAGACCAAGCAGCCTGCGCTGTCCTCGGTGCCGCGACATGTCGCGATCATCATGGACGGCAATAATCGCTGGGCAAAAAAACGTTTCCTGCCCGGCGTTGCCGGGCACAAGGCAGGTGTCGATGCGGTGCGTGCCGTCATCGAGGTCTGTGCCGAGTCAGGGGTCGAAGTACTGACTCTGTTCGCCTTTTCCAGTGAGAACTGGCAGCGTCCGGCCGATGAGGTCAGCGCCTTGATGGAGCTGTTCTTCAAGGCGTTGCGTCGCGAGGCCAAGCGCCTCAATGAAAACAACATCACCCTGCGCATCATCGGTGACCGTTCGCGTTTTCATCCCGAACTTCAGGCGGCCATGCGTGAAGCTGAGGCGATGACTGCGGGCACCAATCGTTTTGTCCTGCAAATTGCCGCCAATTACGGTGGTCAGTGGGATATTGCCCAGGCTGCACAACGCCTGGCGCGTGAGGTTCAGGCTGGCCATTTGAGGCCGGACGACATCACTCCCGGGCTGTTGCAAACCTGTCTGTCCACCGGTGATCTGCCGTTGCCGGACCTGTGTATCCGCACCGGTGGTGAGCACCGCATCAGCAACTTCCTGTTGTGGCAGTTGGCGTACTCCGAGTTGTATTTCTCCGACCTGTTCTGGCCGGACTTCAAACACGAAGCCATGCGCACCGCGCTGGCCGATTTCGCTTCTCGCCAGCGTCGCTTTGGTAAAACGAGCGAACAGGTTGAAGCTGGAGCCCGGGTTTAATGCTTAAACAACGAATCATCACAGCACTCATCCTGTTGCCTATCGCCCTGTGCGGTTTCTTCCTGCTGGAAGGTTCCGGTTTTGCCCTGTTCATAGGGTTGGTCGTAACCCTTGGTGCCTGGGAATGGGCGCGCCTGGCGGGTTTCGAAGCCCAGTCCATGCGTGTTGGCTATGCAGTGGTGGTGGCAGCCATGCTGTTTGTCATGCATTTGGAGCAGGGCCTGGCACCGTGGGTGTTGGGGGCAGCCGTACTGTGGTGGGGTGTCGCCACCTTCCTGGTGCTGACCTATCCCCGTACCAGTGAGCATTGGTCCAGCGCGGCCTGCAAGCTGGTCATTGGCTTGTTGATCCTGCTGCCGGCCTGGCAGGGGCTGGTGATGATCAAGCAGTACCCGCTGGGTAATTGGTTGATCATGGCGGTCATGGTACTGGTGTGGGGTGCCGATATTGGCGCCTACTTCTCCGGTCGAGCCTTCGGCAAGCGCAAGCTGGCGCCAATGGTAAGTCCTGGCAAGAGCTGGGAGGGGGTGTACGGTGGTCTGGCGTTGAGTCTGGTCATCACCCTCATTGTTGGTCTGGTGCGGGACTGGTCCCTGGCTGATGCGCTCAAGGGTTTGATCGGTGCGGCCATCATTGTGTTTATCTCGGTGGTGGGTGATTTGACCGAAAGCATGTTCAAGCGTCAAGCGGGCATCAAAGACAGTAGTAATCTGCTGCCCGGTCACGGTGGCGTTCTCGATCGCATCGACAGCCTGACTGCCGCGATTCCGGTGTTTGCCGTATTGCTGTGGATGGCGGCGCCGTGAGCCGTCCTCAACAGATCACCGTATTGGGTGCTACCGGTTCCATCGGTCTGAGCACCCTGGACGTCATCGCTCGACATCCCGAACGCTATCAAGTCTTTGCCCTGAGCGGCTATTCGCGCCTGAGCGAGTTGCTGGCCCTGTGTATTCGCCATGTGCCGCGTTTCGCGGTGGTGCCCGAGGCGGTGGCCGGTCGTCGCCTGCAGGATGATTTGCGTGCGGCGGGGTTGCCTACGCGTGTGCTGATAGGTGAGGAGGGGCTGTGCCAGGTTGCCTCCGACGCTGAAGTCGACGCGGTGATGGCGGCGATTGTCGGGGCGGCGGGTTTGCGTCCGACCCTGGCCGCGGTCGAGGCTGGCAAGAAGATTCTGCTGGCCAATAAAGAGGCGCTGGTGATGTCCGGCGCCCTGTTCATGCAGGCAGTGCACAAAAGTGGCTCGGTGTTATTGCCGATCGACAGTGAGCACAATGCGATTTTTCAATGCATGCCGACGGATTTTTCTCGTGGGCTGAGTAGTGTGGGGGTGCGGCGGATTCTGCTGACGGCCTCTGGCGGTCCCTTCCGACAAACTCCCCTGGTTGAGCTCGAACATGTCACTCCGGATCAGGCGTGCGCCCATCCCAACTGGTCGATGGGGCGCAAGATTTCGGTCGACTCCGCGAGCATGATGAACAAGGGGCTTGAACTGATTGAAGCCTGCTGGCTGTTCGATGCCAAGCCGTCTCAGGTCGAAGTGGTGATCCATCCCCAGAGCGTGATTCACTCGCTGGTCGATTACGTCGATGGCTCGGTGTTGGCCCAGTTGGGTAATCCTGACATGCGCACACCGATTGCCAATGCCCTGGCGTGGCCGCAGCGGATTGATTCCGGGGTGCCGCCACTGGATCTGTTTGCCGTGGCCCGCCTGGATTTCCAGGCGCCTGATGAGGAGCGCTTCCCTTGTTTGCGCCTGGCACGTCAGGCGGCGGAGGCTGGCAACAGCGCGCCGGCAATGTTGAATGCGGCAAATGAGGTCGCGGTTGCGGCGTTTCTCGATGGGCGTGTCCGTTACCTGGAGATCGCGAGTATCATCGAGGAAGTGTTGAATCTTGAGCCAGTGGTAGCGGTCGACGATCTGGATGCCGTTTTCACGGCGGACGGCAAGGCGCGTGAGCTGGCCGAGCATTGGTTGCGTCGTCACGGGCGATAAGTGCTGCGGCAGAGTGCACGCGGCAGCGCTGTTTAGGAATGCGGAGAAAAGTAGATGAGCGCGCTCTATATGATTGTCGGCACCCTGGTGGCTCTGGGCGTGCTGGTCACATTCCATGAATTCGGCCATTTTTGGGTTGCGCGTCGCTGTGGCGTCAAGGTTCTGCGTTTTTCCGTCGGCTTCGGTATGCCCCTGCTGCGCTGGCACGACCGTCGGGGCACGGAATTCGTGATCGCGGCCATCCCGTTGGGTGGCTACGTGAAAATGCTCGATGAGCGTGAAGGCGAAGTTCCCGCAGATCAGCTCGATCAATCGTTCAATCGCAAGACCGTTCGTCAGCGCATTGCCATTGTTGCTGCTGGCCCGATCGCCAACTTCATGCTCGCGCTGGTGTTTTTCTGGGTCCTGGCAATGCTCGGTAGCGAGCAGGTGCGTCCGGTGATCGGTGCGGTCGAGGTCGGCAGTATCGCCGCCAAGGCGGGCTTAAATCCGGGGCAGGAAATCGTCGCCGTCGATGGCGAGCGCACGTCCGGCTGGGCGGCGGTCAATCTGCAACTGGTGCGCCGCCTCGGTGAAAGCGGATCGGTGCAGGTGCTGGTCCGCGACGAGGGCTCGAGTGCCGACTCGCCCAAGGAACTGATTCTGGATAATTGGCTCAAAGGTGCCGATGAACCCGATCCGATTCGCTCGCTGGGGATTCGTCCATGGCGCCCGGCCCTGCCGCCAGTATTGGCCGAGCTTGATCCAAAAGGCCCGGCGCAGGCGGCTGGTCTGCAAACAGGCGATCGTCTGCTGGCGCTGGATGGCCAGGCGCTGACCGATTGGCAGCAGGTGGTGGATTGGGTTCGGGTGCGTCCTGAAACCAAGGTTCTGCTGCACGTCGAACGTGATGGTGCACAAATTGATGTGCCGGTTACCCTGGCGGCGCGCGGCGACGGCAAGGCAGCCACCGGATACCTGGGTGCAGGGGTCAAGGCTGTCGATTGGCCACCAACGATGATTCGTGAGGTCAGTTATGGCCCGCTGGCAGCCATTGGTGAAGGTGCTCGCCGCACCTGGACCATGAGCGTGCTGACCCTCGACTCGCTGAAGAAAATGTTGTTCGGCGAGCTCTCGGTAAAAAACTTGAGCGGACCGATAACCATTGCTAAAGTGGCGGGCGCTTCTGCCCAGTCGGGCGTCGCTGATTTCCTGAATTTCCTTGCTTATCTGAGTATTAGCCTGGGGGTTCTGAATTTGTTGCCCATTCCTGTACTGGATGGGGGGCATCTGTTGTTTTATCTGATCGAGTGGGCGCGTGGTCGTCCCTTGTCGGATCGGGTGCAAGGTTGGGGGATACAGATCGGTATCAGTTTGGTGGTCGGAGTGATGCTTCTTGCTCTGGTCAATGATCTGGGTCGACTGTAACGCTTCGCTGAATTGCGAATCTGCCGCATTTTGCGGCAGTTTGTTTATTGCCAGTTGGAATAAGAAAGGACTTCATGAAACGTCTGCTGCTAACTGCGGTTCTCTCCGTATTGATGATCGCCGAAGTTCACGCCGAGTCCTTCACTATCTCCGATATTCGTGTCAACGGCCTCCAGCGGGTATCCGCAGGTAGCGTCTTTGGTGCCTTGCCGTTGAACGTTGGTGAACAGGCTGATGACCGTCGTCTGGTCGAGTCCACTCGTGCGCTGTTCAAAACCGGGTTCTTCCAGGATATCCAGCTGGGTCGTGATGGCAACGTCCTTGTCATCACGGTAGTCGAGCGTCCGTCGGTAGCCAGTATCGAGATCGAAGGCAACAAGGCGATCTCCACCGAAGACCTGATGAAAGGCCTGAAACAGTCTGGTCTGGCCGAAGGCGAGATCTTCCAGCGTGCGACCCTTGAAGGCGTGCGTAACGAGTTGCAACGTCAGTACGTGGCTCAAGGCCGCTACTCGGCGACCGTTGATACCGAAGTCGTCCCTCAGCCACGCAACCGCGTGGGCCTGAAGGTCAACATCAACGAAGGCACCGTTGCCGCGATCCAGCACATCAACGTGGTGGGTAACACGGTTTTCCCCGAGGATGACCTGACCGACCTGTTCGAACTGAAGACCACCAACTGGTTGTCGTTCTTCAAGAACGACGACAAGTATGCCCGTGAAAAACTCTCCGGTGACCTGGAGCGCCTGCGTTCCTACTACCTGGACCGTGGCTATATCAACATGGATATCGCTTCGACCCAGGTATCCATCACCCCGGACAAGAAACACGTCTACATCACCGTCAACGTCACCGAAGGCCAGAAGTACAACGTGCGTGACGTGAAGCTCAGCGGTGACCTGAAAGTGCCTGAAGACCAGGTCAAGGCGCTGTTGCTGGTGCAGAAAGGCCAGGTGTTCTCGCGCAAGCTGATGACCACCACTTCCGAATTGATCACCCGTCGCCTGGGTAACGAGGGTTATACCTTCGCTAACGTCAACGGCGTGCCTCAGCCACACGATGACGACCACACTGTGGACATCACCTTTGTGGTGGATCCAGGCAAGCGCGCCTATGTGAACCGTATCAACTTCCGTGGCAACACCAAGTCCGAAGACGAAGTACTGCGTCGTGAAATGCGCCAGATGGAAGGCGGCTGGGCTTCGACCTACCTGATCGACCAGTCCAAGACCCGCCTGGAGCGTCTGGGCTTCTTCAAGGAAGTTAACGTCGAGACACCGGCCGTGCCAGGTGTCGATGACCAGGTTGACGTGAACTACAGCGTGGAAGAGCAGGCTTCCGGTTCGATCACCGCCAGCGTCGGTTTTGCCCAGAGCGCCGGTTTGATCCTCGGTGGTTCGATTACCCAGAACAACTTCCTGGGTACCGGTAACAAGGTCAGCATCGGCCTGACCCGCAGCGAATACCAGAGCCGCTATAACTTCGGTTATGTCGACCCCTACTGGACTGCTGACGGTGTGAGCCTGGGTTACAACGCGTTCTACCGCACCACTGACTACGATGAGCTCGATACCGACGTATCCAGCTACTCCGTTGACAGCCTGGGTGCCGGTGTCAGCGTGGGCTACCCGATCAGCGAGACTTCGCGTCTGACTTTCGGCTTGAACGCGCAACAGGACAAGATCAAGACCGGTAACTACACCGTCGACGAAATCTTCGACTTCGTTAACCGTGAGGGCGATCAATACCTGAACTTCAAGGCGTCTGCCGGCTGGTCCGAATCGACCCTGAACAAAGGCGTGCTGGCGACCCGTGGTCATGCGCAGAGCATCACCCTGGAAACCACCGTGCCGGGCAGCGACCTGTCGTTCTTCAAGCTCGACTACCGTGGCCAGTTGTTCACCCCATTGAGCGACAACTACACCATGCGCTTCCACACCGAGCTGGGCTACGGTGATGGTTATGGTTCGACGGATGGCTTGCCATTCTATGAAAACTACTATGCTGGTGGTTTCAACTCGGTTCGTGGCTTCAAGGACAGCACCCTCGGTCCACGCAGTACCCCGAGCCGTGGTGTTGGCCAAACCGGTAACCAGGGCACGTTGGCCGACCCGGACCAGGATCCATTGCCGTTTGGTGGTAACGTCCTGATCCAGGGTGGTGCGGAACTGCTGTTCCCGTTGCCATTCGTCAAGGATCAGCGTTCGCTGCGTACTTCGCTGTTCTGGGATGTGGGTAATGTGTTTGATTCCAAGTGTGACCAGAGCACCAACGGCAACGGCGTCTCCAAGTCGAATACGCAGTGCAACGATGTCAGCCTGAGCAACATGGCAAGCTCCGTCGGTGTTGGCGTGACCTGGGTGACCGCATTGGGTCCGTTGAGTTTTGCCCTGGCGATGCCGGTGAAGAAGCCTGATAACGCTGAAACCCAAGTGTTCCAATTTTCCCTCGGCCAGACGTTCTAAGCGTCTGACCCAAGATAACGACAATGGATTTTGTAGGAGTGCATCGTGCGTAAGTTGACTCAATTGGTTCTCCTGGCAACCGTCCTGGTAGCGGGGCCGGCATTTGCCGACATGAAAATCGCGGTCCTGAACTATCAGATGGCGCTGCTGGAATCTGACGCGGCCAAGAAATATGCCGTGGATGCCGAGAAGAAATTCGGCCCGCAACTGACCAAGCTGAAAACCCTGGAAAGCAGTGCCAAGGGCATCCAGGATCGTCTGGTGAGCGGTGGTGACAAAATGGCTCAGGGTGAGCGCGAGCGTCTGGAGCTTGAGTTCAAGCAAAAAGCCCGTGACTTCCAGTTCCAGTCCAAGGAGTTGAACGAAGCCAAAGCCGTCGCCGACCGTGAAATGCTGAAGCAGCTCAAGCCGAAACTGGATAGCGCTGTGGAAGAAGTGATCAAGAAAGGTGCATTTGACCTGGTCTTCGAGCGTGGCGCAGTGATTGATGTCAAGCCTCAATACGACATCACCCGCCAGGTTATCGAGCGCATGAATCAGCTGAAGTAATCCATGACAGCGACTAAAAAGCTCGGCCAATTGGCCGAGTTCCTCGGCGCCACCCTGCGTGGCGACCCGGAAAAGACAATTACTGGGCTAGCCACTTTGCAAGAGGCTGGCCCAGCTCAGTTGAGCTTTCTGGCAAACCCCCAGTACCGCAAGTACCTGGCCGACAGCCAAGCCGCAGCCGTGCTGCTCAAGGCCGCTGACGCAGAGGGTTTTGTCGGTGATGCGTTGGTGGTACCGGATCCTTATGCGGCGTACGCGCGGGTGTCTCATCTGTTCGACCCCAAGCCCAAGGCGGCGGCCGGTATTCATCCGACAGCCGTCATTGCGGCTGACGCGGTGGTCGATCCCGCGGCTAGTATCGGTCCCTTCGCGGTGATCGAGAGCGCTGCGCGAATCGCTGCCGGTGTCACGGTCGGGGCGCACTGCTTCATCGGTGCGCGCAGCGAGATCGGCGAGGGCGGTTGGCTGGCCCCGCGCGTCACGCTGTATCACGATGTACGCATCGGCAAGCGCGTGGTGATTCAGTCCGGTGCGGTGCTCGGCGGTGAAGGCTTCGGTTTTGCCAACGTGAAGGGCATCTGGGAGAAAATTGCCCAGGTCGGTGGTGTGCTGGTCGGCGATGACGTGGAGATTGGCGTGAATACCGCTATCGACCGCGGGGCTCTGGCTGACACCATCATCGGCAACGGTGTGAAGCTCGACAACCAGATCCAGATCGCCCACAACGTGCAGGTCGGTGACCACACCGCCATGGCGGCGTGCGTAGGCATTTCGGGCAGCACCAAAATCGGCAAGCATTGCATGCTCGCGGGTGGTGTCGGGCTGGTTGGGCACATTGATATCTGCGACAACGTATTCCTCACCGGAATGACCATGGTCACTCACTCGATTACCGAGCCGGGCGCCTATTCTTCCGGTACGGCCATGCAGCCAGCCGCCGAGTGGCGCAAAAGCGCGGCGCGCATCCGTCAGCTCGATGACATTGCGCGGCGCCTGCGACAGTTGGAAAAGCAGGTCGGTGACGTGACCCCTGGCGGTAATGCTTCATCAGATGGCTGATACCATTTCCATATCAAGTGTGCACAGCCGCTAGACTGCCTCCTTGATTTGCTAGAGGAGTGTGCGTTAGTCGCGCGCTCCCAATCTTTACATAGGCTTCCCCCCGAAATGATGGACATCAACGAGATTCGCGAATACCTGCCTCACCGTTACCCGTTCCTGCTGGTGGACCGGGTAGTGGACCTCAATGTTGAGGAAAAGCGCATTCGTGCCTACAAGAATGTCAGCATCAACGAGCCGTTCTTCAACGGTCACTTCCCTGCGCATCCAATCATGCCGGGCGTATTGATCATTGAAGCGATGGCCCAGGCTGCCGGAATCCTTGGTTTCAAAATGCTCGACGTCAAGCCTGCCGATGGCACGCTTTACTACTTTGTCGGCTCCGACAAGCTACGCTTCCGTCAGCCGGTCAAGCCAGGCGACCAGTTGATCCTCGAAGCCACCTTCATCAGCTGCAAGCGCAAGATCTGGAAGTTTGAGTGCCAGGCTTCGGTGGATGGCAAGCCCGTGTGCTCGGCCGAGATCATCTGTGCGGAACAAAAAGTATGAGTTTGATTGACCCTCGCGCAATCATCGATCCGACGGCCGTGCTGGCCGACGGCGTCGAGGTCGGCCCGTGGTCGATCGTCGGCGCAGGTGTGGAAATCGGCGAGGGAACAGTGATTGGCCCGCACGTGGTGCTCAAGGGCCCGACGCGCATTGGCAAGCACAACCGCATCTATCAGTTTTCCTCGATAGGTGAGGACACGCCCGACCTGAAGTACAAGGGGGAGGAAACTCGCCTGGTGATCGGTGACCATAACGTCATTCGCGAAGGCGTGACGATTCACCGCGGCACCGTGCAGGATCGCTCGGAAACCACCCTGGGCGACCACAACCTGATCATGGCCTATGCCCATATCGGCCACGACAGCGTTATTGGCAATCACTGCATTCTGGTCAACAACACCGCGCTGGCCGGCCACGTACACGTTGACGACTGGGCGATTCTTTCCGGATTCACCCTGGTCCATCAGTACTGCCATATCGGTGCCCACAGCTTCTCAGGTATGGGTACGGCGATCGGCAAGGATGTTCCTGCCTACGTCACGGTATTCGGCAATCCGGCCGAAGCACGCAGTATGAACTTCGAGGGCATGCGCCGTCGTGGCTTCAGCGACGACGCCATCCATGCCTTGCGTCGTGCCTACAAGACTGTTTATCGCCAAGGGCTGACAGTCGAGCAGGCCCTGACCGAGCTGGCCGAGCCGGCGGCGCAGTTCCCCGAAGTTGCGGTATTCCGTGACTCGATCCAGTCTTCGACTCGCGGCATCACCCGCTAACCATGGCTAATTTGCGTGTTGCGCTGGTGGCCGGCGAAGCCTCCGGCGATATTCTTGGCGCGGGTCTGATGCGTGCTCTCAAGGAGCAGCATCCGGCCGTGGAGTTTGTCGGCGTCGGCGGGCCGTTGATGGAAGCTGAGGGACTCACCTCCTACTTCCCCATGGAGCGCCTGTCGGTCATGGGTCTGGTGGAGGTGCTGGGTCGGCTGCGTGAGCTGCTGGCGCGTCGCAAGAAGTTGATCAAGACCCTGATCGCGGAAAAGCCTGACGTCTTCATTGGCATCGACGCACCGGACTTCACCCTCAATATCGAACTGAAACTGCGTCAGGCCGGGATCAAGACTGTGCACTACGTCAGTCCGTCGGTCTGGGCCTGGCGGCAGAAGCGCGTGCTGAAGATTCGCGAAGGCTGCGACCTGATGCTGACCCTGCTGCCATTTGAAGCCCGTTTCTACGAAGAGAAGGGCGTACCGGTGCGGTTTGTCGGGCATACCCTGGCCGATGCGATTCCCCTTGAGGCGGACCGCACAGCTGCGCGTGCCGAACTGGGTTTGCCGGATGGGCCGTTGGTGGCCTTGATGCCCGGTAGTCGTGGCGGTGAGGTCGGGCGCCTGGGTGGCTTGTTCCTCGATGCTGCCGAGCGTTTGCGCGCGATGCGCCCGGGTGTGCGCTTCGTCATTCCCTGTGCGAGTCCGCAGCGTCGGGCTCAGCTCGAAGAGCTGCTGACCGGTCGCGACTTGCCAGTGACCTTGCTCGACGGTCGCTCCCATCAAGCGCTGGCAGCCTGTAACGCGGTATTGATCGCCTCCGGTACGGCGACTCTGGAAGCCTTGCTCTACAAGCGGCCGATGGTGGTGGCCTACCGTTTGGCGCCGCTGACCTACTGGATTCTCAAGCGCATGGTCAAAAGCCCTTACATCTCCTTGCCGAACTTGCTCGCCCAGCGTCTGTTGGTGCCCGAGTTGTTGCAGGACGATGCAACGCCGGAAGCGTTGGCGCTGACCTTGTCGCCGCTAATTGATGGCGGCGAGGAGCAGACCACAGGCTTTGACGAGATTCACCGCACCCTGCGCCGCGACGCCTCGAATCAGGCCGCCAAAGCGGTCCTCAATCTGATCGGCACAGCACAATGAGTAACGCAAAGATGCAAATGGGCCTGGATTTTACCCTCGTGGCCGATGCCGAGGATCTGGTGGCGGGCGTTGACGAAGTCGGTCGCGGCCCGCTGTGCGGCGCCGTGGTTACGGCTGCGGTGATCCTTGATCCGCTGCGGCCGATCCTTGGTCTGAATGACTCCAAGAAGCTGACCGAGGCCCGTCGCGAGAAGCTCTACGACGAAATCTGTGAAAAAGCCCTGAGCTGGTGCATTGCTCGAGCCGAAGTCGAGGAAATCGACGAGTTGAACATCCTGCATGCCACGATGCTGGCAATGCAGCGTGCGGTCGAGGGGCTGCATGTCCAGCCAAAACTGGCGATGATCGATGGCAATCGTTGCCCGAAGTTGGCGATGCCGGCCGAAGCGGTGGTGAAGGGCGATAGCAAGGTGCCGGCAATTGCCGCCGCGTCGATCCTGGCCAAAGTCAGCCGTGATCGTGAAATGGCTGCGTTCGAATTGATTTACCCCGGGTACGGCATGGGTGGCCATAAAGGCTACCCGACGCCCGTTCATCTGGAAGCGTTGGCCCGTCTCGGCCCGACCCCGATCCACCGGCGCTCGTTCGCCCCGGTGCGCCAGGCGTATGAAGCTCGCGAGGAGTTGCTCGGGAGCTAGGCGCAAGGCTGATGTTTTTGCCAAGGCCCGGTACAATCCGGGCCTTGTTGTCTCCACGTTCTGGACAGGATCACCATGCCGGCTTCATTCGTTCACCTGCGCCTGCACACTGAATACTCCCTGGTCGACGGGCTGGTGCGGATCAAGCCGCTGGTCAAGACCCTGGTCGGCATGAACATGCCCGCCGTGGCGGTCACCGACCAGAACAACATGTGTTCCCTGGTCAAGTTCTACAAAAACAGCATGGGCGCGGGGATCAAGCCGATCTGCGGCGCCGACCTTTGGCTGTCGAACAAAGACCCGGAGAACCCGGTCAGCCGCATCAGTCTGTTGGCGATGAATGCCGTCGGCTATCGCAATCTGACTGAACTGATCTCCCGTGGCTTCATCGAGGGCCAGCGCAACGGCCAGGTGATCATCGAGCGTGAGTGGGTGGCCGAGGCCGCTGAAGGCCTGATCATGCTGTCGGCGGCGAAGGAGGGCGAGATCGGTATGGCCCTGCTGAGCGGTAATCCGCAGGAAGGCGAAGCCCTGGCGCGTGAGTGGATGGCGGTGTTTCCCGAGCGTTTCTACCTGGAGATCCAGCGCACCAACCGCCCCAATGACGAAGAGCAACTGCACGCCGCCGTGGCCCTGGCCGACAAGCTGGGCGCGCCACTGGTGGCCACCAACGATGTGCGTTTCCTCAAGCAGGAAGACTTCGCCGCCCACGAAACCCGTGTGTGCATCGGTGAGGGGCGAGCGCTCGACGATCCGCGACGCTCGAAGAACTACAGCGACCAGCAGTACCTCAAAAGTGCCGAGGAGATGGCCGAACTGTTCAGTGACCTGCCCGAGGCGCTGGAGAACACGGTCGAGATTGCCAAGCGCTGCAATATCGATGTGAAGCTGGGCAAACACTTCCTGCCCAACTTCCCGATCCCCGATGGTATGACCATCGACGAGTATTTCCGCAAAGTGTCCTTCGAGGGCCTCGAGGAGCGTTTGGCGGTTCTGCTGCCCCGTGACACCACTGAAGACTACGAATCCAAGCGTCAGGTCTACGTTGATCGGCTGAATTTCGAGCTGGATATCATCATCCAGATGGGGTTCCCCGGGTACTTCCTGATCGTGATGGACTTTATCCAGTGGGGTAAGGCCAATGGCGTGCCGGTGGGGCCGGGACGGGGGTCGGGTGCCGGATCGCTGGTGGCCTATGTGCAGAAGATTACCGACCTCGATCCGCTGGAATATGACCTGCTGTTCGAACGTTTCCTTAACCCGGAACGGGTTTCCATGCCCGACTTCGACGTCGACTTTTGCATGGACGGTCGTGACCGGGTTATCGAGTACGTGGCCGAGAAGTACGGCCGCAACGCGGTGAGCCAGATCATCACCTTCGGTTCCATGGCCGCCAAGGCGGTGGTGCGTGACGTGGCGCGGGTGCAGGGCAAGTCTTACGGGCTGGCGGATCGTCTGTCGAAAATGATCCCCTTCGAAGTCGGCATGACCCTGGAAAAGGCCTACGAGCAGGAAGAAATCCTCCGTGACTTCATCAAGGTCGATGAAGAGGCGGCGGAAATCTGGGAGATGGCGCGCAAGCTTGAAGGCGTTGTACGTAACGTCGGCAAGCACGCCGGCGGCGTGGTAATCGCGCCGACCAAGCTGACTGACTTCTCGCCGATCTACTGCGATGAAGAGGGCGGCGGCCTGGTGACCCAGTTCGACAAGGATGACGTCGAGGCGGCGGGCCTGGTGAAGTTCGACTTCCTCGGTCTGCGGACCCTGACCATCATCGACTGGGCGCTGAAAACCATCAACCGCGACCGCGCCAAGGTCAACGAAGCGCCGCTGGATATCGCCTTCATCCCGCTGGATGACAAACCGACCTATCAGTTGCTGCAAAAAGCCGAAACCACGGCGGTGTTCCAGCTCGAGTCGCGGGGCATGAAAGAGCTGATCAAAAAGCTCAAGCCCGACTGCCTGGAAGACTTGATCGCACTGGTGGCACTGTTCCGTCCAGGCCCGCTGCAATCGGGTATGGTGGACGACTTCATCAACCGCAAGCACGGTCGCGCCGAACTGGCCTATCCGCACTCCGACTACCAGTACGAAGGCCTCAAGCCCGTATTGGCGCCGACTTACGGCATCATCCTCTATCAAGAGCAAGTGATGCAGATTGCCCAGGTCATGGCGGGTTACACCCTCGGTGGCGCGGACATGCTGCGCCGGGCCATGGGTAAGAAAAAGCCCGAAGAAATGGCCAAGCAGCGTGGCGGTTTCATCGAAGGTTGCGCCAAGAACAATATTGACGCTGACCTCGCGGGCAACATCTTCGATCTGGTAGAGAAGTTCGCCGGTTACGGCTTCAACAAGTCTCACTCCGCTGCCTATGGCCTGGTTTCCTACCAGACCGCCTGGTTGAAGGCCCATTACCCGGCGCCGTTCATGGCGGCGGTACTCTCGGCGGACATGCACAACACCGACAAGGTCGTGACCTTGATCGAGGAAGTGCGCACCATGAAACTGCGCCTTGACGCGCCGGACGTGAACACTTCGGAATTCAAGTTCACGGTGAACGACGAGGGCCGCATCATCTACGGCCTGGGTGCGATCAAAGGGGTGGGTGAGGGGCCGGTGGAGGCGATTACCGAGGCGCGTCTGGCCGGGCCATTCAAGGACCTGTTTGATTTCTGTGCGCGGGTCGACCTGAAGCGTATCAACAAGCGTACCCTCGACGGCTTGATCCGCAGTGGTGCGCTGGACCGTCTCGGGCCGTTCTTCCATGACGAGCCCAAGGCTTATCAAGCCAACATCGATCGCAATCGCGCGGTGTTGCTGACAGCCATGGAAGAAGCGATCAAGTCCGCCGAACAGACTGCCCGCACCCACGACAGCGGCCACGCCGACTTGTTTGGCGGGCTGTTCGTTGAAGAAGACGCCGATGTCTACGCTAATCACCGCAAGGCCAAGGAGCTCACGCTCAAAGAGCGCCTCAAGGGTGAGAAAGACACCTTGGGCCTGTACCTGACCGGTCACCCGATTGATGAGTACGAAGGGGAAATTCGCCGCTTCGCCCGTCAGCGCATCATCGACCTGAAGCCGGCCCGCGATACCCAGACGGTTGCCGGCATGATCATTGCCTTGCGGGTGATGAAGAACAAAAAAGGCGACAAGATGGGCTTCATCACCCTCGACGACCGCTCCGGGCGGATCGAAGCCTCGCTGTTTGCCGAAGCCTTTCACTCGGCGCAGTCGTTGCTGCAGACCGACGCGATGGTGGTGGTCGAAGGCGAAGTCAGCAATGACGACTTCTCCGGTGGCCTGCGGCTGCGAGTCAAGCGGGTGATGAGTATGGAAGATGCCCGCACCAACCTGGCCGAAAGCTTGCGCCTGAAGGTCCAGACCCAAGACCTGAAGGGCGATCAGTTGCGCTGGTTGGGCGAGTTGTTCAAGCGGCACCGGGGCGCCTGCCCGATTACCATGGAATACACCAGCCCCGACGCCAAGGCCCTGCTGCAATTCGGCGAGACCTGGCGAATTGATCCGGCAGACAGCTTGATTCAAGCCCTGCGTGACCAGTTCGGGCGAGACAACGTCTTCCTCCAATACCGTTGACGGCCAGGGGCCATTGCCGCGCCCTGACCCTGACCCGAATTTTTAATCTCGACCTGAACGCGCCTGTCCCTTAAGGTAGGGCGCGAATAGACAACCGGCCGACCCAAGCTCACTTGGCCTCGACCCAAGACGGACGCCTATGAACCCGAATTTTCTAGATTTCGAACAGCCGATCGCCGACCTGCAAGCCAAGATCGAAGAGTTGCGCTTGGTCGGTAATGACAATTCGCTGAATATCGGCGATGAGATCTCCCGCCTGCAGGAAAAAAGCAGCACCCTGACCGAGGACATCTTCGGCAAGCTGACCAGCTGGCAGATCGCACGTCTGGCGCGCCACCCGCGTCGTCCTTACACCCTGGACTACATCGACCACATCTTCACCGAGTTCGACGAACTGCACGGTGATCGTCACTTCTCCGACGACGCCGCGATTGTTGGCGGTATTGCCCGTCTGGACGATCAGCCAGTGATGGTGATCGGTCACCAGAAAGGCCGTGAAGTACGTGAGAAGGTTCGCCGCAACTTCGGCATGCCGCGCCCGGAAGGCTACCGCAAGGCCTGCCGCCTGATGGAAATGGCCGAACGTTTCAAAATGCCGATCCTGACCTTCATCGACACACCGGGCGCCTACCCGGGTATCGACGCCGAAGAACGCAACCAGAGTGAAGCGATTGCCTGGAACCTGCGAGTGATGGCGCGCCTGAAAACCCCGATCATCGCCACCGTAATCGGTGAGGGTGGTTCCGGCGGTGCACTGGCGATCGGTGTCTGCGATCAGTTGAACATGCTGCAGTATTCGACCTACGCGGTGATTTCGCCGGAAGGTTGCGCCTCGATCCTGTGGAAAACCGCAGAAAAGGCCCCGGATGCTGCCGAAGCCATGGGCATCACGGCCGAGCGCCTGAAGGGCCTCGGTATTGTGGATAAGGTGATCAGCGAGCCGTTGGGCGGCGCGCACCGTGATCCGGCGACGGCAGCGGCTTCGATCCGCGCCGAGCTGAGCTCGCAACTGGCGATGCTGAAGAAGTTCGACAACGATGCGCTGCTGGCTCGTCGTTATGAGCGCCTGATGAGCTACGGCCTCTAAGTCGACCGCAATACCCTGTAGGAGCGAGCTTGCTCGCGAAGGCGGCGTAGCATTCAACCCATGTGTTGGCTGTCGGACCGCAATCGCGAGCAAGTTTGCTCCTACATTTGTTTTTGGACGAAGAGAAAGATATGGCTCGGTCCACGGTTGATCTGCCTACCCGGCTTCTGCGCAGTCTTGAGCCTTGGTGCCAAGTCAAAAGTTGGCGTGTCGCGTTCTCCGGCGGCCTCGACTCCACAGTGCTCCTGCACCTGCTCGCGCACCTCTCCCAGCGCCACACCCTGCCCGAACTCAAAGCCATCCATATCCACCACGGCCTTCAGGCTGCAGCCGATGCGTGGCCGGCTCATTGTCAGGCAGTATGCGATGCGCTGGCTGTGCCCCTGGCGATCGTGCATGTGCAGGTCGAGGTCGGCGCAAGCCTTGAGCAGGCGGCGCGAGCAGCTCGCTATGGTGCATTCATCGAGGCAACCCAGCCCGGCGATCTGCTGCTGACGGCCCAACACCGCGACGACCAGGCCGAAACCCTGTTGTTTCGCTTGTTGCGCGGCGCAGGGGGCAGGGGTCTGGCGGCCATGCCGATGCAACGTCCTCTGGGGCGCGGGCACCTGCTGCGCCCGCTGCTGGACGTTTCCAGGGCCGACCTTGAGGCGTACGCCCGGGTGCATCGTCTGCAGTGGATCGAAGACCCTTCGAACGCCGATCCGCAGTTCTCTCGCAACTACCTGCGCCAGTTGGTTTTCCCTGTGCTGACCCGGCGCTGGCCGCAAGCGGCCACCACCATCGCCCGCAGTGCCGCGCATTTGCGTGAGGCCCAGGGCCTGCTCGACGAATTGGCCGAATTAGATTTGGCCAACGCGCAAACGTCGGGCGAATTCGATTGGTTGAAGGTGCCCTCGCTGGACCTGACCGCGATCCAGTCGCTTTCCCCGGCCCGTCAGCGCAACGCCCTCAGCCATTGGTTGGCGACCAAGACACGCCTGCCTGATAGCGACCATTGGTCGGGTTGGGTCAGCCTGCGCGATGCGGCATCGGACGCCCAGCCGATCTGGCGGCTGGCCGATGGCGAGTTGCACCGGGCCAATGGGCGCATCTGGTGGTTGGCCGGATATTGGTTGCGAGCGGTCGTGCCAGCGGGCGCCTGGGCTGATCCGTCGCAGCCGCTCCTGTTGCCCGATAACGGTACGCTCAACTTCGTCGGGGCGGCCCCGACAGGTAGTCTCGAGGTGTGTTACCGCGAAGGGGGAGAGGTGATGGCGTTGGCTGGCCGTGGGCATCGCGACCTCAAGCGTCTGTTCAATGAGCGACAGGTGCCATCGTTCGCCCGTGGCAGATTGCCGCTGCTGTACCGCAATGAGCAGTTGATCGCTGTGGCCAACCTGCCCGGGCTGGACGGCAGCGCGGGGGCAAACTACGTTTTGCACTGGCAGCCGGTAATCCAAGATCAAGGTTTGAGCTGAAAGGGGCTTTCCGGTAGACTACGCTCCCTTCTTGATACAACTTCTGTGGATTCGCCTGAATTGCAGGAGTTGCCGATTACCAAGCAGTCTTTGCTGGGCGATTCCAAAAAATGTGTAGCGAGCAACGTACCGGTGATTCACCTATCGGTCTGTCCCAACGCGGCGGTTTTTTTGAAAGATGCACTGTAATTAATGCAGGTGATCGGGGGCTTCGGCCTTCCTTCGCTTTCCCCGGCGGCTCGGACCGCTTTAACGCAGACTTCTAGGGTTTTTCATGACGCGCTACATATTCGTCACGGGCGGTGTTGTTTCTTCATTGGGGAAAGGCATTGCATCGGCTTCATTGGCGGCCATCCTGGAGGCGCGGGGACTTAAGGTCACCATGCTCAAGCTGGACCCGTACATCAACGTCGACCCGGGCACCATGAGCCCGTTCCAGCACGGTGAAGTGTTCGTCACCCATGACGGCGCCGAGACCGACCTGGACCTGGGGCACTACGAGCGGTTCATCCGCACGACCATGACCCAGAACAACAACTTCACCACTGGCCGTGTCTACGAGCACGTTCTGCGCAAAGAGCGCCGTGGTGACTACCTGGGTGCAACCATCCAGGTGATCCCGCACATCACCGACGAAATCAAGCGCCGAATCATCAAGGGTGCCGGCGATGCCGACGTGGCGATGGTCGAAATCGGTGGCACCGTGGGTGACATCGAGTCGCAACCGTTCCTCGAAGCCATCCGTCAATTGCGTTTCGAAGTCGGCGCCAAGCGCGCGATGCTGATGCACCTGACACTGGTTCCGTACATCGCCACTGCCGGCGAAACCAAAACCAAGCCAACCCAGCACTCGGTCAAGGAACTGCGTTCCATTGGCCTGCAGCCAGACGTGCTGGTGTGCCGTTCCGATCACCCGATCGACGTTTCGTCGCGTCGCAAGATCGCTCAGTTCACCAACGTTGAAGAGCGTGCAGTAATCGCCCTCGAAGACGCCGACACCATCTACAAGATCCCAGGCATCCTGCACTCGCAAGGCCTGGACGATTTTGTCGTCGAGCGTTTCGGCCTGCAATGCGACAGCGCTGATCTGTCCGAGTGGGAAGCAGTGGTCGATGCCAAGCTCAATCCTGAGCATGAAGTCACCATCGCCATGGTCGGCAAGTACATGGAGCTGCTGGATGCCTACAAGTCGCTGATCGAAGCGATGAGCCATGCCGGCATCAGCAACCGTACCAAGGTCAACCTGCGCTACATCGATTCCGAAGACATCGAGAACCAGGGCACCGCGCTGCTCGAAGGTGTCGATGCGATCCTGGTTCCGGGCGGCTTCGGTCTGCGGGGCGTGGAAGGCAAGATCACCGCGGTTCAGTACGCTCGCGAAAACAAAGTGCCTTACCTGGGTATCTGCCTGGGCATGCAAGTGGCGGTCATCGAATTCGCCCGTAACGTGATGGGCTGGAAAGATGCCAACTCCACCGAGTTCGATCGTGCCAGCGGTCACCCGGTCGTGGGCCTGATCACTGAGTGGGAAGACGCCACCGGTGCCGTCGAAACCCGTACCGAGACTTCCGACCTGGGCGGCACCATGCGCCTGGGTGCTCAGGACTGCCTGCTGGAAGCTGGCTCCAAGGTCCACGATTGCTACGCCAAGGACGTGATCGTCGAGCGTCACCGTCACCGTTACGAAGTGAACAACAAGCTGCTGCCACAACTGATCGAAGCCGGCCTGAAAATTTCCGGTCGCTCCGGTGATGGCGCGCTGGTTGAAGTGGTTGAAGCAGCGGATCATCCATGGTTCGTCGCTTGCCAGTTCCACCCGGAGTTCACCTCGACACCGCGTGATGGTCACCCGCTGTTCAGTGGCTTCGTCAAGGCAGCCCTGGCGCAACACCAGAAGAAGGCGTAACTCGCCTGACGACGTGACCCACGGCCCGCCAAGGTCCGTGGGTCACTTTGATTTCAACGGCGGAAACTGAGTTTCTCCGTGTGGAAGCTACTATTGGCGCTCCCACAAAAAGCAATGTGACCCACAAGTTATAAATCGATCGGTATACAGCGTTTTCGTCAACTTTGGAGTGTTTACAACAATGGCAAAGATCGTCGACATCAAAGGTCGTGAAGTTCTCGACTCCCGTGGCAATCCCACCGTGGAAGCGGACGTGCTTCTCGATAACGGCATCATCGGCAGCGCCTGCGCGCCGTCCGGTGCTTCCACTGGCTCGCGTGAAGCGCTCGAGCTGCGTGATGGCGACAAGAGCCGTTACCTGGGCAAAGGTGTGCTCAAGGCCGTTGCCAACATCAATGGCCCTATCCGCACTGCGCTGCTGGGTAAAGACCCGGTTGATCAGAAAGCCCTCGACCGCATCATGATCGAACTCGACGGTACCGAGAACAAAGGCAACCTGGGCGCCAACGCGATCCTCGCCGTCTCCCTGGCTGCTGCCAAGGCTGCTGCACACGACCAGGACCTGCCGCTGTACGCGCACATTGCCAACCTGAACGGCACCCCGGGTGTGTACTCGATGCCGGTACCGATGATGAACATCATCAACGGTGGCGAGCACGCCGATAACAACGTCGACATCCAGGAATTCATGGTGCAGCCGGTTGGCGCCAAGTCGTTCTCGGACGGTCTGCGCATGGGTACCGAGATTTTCCATCACCTCAAAGCCGTGCTGAAGGCCCGTGGCCTGAACACTGCCGTAGGTGACGAAGGTGGTTTCGCCCCTAACCTGGCGTCCAACGAAGATGCACTGAAAGTGATCTCCGAAGCCGTCGCCAACGCTGGTTACAAGCTGGGCACCGACGTGACCCTGGCGCTGGACTGCGCGGCGAGCGAGTTCTTCGAAGACGGCAAGTACAACCTGTCCGGCGAAGGCCAGGTGTTCACCGCTGAAGGTTTCGCCGACTACCTGAAAGGCCTGACCGAGCGTTACCCGATCATCTCCATCGAAGACGGTCTGGACGAGTCCGACTGGGCTGGCTGGAAAATCCTCACCGACAAGATCGGCGAGAAAACCCAACTGGTCGGTGACGACCTGTTCGTGACCAACACCAAGATCCTGAAAGAAGGCATCGATAAAAAGATCGCCAACTCGATCCTGATCAAGTTCAACCAGATCGGCACCCTGACCGAGACCCTGGAAGCGATCCAGATGGCCAAGGCCGCTGGTTACACCGCCGTAATCTCGCACCGCTCCGGCGAAACCGAAGATTCGACCATTGCCGACCTGGCCGTGGGCACCTCGGCTGGCCAGATCAAGACCGGTTCGCTGTGCCGTTCCGATCGCGTTTCCAAGTACAACCAACTGCTGCGTATCGAAGAGCAATTGGGCGCGAAAGCCAAGTACAACGGCCGCAGCGAATTCCGCGGCTAAGCTTGGTGGAGTGAAAAGACAGCGGATTGTGGCGAAAAAAACGTAAAAGCGGGTTTTTTGCCACTAGTCTGATGCCTTAGAGTACGAGCCTGGGTCTTCCAGGCTTCGTGCTATCTGACGTTGCAAAGTGTGGCATGGCTGTTTTTTTCAGTGGATACCTGATATTCGATGCGCAGTCCCTATTGGTTGTTTCTCGTCTTGCTCTTGCTCCTGGGGGGGTTGCAATACCGCCTGTGGGTGGGAAATGGCAGCCTGGCACAGGTGGCTGACCTGACTCAGCAAATTGCTGATCAGCAAGCTGAAAACCAGACGTTGCTGGAGCGCAACCGGGTGATGGACGCTGAAGTGATGGAGCTGAAAAAAGGTATGGAGACCGTTGAAGAGCGGGCTCGCCATGAGTTGGGCATGGTCAAGGATGGTGAAACCCTTTACCAGTTGGCCCAATGATGCACACCTTGCCGGCCTTCTGGGCCGTGATCCCTGCCGCGGGTGTGGGTGCCCGTATGGCCGCCGACCGTCCCAAGCAATATTTACCGTTGGGCGGACGCACTATTCTCGAACACAGCCTCGGCTGTTTCCTCGATCATCCAGCCTTGAAAGGTCTGGTGGTCAGTCTTGCAAATGATGACCCTTATTGGCCGAGCCTGACCTGCGCTCACGATCCGAGAATCCAGCGTGTGGACGGTGGCGCCGAGCGTTCGGATTCGGTACTCAATGCCTTGTTGCACCTGCACGCGCAGGGCGCTGCCGATGAGGACTGGGTACTTGTCCATGACGCAGCACGGCCGAACCTGAGTCGCGATGATCTCGACAAATTGCTTTCGGAGCTGGCTGATGATCCGGTCGGTGGCTTGCTTGCAGTGCCGGCTCGCGACACCTTGAAGCGCATGGACAAGCATGGTCGGGTCCTGGAAACCGTCGATCGCAGCTTGATCTGGCAGGCCTACACGCCGCAGATGTTTCGTCTGGGCGCCCTGCACAGGGCGCTGGCCGACAGCCTGGTGGCCGATGTCAGCATTACCGACGAGGCCTCGGCGATGGAGTGGTCGGGGCAGGCACCGCGCCTGATCGAAGGTCGGGCGGATAACCTCAAGGTGACGCGCCCCGAAGATCTCGAGTGGTTGCGCCTGCGTTGGGCTAATCGCGGTTCGTTGTAGGCCTTGCCTCAGCCTTGGTACTCCGGCCGCTCGGCCAAACCTTCCTTCAAGTAATCCACCAGCTTACGCACCTTGGGCGATAGATGCCGTTGTTGCGGATACAGCGCCCAAACAGCGGTATTGGGTGGCTGGTGAGCGTCGAGCAGTGATATCAGCGCGCCGCTGTTCAGATGTTCCAGTACGTAGTAATCCGGCAACTGACACAAGCCCACACCCTGAAGCGCGGCATCGAGCACTGCCTGGCCACTGTTGCAGCGCCAGTTGCCCTGGATACGTTGGGAAAACTCTCGCCCGTCCTGGGCCAGTTGCCACAGATCCGAACTCCCCACCAGGCAGTTATGGCGGCTGAGCTCCGAGAGGCTGTGGGGGCGGCCGTAATGCTCAAGGTAGGAGGGCGATGCGCACAGGTACATGCGCCGTGGCGCCAGACGAGTCGCCACCAGTCGCGAGTCTTGCAGGCGCCCGAGGCGGATCGCTAGGTCCAAGCCTTCATGTACCAGGTCCAATGGACGATTGCTCAATTCGATATCGACCCGCAGTTGCGGATAAAGCCCCATGAAGCGGGTGACCAGTGGCACGATGAAGCGTTCGCCATAGGCCACGGCACAGGTCATGCGCAACATGCCCTTGGGCTCGCTGGTAAGGTCGCCTACCGCACGCAATGCCTCTTCGCGGCCGTCCTGCAGGCGCTGGCAATGTTGAAGGAAGGTCTGTCCGGCTTCGGTCAGGGTGACGCGTCGGGTGCTGCGATAGAGCAGACGGGTTTGCAGGCGCTCTTCCAGTCGTACGACTTGTCGACTGATATGCGAGGAAGAAACCCCCAAGCGTTCAGCTGCGGCGGTGAACTGGCTACATTCGGCAACGGCGACGAATTCGTCAATGCCCTCCCAGCGATTTTCGGACATCATGATTATCCCTGTGCAGCAATAATGTTTTGCTTTTGGTTGGATTATTCATCGTTCGACAGTGTTTTACACTCGATGCTTCGTTTTTATTCACACTGGAGAGTCAGGATGATCAAGTCGCGCGCCGCCGTTGCCTTCGAGGCCGAGAAACCCCTTGAGATCGTTGAAGTCGACGTCGCGATGCCGAAGGCTGGGGAAGTGCTCCTGCGGGTCGTTGCCTCCGGTGTGTGTCATACCGATGCCTACACATTGTCGGGCGCCGATCCGGAAGGCATTTTTCCGTCGATCCTTGGTCATGAAGGCGGTGCCGTGGTCGAAGCCATTGGTGAAGGCGTGACCTCGGTAGCCGTGGGCGACCACGTGATCCCGCTGTACACCCCGGAATGCGGCCAGTGCAAATTCTGCAAGTCGGGCAAGACCAACCTGTGCCAGGCCATCCGCGCCACCCAAGGCAAAGGCCTGATGCCGGACGGCACCACGCGCTTCTCCTACAAGGGGCAGCCGATTTTCCACTACATGGGCACATCGACCTTTTCCGAGTACACCGTGCTACCGGAAATCTCCGTGGCGAAAATTGCCAAGGATGCACCGCTGGAAAAAGTCTGCCTGCTGGGTTGCGGCGTCACCACCGGCATCGGTGCAGTGATCAATACCGCCAAGGTCAAGCCGGGCGACACCGTGGCCATTTTCGGTCTGGGCGGTATCGGCCTGTCGGCAGTGATCGGCGCAGTCAAGGCCAAGGCAGCCCGGATCATCGCCATCGACATCAACCCGGCGAAGTTTGAAATTGCCAAGCAATTGGGTGCCACCGACTGCGTGAATCCGAAAGATTTCGACCGTCCGATCCAGGAAGTGATCGTCGACATGACCGATGGCGGTGTCGATTTTTCCTTCGAGTGCATCGGCAATGTGCAACTGATGCGTGCTGCCCTGGAGTGCTGCCACAAAGGTTGGGGTGAATCGGTGATCATCGGCGTAGCCGGTGCTGGCCAGGAAATCGCCACCCGTCCTTTCCAACTGGTGACCGGTCGCGTCTGGCGTGGTTCGGCGTTCGGTGGCGTGCGCGGCCGCAGTGAACTGCCTAGCTACGTGGAAATGGCCCAGACCGGCGAAATCCCGCTGGATACCTTCATCACTCACACCATGGGCCTGGAAGACATCAACAAGGCTTTTGACCTGATGCATGAAGGCAAAAGCATTCGTACTGTCATCCATTTCTAAAGCAGCAGCGACAAGTTGTAAGTTTCAAGCGGCAAGAGGCTGTGCCTCTTTGCCGCAGGAGCTTGCAGCTTGAAGCCTGAGGTGCGTCCATGAGTCTGGAAAATATTTCGTGTCAGAAGAGCTTCGGTGGCTGGCATAAGCGCTATCGGCATCATTCCGAAGTGCTGGGTTGCGACATGGTATTTGCCGTGTACCTGCCGCCTCAGGCCGAGCAGGGTGGCAAGTTGCCGGTGCTGTATTGGTTGTCGGGCTTGACCTGTACCGATGAGAATTTCATGCAAAAAGCGGGTGCCATGCGCCTGGCCGCCGAGTTGGGGCTGATCATCGTCGCTCCCGATACCAGCCCGCGTGGTGCCGGTGTGCCGGGTGATCCGGATGGTGCTTGGGATTTCGGTCTGGGTGCGGGGTTTTATCTCAACGCTACCCAGGAACCATGGGCCAAACACTATCGGATGCATGACTACGTGGTGCAAGAGTTGCCGGCGTTGGTTGAGGCGCATTTTCCGGCCTCGGACAAACGTGGTGTCAGCGGTCACTCCATGGGCGGCCACGGTGCCCTGGTCTGCGCGCTGCGCAATCCCGGACGCTATCAATCGGTATCGGCGTTCTCGCCGATCAACAATCCGATGGATTGCCCCTGGGGCCAGAAAGCCTTCTCGCGATACTTGGGCGAAGAACGCTCGAAATGGCGTGAGTGGGATGCCTCAGTGCTAATCAGCGAAGGCTCGGAAAAACTGCCATTGCTGGTCGACCAGGGCGATCGGGATGACTTCCTGGTCACGCAACTCAAGCCCGAAGCTTTGCAGCAGGCGGCCAGGCAGGCAGGTCATCCGCTGACCCTGCGCCTGCAACCCGGCTACGACCACAGCTATTTTTTCATCGCGAGCTTCATTGACGATCACTTGCGGCATCACGCGCACGCCCTGAACGCCTAAAGCAGGTAGAATCACGCCCTGACTCAATCAGGGCGTTTTTTTATGCGTATTGGCCACGGCTACGATGTGCACCGTTTCGCGCAAGGCGACTTCATTACTCTGGGCGGTGTGCGAATTGCCCACAGCTTCGGGCTGCTCGCCCACTCCGACGGCGACGTGTTGTTGCATGCATTGAGCGATGCCTTGCTGGGTGCCGCTGCGCTGGGCGATATCGGCAAGCACTTCCCGGATACCGATCCGCAATTCAAGGGCGCGGACAGCCGCGTGCTGTTGCGTCATGTGGTCGCGCTGATTCACGCCAAGGGCTGGAAGGTCGGCAATGTCGATAACACCATCGTTGCCCAGGCGCCGAAAATGGCACCGCATATCGAAGCGATGCGCGCGCTGATTGCCGCGGATCTGCAAGTTGAACTGGACCAGGTAAACGTGAAAGCCACAACCACCGAAAAACTTGGTTTCGTTGGCCGTGAGGAAGGCATCGCGGTGCATTCCGTTGCCTTGTTGCTACGCTCATGAATGAACTGCAATTGCTTGGCCCGCGTGCCTACGGCGAACCCTTGGGAACCGCCGCTCTAAAAGCCATCGCCGAAGATTTCCAGGTTGATGAGGTGCTCGACATCCCGTTGACCGGCGACGGCGAACACCTGTGGATCTGGGTCGAGAAGCGTGGCCTGAATACTGAAGAGGCCGCTCGCCGCATCGCCAAGGCGGCAGGCGTGCCATTGCGCACCGTCAGCTATGCCGGTTTGAAAGATCGCCAGGCCCTGACTCGCCAATGGTTCAGCGTGCAATTGCCGGGCAAGGCCGACCCTGATCTGTCAGGCGCAGAAAACGCCACCCTGAAAATCCTCAAGACCGCCCGGCACAGGCGCAAGCTGCAGCGTGGCGCCCATTCGGCCAATGGCTTTACCCTGCGCCTGACTCAGTTTGCGGGCGACCGCGAGGCAATCGAGGCGCGTCTGCAGTTGATCGCCAAACAGGGCATCCCCAATTATTTTGGCGCCCAGCGATTCGGGCATAACGGTGGCAACGTCGTTGATGCTCGCGACTGGGCGGCCCGCAAGGCATTGCCGGAGCAGCGCAACGTGCGCTCCCGGTTGCTCTCGACCGCCCGCAGCTTCCTGTTCAACCAGGTGTTGGCGGCCCGTGTCGCCGATGGCAGTTGGCAGCGTGCACAGGTCGGCGATCTGCTGGCCTTTACTGACAGCCGCAGTTTCTTCCCCGCAGGCGTTGCTGAATGCAACGACCCGCGCCTGGCCATCCTCGACTTGCACCCCACCGGGCCGCAGTGGGGGGAGGGTGATTCACCAGCCACCGGTTCGACCCATGAACTGGAGCAACGGATCGCTAATGGCGAAGCCGATTTGCGCGACTGGTTGGCAAACGCTGGATTGAGCCAGGAGCGGCGTATCTTGCGGCTGCCCATTGGCGGGTTGACGTGGCATTATCCTTCGCCTGACATTCTGCAATTGGAATTCGTCCTGCCGGCCGGATGCTTCGCCACTGTATTGGTGCGTGAACTCGTCGATCTGGTGCCGGTGGGGCAGACGGACAGCCCATGCGTATTCTGATTTCTAACGACGACGGGGTCATGGCACCCGGTCTCGCCGCGCTGCATGCTGCGCTGGCGGATTATGCCGAGTGCGTGGTGGTTGCCCCGGACCAGGACAAAAGTGGCGCCAGCAGCTCGCTGACCCTCGACCGTCCGTTGCATCCGCACACCCTGCCCAATGGCTTCATCAGCCTCAACGGCACCCCGACCGACTGTGTGCACCTGGGCCTCAATGGGCTGCTGGCGCACGAGCCGGATATGGTGGTGTCTGGGATCAACCTGGGGGCCAACCTGGGGGATGACGTGCTGTATTCCGGTACGGTCGCCGCCGCGCTTGAAGGACGGTTCCTTGCGGCGCCGTCTTTTGCCTTTTCCCTGGTGTCGCGCCAGGTCGAAAATCTGCCGACGGCGGCTTACTTTGCGCGCAAGCTGGTTGCCGCGCATGCCGAGCTGGATCTGCCGCCGCGTACGGTGTTGAACGTGAACATTCCCAACTTGCCGCTGGATCACATCCGTGGGATCCAGCTGACCCGCCTGGGGCACCGGGCTCGTGCTGCGGCACCGATCAAAGTGGTCGATCCGCGTGGCAAGGCCGGTTACTGGATTGCCGCGGCCGGCGATGCTGAAGACGGGGGGCCGGGCACGGACTTTCACGCTGTCATGCAGGGCTACGTATCGATCACGCCGCTGCAACTCGATCGCACCTTCAATGATGCCTTTGCTCGTCTCGATGGCTGGCTGGAGGGTTTGCGCTGATGGGGCGTGAGCAGGACGACATGCTGCGCCGGGGGATCGGCATGACCTCCCAGCGCACCCGTGAACGATTGATCCAGCGTCTTTACGAAGAGGGGGTGAGCAACCCTCAGGTCCTGGAGGTCATCCGCCGTACGCCACGTCATTTGTTCGTCGATGAGGCCTTGGCCCATCGTGCTTATGAAGACACGGCATTGCCGATAGGCCACAACCAGACCATTTCCCAGCCTTACATGGTGGCGCGCATGAGCGAGCTGTTATTGGAGGCGGGCCCTTTGGACAAGGTGATGGAAATCGGTACCGGATCCGGCTATCAGACGGCGGTGTTGTCGCAACTGGTCGAACGGGTGTTTTCGGTCGAGCGCATCAAGGTGCTGCAGGATCGGGCCAAGGAGCGCCTGGTCGAGTTGAACTTGCGCAATGTGGTATTTCGCTGGGGAGATGGCTGGGAAGGCTGGCCGGCGCTGGCACCGTACAACGGCATTATCGTCACAGCGGTGGCGACCGATGTGCCTCAGGCGTTGCTTGATCAATTGGCGCCTGGTGGTCGCCTGGTGATTCCGGTTGGCTCGGGTGAGGTCCAGCAATTGATGTTGATCATTCGCGAGGAGCAAGGTTTTTCCAGACGTGTTCTGGGGGCGGTTCGCTTCGTCCCATTGCTCAATGGGCCACTGGCCTGAGCATTTGTTAAACACCGCTGAATTCTCGTCAATTGCCTTGGTCTTACTGCGGCAAGGATTGGTTAAACGCGATCTTGGAGCAACAGGCAAACGTGTGCGTGCGCCGATTTTGCTTCAGCGCCGGTAAAGCACGAACGGCCAGTTATACTTGCGACACTTCATGCCTGAACCAGGCAAATTTCTATTTCAGCCACCAGAAAGGGAGCGGCGGGTGAGTCTCAAAGTCATTGCGCAGTGTATTGGTACAAAAAGCTTTCAGTGCCTGGTGACTGGCCTTGTCTTGAGCTCATTGCTGGTCGGTTGTTCAAGCACGAAGTCGAGTGACGTGCGGGTCGTCGATCGTAATAACACTGCCGCCCAGCGTCCTGCTGTCACCACCGGCCAGTATGTAGTCCGTCGCGGCGATACGCTGTTTTCGATCGCTTTTCGCTACGGTTGGGACTACAAGGCCCTCGCGGCCCGCAACAACATTCCTGCGCCCTATACGATACATCCGGGTCAGACGATTCGCTTTGATGGCCGTACCGGTTCAACGCCGACGCCGGTGGTAGCGTCGTCCACTACCACCAGTTCTCCGTCGGGCAAATTCACTGTCACTCGACGTCCGGCTTCGGCGACTGGCACCACTACGACCGCTGTTGCTCCGAGCGTTGCCAGCAAGCCGACGCCTGCGCCTTTGCCGCCAGCGGGACCGGCGCCGACGGGCTGGGGATGGCCATCTAATGGCATTTTGATTGGAAAATTCTCTTCAAACGGTAGTTTGAATAAAGGAATTGATATCGCCGGAGATTTGGGACAGCCTGTTTTAGCTGCGTCTGATGGGACAGTGGTTTACGCCGGGAGTGGCTTGCGGGGCTACGGCGAGTTGGTCATCATCAAACACAGCGATACCTACGTCAGTGCCTACGGTCACAACCGCAGGCTGTTGGTTCGGGAGGGGCAGCAGGTCAAAGTCGGGCAGACAATTGCCGAAATGGGGTCAACGGGTACAGACCGGGTGAAACTGCATTTTGAGATTCGCCGCCAAGGTAAACCAGTCGATCCGCTGCAATTCCTGCCACGTCGTTGATGTGCTTCCAGCCTGTTCCGTCACGTAGAGGGAACAGGCTCCAGCGTTGCCAAGGATAAGGGCGCCGCTAGAGCTTGAGGTCGAACTCACCAAAGGACTATAACAATGGCTCTCAGTAAAGAAGTGCCGGAGTTTGACATCGACGATGAGGTTCTCCTGATGGAGACCGACGTCGCATCGGATCAGACGTCGAATGATGGGGCTGCTACGCCCTCAGCTCGCGTAAAATCCAAACACTCCGCCTCACTCAAGCAACACAAGTACATTGATTACACCCGGGCGCTAGACGCCACCCAGCTGTATCTCAATGAAATCGGCTTTTCCCCCTTGCTCTCACCGGAAGAAGAAGTTCATTTTGCGCGGCTGTCGCAAAGTGGTGATCCGGCTGGGCGCAAACGCATGATTGAAAGCAACTTGCGACTGGTGGTGAAAATCGCCCGGCGCTATGTCAATCGGGGATTGTCATTGCTTGACCTGATCGAAGAGGGCAACCTTGGATTGATCCGGGCGGTAGAAAAATTTGATCCGGAACGCGGCTTCCGTTTCTCGACCTATGCAACCTGGTGGATTCGTCAGACCATCGAGCGCGCAATCATGAATCAGACCCGGACCATCCGGCTGCCGATTCATGTGGTCAAGGAGCTCAACGTCTACCTCCGTGCGGCACGTGAGCTGACCCAAAAACTCGATCACGAACCTTCCCCTGAAGAAATCGCCAACCTGCTGGAGAAACCGGTAGGAGAGGTCAAGCGCATGCTGGGCCTGAATGAGCGGGTTTCTTCGGTCGACGTCTCGCTGGGTCCGGACTCGGATAAAACCCTGCTGGACACCCTCACCGACGACCGTCCCACCGATCCCTGCGAACTGCTCCAGGACGATGATCTGTCGCAAAGCATCGATCAGTGGCTCTCTGAACTTACGGACAAGCAGCGTGAAGTGGTAATACGTCGCTTTGGTCTGCGTGGTCATGAGAGCAGCACGCTGGAGGATGTTGGTCTGGAAATCGGTCTGACGCGTGAGCGGGTAAGACAGATCCAGGTCGAAGGACTGAAGCGCCTGCGTGAAATTCTCGAGAAAAATGGATTATCAAGTGAGTCACTGTTCCAGTAACAGCCTCTCTCGATAACAAAAGCCCCGCCTGTTTCGGGGCTTTTTGTTGGGCGTTAATCCAGTGTCGTATAACGTCGCTGGCCAACCGTTTTCTTTCTCAGGTTTACGTAAGCCTTCGCTTAGTCTTTCGTAAGTGTTCAGTTTTAAAACATAGAAGCAGTCCTCTGCTTCTATGTAGTACATTCTTTAACGCTATGTTTTTTAAGGATTTATTTATCTATTGGAACGCTTCTACACGGAGTGTTTAACTCCCAAGGGTGATTGTCTTTACCGGGGAACTCTCTAATATCAGCCCTGTGTCGACGGACAGACACAGCCATCAAGGATGATGGTCAAGGAACATCGCAAGGACGTGATTCATCAGGACGATGAAAGGGAATACAGGGAATAGGGAAAAAATGTGGGCGGGTCAAACCGCCCCTTTTTTTGTCTGCAGAAAAGCAAAAAGGCCCGCGAGGGGCCTTTTGAGAGCGCGAAGCCAGGATCAGCGTTCGAGGTCTTTGATCTTGCCTTTGACCCCATCCCACTCTTCGGCGTCTGGCAACGACTCTTTCTTCTCGGTGATGTTGGGCCAGATTTCTGCCAACTCAACGTTCAATTGAATAAATTCCTGCATCTCTTCCGGGACTTCGTCCTCGGAGAAAATGGCCACGGCAGGGCATTCCGGCTCGCACAGGGCGCAGTCGATGCACTCATCCGGGTGAATCACCAGGAAGTTCGGGCCTTCGTAAAAGCAGTCCACCGGACAGACTTCTACGCAGTCGGTGTACTTGCACTTGATGCAGTTGTCGGTGACGACGAAGGTCATTTCTAATTCTCTCCTCAGGCGGCATGCTGCGCCCCTTCACGGTGGGGTCGCTGGGTTTGGAAGTGTCATCTGCAGACCAGGCTAATTGCCTGCAGCACCCCAAACCGCGCGAGATTCTAACAGCTTGCAGGCGACAGCGTTAGATCCGTGTCTTCAGTGTATAGAGCATTTCGAGTGCACGACGGGGTGTCAGGTCATCCAGATCGAGTTTTGCCAGTTCGTCGAGTACCGGGTGAGGCAGGCTGGCGAACATATCGCTTTGCTGTGGTACCGCTGGTTTGCCTTTTGCCGGGACCGGGGCTTCATGGGGCAGGCTGGTGGTTTCCAGGCGACTCAAATGCTCGCGAGCCCGCAATATGACTTCGTTCGGTACACCGGCCAGTTGTGCGACCGCCAAGCCGTAGCTTTGGCTCGCCGGACCAGGTAGTACGTGGTGCAAGAACACAATGCGTTCGTTGTGCTCGGTAGCATTGAGATGCACGTTTGCCACTAATGGCTGGTTTTCCGGCAATACCGTCAGTTCGAAGTAATGGGTGGCGAACAGGGTGTAGGCGCGCAATTGAGCCAGGCGCTCGGCGGCGGCCCAAGCCAGGGACAGACCGTCGAACGTGCTGGTTCCGCGACCGACTTCGTCCATCAGCACCAGGCTGCGCTCAGTGGCGTTGTGTAGAATGTTCGCGGTTTCGCTCATTTCCACCATGAAGGTCGAGCGTCCGCCTGCCAGATCGTCGCTGGAGCCAATACGGGTAAAGATGCGGTCCACCAGTGACAGTTCGCAACTGGCGGCGGGCACGAAACTGCCGATATGTGCCAGCAGCACAATCAATGCGGTCTGGCGCATGTAGGTGGATTTACCGCCCATATTCGGACCGGTGATCACCAGCATTCGTGTGTTGTCATCAAGGCTCAGGTCGTTGGCCACGAACGGTGTGGTCAGGACTTGCTCGACAACCGGGTGACGACCCTGACTGATGCGCATGCACGGTTCGCTGACGAAACGAGGGCAGTTCAGGTCCAGAATGAGTGCGCGCTCTGCAAGGTTACTCAGGACATCCAGTTCGGCCAGTGCCGCTGCGGTATCTTGCAGGGGGGGTAACTGACTGATCAGGTCTTCGAGCAATGCCTCGTAGAGCATTTTTTCGCGCGCCAGTGCGCGGCTCTTGGCGGACAATGCCTTGTCTTCAAAAGCCTTGAGCTCCGGCGTGATAAAGCGCTCGGCGCCCTTGAGGGTCTGGCGTCGGATGTAATCGGCTGGCGCTTGCTCCGCCTGCTTGCTTGGCAACTCGATAAAGTAGCCGTGGATTCGGTTGTAGCCGACTTTCAAGTGGGACAGGCCGGTCCGGGCTTTTTCCCTGGCCTCGAGGTCGATCAGGAACTGGCCAGCGTTTTCGCTCAAGGCTTGCAGCTCATCCAGTTCGGCGTCGTAACCGGTTTTCAACACGCCGCCATCACGGATTACCGCGGGCGGGTTGTCGATAATGGCGGTTTCCAGCAGTGCCGCCAGTTCCGGATAGGTACTGGTAATCACTGCCAACTGAATGAGGTGCGGCGCCTCCAGTTCGCTCATCGCCAGTTGCAACTGGGGCAGGGCGCCGAGGGCATCACGCAGTCGAGCCAAGTCGCGAGGGCGAGCGTTACGCAAGCCGATCCGCGCCAGAATGCGCTCGATGTCGCCGATTTCCTTGAGTTGCGGCTGCAGTTTCTCGAATCGATAGCCGTCGAGCAGGCACGTGATCGAACCCTGCCGAGCTTGCAGCACTGTCAGGTCGCGCAGCGGGCGGTTCAGCCAGCGGGTCAGCAAGCGGCTGCCCATGGCGGTTTGGCAACGATCGACCACCGATTGTAGAGTGTTGTCGCGACCGCCGGCCAAATTGACATCGAGTTCCAGGTTACGACGGCTGGCACCGTCCAACACCACGGTGTCGTCCAGGCGCTCATGGCGCAGGCTGCGCAGGTGCGGCAGGGCTGTACGCTGGGTCTCCTTGGCGTAGCTCAGCAGGCAGCCGGCGGCGCCGATGGCCAGGGTCAGGTTTTCGCAACCAAAGCCTTTGAGGTCTTGAGTGGAAAATTGCTGGCACAGGCTCTTCAGCGCCGAGTCCCGCTCAAAATCCCAAGGCGCACGGCGGCGAACACCGCGACGCTTTTCGGCAGGCAGGTCTTTAGGCCAGTCGTCCGGAATCATCAATTCGACCGGATTGACCCGTTCCAACTCCGCCAGCAGATTTTCCCAACCCTTGATTTCCAGCACGGTGAAGTTGCCACTGGTGATGTCCAGCACGGCCAGGCCAAACAGGCGCTCGTCACCCAGCACGGCCGCGATCAGGTTGTCGCGACGTTCATCGAGCAGCGCTTCGTCGCTGACGGTGCCAGGGGTGATGATGCGAACCACCTGACGCTCCACCGGCCCTTTGCTGGTTGCAGGGTCGCCAACCTGTTCACAGATCACCACCGATTCGCCGAGTTTGACCAGTTTCGCGAGGTAGCCTTCGGCGGAGTGGTACGGAATGCCGCACATTGGAATCGCCTGGCCCGCCGATTGCCCGCGAGCCGTCAGCGTGATGTCCAGCAGCTTGGCCGCTTTCTTCGCATCTTCATAGAAGATCTCGTAGAAATCGCCCATGCGATAGAACATCAACTGGTCCGGATGCTGGTTCTTAAGGCGCCAGTACTGCTGCATCATCGGGGTGTGGGAGGACAGGTCGGAGAGTGCTTTATTCATCGGCTAATCAGGTGAATTCATTCAAGAGGATGGGCAAAGGAGGGTGCTGCAGAGGCCTTCGCGCGATGGACGCAAGGTTAACACGGGCGGGTCCGCGCGACCCAGGATCAACGTCATGCAGGAGCTTGGTTGTGCTTATGCAAATGTGCATTTGTCATTGCACAAAAGAACATGCATTATGCAATTTATGCAAAAACGCAACGTTTCCATCGTCCTCAGAGCGCTGCTCGATCAGCACGGCATCTCCCCCACGGAGTTGCACCGGCGTACTGGCGTGCCGCAATCGACCCTGTCACGGATTCTCGGCGGCAAGATCGCCGATCCCTCGGACAGGCATATCTCGAAAATCGCCGACTATTTCCAGGTGAGTACCGACCAACTGCGCGGTCGTGTGGAGATCGTTTCCGGTTATTCATCGACTCGTGAGCCGTCACACTCGGAGCTCAAGGACATAAGCTTGTGGGATGACGATACCCCCATTGATGACGATGAGGTGTCCGTGCCTTTTTTGCGTGAGGTCGAATTGGCCGCTGGATCGGGAAGGTTTGCCATCGAGGAAAGTGAACGCGCCAGCCTGCGATTCGGCAAGCGCAGCCTGCGGCATAACGGAGTTCAGTTCGATCAGGCCAAATGCGTGACCGTGCGTGGCAACAGCATGTTGCCGGTGTTGCGCGATGGCGCCACGGTGGGCGTCAACGCTGGTAAGTGCGGGATCGGCGACATCGTCGATGGCGACCTGTATGCCATCAATCACAATGGGCAACTGCGGGTTAAGCAGCTGTATCGCCTGCCGAGCGGGATTCGCCTGCGTAGCTTCAATCGGGAAGAGCACCCCGACGAAGACTACAGCTTTCAGGACGTTCAGACTGGGCAGATCGTTATTCTGGGGCACGTATTCTGGTGGGGTATGTACGCCCGTTGAGGTTTTTCACATACGGGATTGGGCCGCCGCAGGGCGGTTTTTTCTTGTCTGGGTTAATGCGTTTGTGCATTGTTTTGTCAGTGATCGCGTCATTCTGATTGACCTTATATGCATTGATGCATAGTCTGGGTGTCGGCATTGTCCAGCCCGGAGGTATTAAATGACAATCGAACAGCAAGGGCTGCTGGAGATCCCTGTATGGCTGGTCATGGCGCTCGCAGTGCTGGGCGGAGTGATGGGGGAGATGTGGCGCGCCGACAAGGAAGGTGCGCAGGGTTGGTCGTTGGTGCGGCGCCTGTTCTTGCGCTCCGGGTCCAGCATGATGTGCGGTGTATCGGTGGTGATGCTGCTGTATGCCGCCAATGTGTCGGCCTGGACTGCGGGAGCGCTAGGCGGTTTGACGGCGGTGGCCGGTGCGGACTTTGCCATCGGCGTGTATCGACGCTGGGTTGCCCGGCGTATCAATGTCGTTGAATCCATTGCCCATGATCGCGGTCGGGATCGGTCCTAGTCAGCGTCTCACATTTTGTCCCAGCCAGAGCCTTGCAAGCGCTATCTGGTCCTGTAGGGTAGAGCGCACGCCCGTCTGACCAAGGAGATAACCGTGAATGAAATCACTCAACTGGCTGCGGAGCTTGGCCGGCGTCTGCAGGTTCTCAACGCCCATGTCAGCACTGCCGAGTCCTGTACCGGAGGCGGTATCGCCGAGGCGATCACCCGGATCGCCGGCAGCTCGGCATGGTTCGAGGCGGGTTATGTCACCTATTCCAATCGGCAGAAAACTCGACAATTGAAGGTGCCAGCCGAATTGTTCGAGCAGGTTGGCGCGGTGAGTCGTGAAGTGGTCGAAGCCATGGTCCGCGGAGCCCAGCATGCCAGTCATGCGCGTTTCGCCGTAGCCGTCAGCGGGATTGCCGGGCCGGATGGCGGCTCGCCTAACAAGCCAGTCGGTACCGTCTGGCTGGCCTGGGGCGTGGGCGAGGCGGTATTTGCCGAGTGCCGGCATTTCCCCGGCAACCGCGATGAGGTCCGCCGACAAACGGTGAAGGCCGCGCTAGAGGGGCTGCTGCAGCATGCCGCCGGAGAAATCTCAAATCAGGGGTAGGCGATCCACAATCGCTGTGGAATAATACTGTCTACTTATACAGGTGTTGGCCGTCAGGCCTTATTGATTACGTGAGGACTTTAATGGACGACAACAAGAAGAAAGCCTTGGCTGCGGCCCTGGGTCAGATCGAACGTCAATTCGGCAAGGGTGCCGTAATGCGTATGGGCGATCAGGACCGTCAGGCGATCCCGGCTATTTCCACGGGCTCTCTGGGTCTGGACATCGCACTCGGCATTGGCGGTCTGCCAAAAGGCCGTATCGTTGAAATCTACGGTCCTGAATCCTCCGGTAAAACCACGCTGACCCTGTCGGTGATTGCCCAGGCGCAAAAAGCCGGTGCGACCTGCGCATTCGTCGATGCCGAGCACGCACTGGACCCGGAGTACGCCGGCAAGCTGGGCGTGAACGTTGATGACCTGCTGGTATCCCAGCCAGATACCGGTGAACAAGCGCTGGAAATCACCGACATGTTGGTGCGCTCGAACGCGGTTGACGTGATCATCGTCGACTCCGTGGCAGCACTGGTACCGAAGGCTGAAATCGAAGGCGAGATGGGTGACATGCACGTGGGCCTCCAAGCCCGTCTGATGTCCCAGGCGCTGCGTAAAATCACCGGTAACATCAAGAACGCCAACTGCCTGGTGATCTTCATCAACCAGATCCGGATGAAGATTGGTGTAATGTTCGGCAGCCCGGAAACCACCACCGGTGGTAACGCGTTGAAGTTCTATGCTTCGGTTCGTTTGGACATCCGTCGTATTGGCGCGGTCAAGGAGGGCGACGAAGTGGTAGGCAGCGAGACCCGCGTCAAGGTCGTCAAGAACAAGGTTGCAGCGCCATTCCGCCAGACAGAGTTCCAGATTCTTTACGGCAAGGGCATCTACCTTAACGGTGAGATGATCGACTTGGGCGTACTGCATGGTTTTGTCGAGAAGTCCGGTGCCTGGTATGCCTACAACGGCACTAAGATCGGTCAGGGTAAGGCCAACTCGGCCAAGTTCCTCGCGGACAATCCGGACGTTGCTGCGAAGCTCGAGAAGCAGATTCGCGACAAGCTGCTGTCTCCAGCCGGGAACCACGAGGCCGCCAAGGTCAACCAGACTGAAGATGATCTGGCCGAAGCCGACGCTGATATCTGATTGACCCCATGATCGCCGTACTCGATACCCTCGTCGCAGTGCGGCGAACTGCAATGGACCTGCTCGCGCGACGCGAGCATGGTCGAGTCGAGCTGACGCGTAAATTGCGTCAGCGCGGCGCTCCCGAAGAATTGATCGACACTGCACTCGACCGCTTGACGGAAGAAGGGCTGCTGTCCGAATCGCGTTACCTCGAAAGTTTTGTTTCCTACCGCGCCCGCTCGGGTTACGGCCCTCTGCGTATCCGCGAAGAGCTGGGGCAGCGTGGTTTGCAACGCGCAGACATCGAGTTGGCCCTGCGTGAGAGTGGCATCAACTGGCAGGCACAGTTGGAGGACGTCTGGCGACGCAAGTTTTCCGGGCAGTTGCCGGTGGACGCCCGTGAACGTGCCAAGCAGGGGCGATTTCTCGCTTATCGAGGTTATTCCATGGAGATGATCGGCCGCTTGTTCAGCGGCCGAGGAATGGAAGACTGATCGGGCCCGACTATGAAAGTAGTCGGGCCTTTTGCATTCAGGTGACTTTGCCAGGCTCCCGTTTGTGATTCGGGATTGCAGGTTTGTTTTTCGCCCAGTTGTCGCTCAGGTTGATGTAGTCCACCAGTTCGCGCAGACGCCCGTGATCGCGGGCTTTGAAGCTGAATACCAGTCGCGTCAGGTGGCTGAATTGAGCTTCATCTTGCTCCTCGCCACGGTATTCATGCTGGTGGAATTGATCACTCAGGCACAGGTCGGCGAAGGCGGTTTGCATGTGCTCCAGCGCCTGTTCGTTGAGCGGGTGGTTCATGCGGATTACGAACTGGTTTTTCAGCCAGCGGCTTGAGTGAAAGTTGCTGTAGAACTGATTGATCTGCACCACCGCCTCTTCAGCGCTGTATACCAGGCGCACCAGCTTCAGGTCGTTGGGCAGGATGTAGTGGTTGGCCTCCAGTTGATTGCGAATGAAGTCCAGCGCCCCTTCCCAGAACGTGCCCCCGGGAGTATCCAGCAGTACTACCGGAACCAGGGGGCTTTTGCCGGTCTGAATCAGTGTCAGGACTTCCAGGGCTTCATCCAGTGTGCCGAACCCGCCGGGGCACAGCACCAGGGCGTCGGCCTCCTTGACGAAAAACAGTTTGCGGGTAAAGAAGAAGTGGAAGGGCAGCAAGTTACCGGTACCGCCCACTGTCGGATTGGCGTGCTGTTCGAAAGGCAGGGTGATGTTGAACCCCAGGCTATGCTCACGGCCAGCGCCTTCATGGGCGGCGGCCATGATCCCGCCCCCTGCGCCGGTGATCACCATTAGCCCCGATTGCGCGAGTTTTTCCCCCAGGTCTCGGGCCTGAGCGTACAGCGGGTGTTCGACTGGTGTACGTGCCGAGCCGAATACCGTGACTTTACGGCGTCCCTTGAACTGTTCGAGGACGCGGAACGCGTGCTCCAATTCGCGTAGGGCTTGCAGGGTAATTTTGGCGTTCCAGCGATTATGGTCGTCCTGGGCCATACGCAGGACCGTCAGCATCATGTCGCGGTAAATTGGGATGTTCGGGCTGTTTGGGGAAACCAGGTTGAGTTGCTCTTCGATCTTGCTGCCGAGATCGACGCCGTTGCTTTGAAAATGACGTATCAGCGAGTCATTCGGTTGGTAGGGCATTCAACTTCTCCTTCTACACAGAACCCTCGGTTCGTGAGCCAGACGCTGGATGGCAGTTCCTTTTCTGCCGCGGACGTTGAACATCAATACATTGAATCTAGACGTTCGCCGGCCGTTGCGCTGGCTTGATCATGGCCCTCCCGTGATTGTGCTGGCAAGCGCTGATCAATGACTTTCCACCGCCCGTCTGAAGGCACGCTGCCCCCTGTAGTCTCTGATTAACTGAAGGACAGACACAACACATCAGTCATGCGTCCAGGGCAGGCGCATGGCACCAGGAGCGGTAGGGAGTCATCGGCAGCTACGGGTGATTCACGGGCACGGAGGCGGGATCAATGACTCTGGTGATTCTGGAGATCGATGCGCAGTTGTACCAAACGCTGAAGGCGGCAGCCGAGGATCATCAAGTGAGCCTCGAAGAGGAATGTCGGCGGCGGCTGGAGGGTAAAGAGCAGCGCTCGCCCTATTTGCAGGCGCTGGTCGCTGAGCTGCGCGCGGCTGAAGAGCAGCGACGCGCGGGCTCGTAGTGGTTACTTCTTCTTTTGCGCAGGTGTCGCCGGGCAATCCGATTCCTGGAATTTGGCCGAAGCGACCGGGCGATTGGTTTTGTTCTCGGTGAACTCGTAGCGCATGATCGCGCCCTTGGCCATCAGCTTCCGGTAGTTCGGGTTGCGGCAGACGCTGGCGCCCAATTGCAGGTATACCGCCTTGGGGTTGGTGCGCATCTGATCGGCATAGTCTTTCTGCACGCTCAAATGGTCGATCAATTCCTTGCCTTCGACGGTATAGCCCATGTCGAGAATATCGTTGCTGACTTCGCGAGGCAGGCCGACGTTACTTTCCTGGGCAACCTTCTGCAGCATCTTGTTCAGGTCGTAGTCTTGCTTGGACGCGGCCTGGGCACTGAAGGGTAGCGCCAGTAGCAGGGCGGCGGTGGGAACGATAAGGCGCAGCATGGAACTCTCCTGATTCAGTGACTGGTGCTTCGACCCGTCACAGGGCTGAGCGTTCAGTGGCGGCAAATTATAGGGGGCAGGGCGCGGGCGGTACAGGCTTGTGCAGAGTGCTCTGGTAAACTGGCGCGACTTTATTGCCCAGCCGAGCGCCTTTCGTGTCGATTCAATTCATCTGCCGTCGAAACTTGTCATGAGCCACGCCGTTTCCCGATTGCGCGCCCTGCGTCTGGCGCGGGCCGTCAGACCTTTTGTGGCGCGGGGCTCGCGGGCCGAACGTTGCACCCGTTGCCGTGTGATTCCAAGCCATTGCATGTGTGCCTGGCGGCCGACAGTCGCTGCCAAGTCAGCCATGTGCCTGGTGATGCACGACGTCGAGCCGATGAAGCCGAGCAACACCGGCTGGCTGATTGCCGATGTGATCGACCAGACCAGTGCATTTGCCTGGTCGCGTACTGAAGTCGAGCCGGAGCTGCTTGCACTGATCGCCGATCCGCAATGGCAGCCCTACATCGTGTTTCCCGGCGAATTTGTCGCTCCCGAGCGGGTGGTTTCGCAGGTCACGCTGGAAGAGGGAAAGCGTCCTTTGTTCATTCTGCTGGATGCCACCTGGAGTGAAGCGCGCAAAATGTTTCGCAAGAGTCCTTATCTCGAGCACTTACCGGTGCTGAGCCTGGCGCCTGAGCAACTGTCGCGATACAAACTGCGTCGCTCCAAGCGCGATGATCACTTCTGTACTGCCGAGGTCGCGGCGCTATGCCTTGAGTTGGCTGACGATCAAGTGGCCAGTGAAGTGCTGGACGCCTACCTTGACGTCTTCAGCACCCATTACCTGTCGGCCAAGTTCCAGCAGCCAATCGACCCGGACGACGCCCCCCACAGCCGGTTGAAGCCTTACCTTTAAACTTCAAGCCGTGACCAGCTGCGGTTTTTTCGGCCAGAGCTGCGCCGCCAGCATGCCGGCGAGCATCAGCGCACAGCCGATGTAGCCCCGCGTGCTCAGTTGCTCACCCAGCAACCAGGCGCCGGCGATGGCGGCAAATACCGCCTCCATCGAAAAAATGATGGCCGCGTGAGAGGCAATCGCGTCCTTTTGGGCGATGACTTGCAGCGTGTAGCCGATACCGACGGCAATCAGCCCGCCGTACAGAATGGCCGGGCCGGCGGCGATAATTGCGCTGATATCGAAAGGCTCCAGCCACAGGGCCAGGATCAGGCTGACTAACGAGCAGGTGGCGAACTGCAGGAATGCCAGGCGGATCGGATCGTGCCGGCTGGCGAATACGCCCACCAGTACCACATGTCCCCCCCAGACAAACGCGCCAATCAGTTGCAACCAGTCGCCGGAGGCGACCTGAAATTGATCCCCGACGCTGAGGAGAAACATACCGATGACCGCCAGGATTGCTCCGAGCCAAGTGCCGAGTCCGGTCTTGTGGCCGATCAGCAGTCCCAGTAGCGGCACTACAATGACGTAGAGTCCGGTAATGAACCCGGCATTGGTGACGGTGGTGAAGAGCAGGCCAACCTGTTGCAGGTTGATCCCAAGGGCGAGGGCCAGTCCCATCAGACTGCCACCGAGCAGCAGGCCGCGAGTCAGGAAGGCCTCAGGGCGCGCGGCGTCACCGCGGCCACGCCACAGCACCAGCGGCAGCAGGCACAATGAGCCGATCGCGAAACGCAGGCCGGAATAAAGGAAGGGACCGATATGGTCCATGCCGGAAGTTTGAGCGACGAATCCTGATCCCCAAATCATGGCGGTGATCAACATCAGGACATCGGCGCGCAGGGCTTTGCTCTGCATGATGGCACTCTCAATAGTTAGCCAGCTAAGATGCCGTAAAGGATGCGGCTTGACCACCCCGGATTCGCTGGGCATTCTTGGCGCCGATTAGGGTGCGGCCGAAGATTGAAACGCCGGTTTTCTGGGCTCTTGGCGTTGAACGTACCCTGTTGGTAGTGCTTGCTGGTGCTACCTTGAGTGTTTTGGTGAGGCCTGAATGCATTAGGTCTGCCATAAAAACAGGATCATTTGAAAAATGGCCACATACGACATCCTGATTGCCGATGACCATCCCCTTTTCCGCAGTGCGCTGCGTCAGGCCGTGACCCTGGGGCTGGGCCCCGACGTGCGCCTGGTGGAAGTGGCAAGCATTGCGGAACTGGAAACCCGATTGACGGAAAAAGCCGATTGGGATCTGGTCCTGCTGGATCTGAATATGCCCGGCGCATACGGGTTTTCCGGGCTGGTCCTGCTGCGCGGTCAGTATCCGCAGATTCCGGTGGTGATGGTCTCGGCGCAGGAGGAAGCCTCGATCATGGTCAAATCCCGCGAGTTCGGGGCCAGTGGTTTCATTCCCAAATCCAGTTCTCTGGAAGTCATTCAGCAGGCAGTGCGTACCGTGCTTGACGGTGAAGTGTTCTGGCCGCCGCAGGCGTTCGAAGCGGTCTCGGTCTCACCAGAGGCCAAGGCTGCCAGTGAAGGGTTGGCGAGTCTGACACCTCAGCAATTCCGTGTGCTGACCATGGTCTGTGAAGGGTTGCTGAATAAGCAGATCGCCTACGAGCTGAGTGTTTCCGAGGCCACCATCAAAGCTCATGTGACGGCAATCTTTCGCAAGTTGGGGGTTCGCACTCGAACCCAGGCCGCATTGCTCCTGCAACAACTTGAGTCAATTTCACCGCAGTAACGGGTATTGCATTCACGCTTTTTTGACTCTTGTTGATCTAGCTTTCCTACTCCTTTTTGTTCAGTTGCTTACTCTATGTCACCTTTCAAAGGTCAAACCGGTTTCAAACGCATCCTCAACGCTTCCGGCTATTCCTTGGACGGCCTGCGTGCTGCCTTCACCGGCGAGGCGGCTTTTCGTCAATTGGTCTTGCTCAACGTCATCCTGATTCCGCTGACGTTCATCCTCAATGTCAGTCGGGTCGAGCAGGCGGTGTTGATTGCCGTCTGCCTGCTGGCGTTGATTGTGGAGTTGCTCAACTCTGCGGTGGAGGCGGCCATTGACCGAATTTCCCTGGACCTGCATCCCTTGTCGAAAAACGCCAAGGACATGGGCAGCGCCGCTCAGTTCGTGGCATTGAGCATGATTGCGCTGGTGTGGGCGGTCATTCTGATCTGATCGTTCAGGCAATGGTCGGCAGGACGATCTCGTCGCTGCGCTGCACCCCGGCGGTGAAAGCGCGGCACAGTTCGAGGAACTCGCGCATGGCCGAAGTCTGGTACTTCTGTTTGTGCCAAATGAAGTAGAACTGTCGCGCCAGGTCCAGATCTGGCGTTTCGACAGCTACCAGGCTGCCTCTGCGGAATGCATCGCGCAGGGCCAGTCGGGAAATGCAGCCAATCCCCAAGCCTGACTCCACGGCGCGCTTGATGGCTTCGGTATGTTCGAGCTCCAGTCGGATATTCAGGGCGCTACGGTGATGGCGCATGGCCTGATCAAAGGTCAGGCGCGTACCCGAGCCCTGTTCGCGAAGAATCCAGGCTTCGTGAGCCAGTTCCTCCATGCTCGCATGGCCGCGTGCCGCCAGCGGATGCTGGGGGGCGCAGAACACCACCAGTTCATCCTCGACCCAACTCTGCACTTCGATATCCGGGTGGTTACAATCGCCCTCAATTAGACCCAGATCAATTTCATAGTGCGCGACCTGATGCACAATATTGGCTGTGTTCTGTACGTGCAGCTTCACCTGACTCTCTGGATGGCGCTGCATGAAGCTGCCGATCAACAGGGTCGCCAGGTAATTACCGATGGTCAGCGTCGCACCGACCGCCAGTGAGCCAAATCCGGACTTGCCGTTGAGCAGGTCTTCGATTTCCTTGGCCTGGTCCAGCAGGGCTACAGCTTGAGGCAGCAGTTGTTTACCCAGGGCATTGAGGCTCAGACGCTTGCCCGCCCGATCGAACAATTGGCAGCTCGATTGGCGCTCGAGTTCGGTGATGGAGGTGCTGGCGGCCGACTGCGAGAGATTGAGCAGGCCGGCAGCCCGCGACACGCTCTCTTGTTGGGCGACGGCGACGAAGACTTGCAGTTGACGTAAAGTAAATCGCATATCGATATAACCGATAACCCTTATCTTAATAATTCAGTTAACAGATATTGTGGCTGCCATTAGAATGCGATGCAATTGCGCACGGCCGCTCATTTTTCGCAGAGCATGTGCAGATAAATCTCCAGGAGTTCCCCGTACATGAGCAACATGAACCACGAGCGTGTCCTCAGTGTCCATCACTGGAATGACACTCTGTTCAGCTTCAAGTGCACCCGTGACCCGGGCCTGCGCTTCGAGAACGGCCAGTTCGTGATGATCGGCCTGCAACAGCCCAACGGCCGCCCGCTTATGCGCGCTTACTCGATTGCCAGCCCGAACTGGGAAGAGCATCTGGAGTTCTTCAGCATCAAGGTGCCCGACGGTCCGCTGACTTCCCAGTTGCAGCACCTGAAGGAAGGTGACGAGATCATCATCAGCAAGAAGCCTACGGGCACGCTGGTGCTGGACGACCTCAAGCCCGGCAAACATCTGTACCTGCTCAGCACCGGTACTGGCCTGGCGCCATTTATGAGCGTGATCCAGGATCCGGAAACCTACGAGCGTTTCGAAAAAGTGATCCTGTGCCACGGCGTACGCTACGTCAACGAAGTCGCCTACCGCGAATTCATCACCGAGCACCTGCCGCAGAACGAGTTCTTCGGCGAGGCCCTGCGTGACAAGCTGATCTACTACCCAACCGTTACCCGCGAGCCGTTCGAGAACGAAGGCCGCCTGACCGACCTGATGCGCAGCGGCAAACTGTTCAGCGACATCGGCCTGCCGCCGATCAACCCGCAGGACGACCGCGCCATGCTGTGCGGCAGCCCGAGCATGCTCGATGAGACCAGCGAAGTGCTGAATAGCTTCGGTCTGAAGGTTTCGCCGCGTATGCGTGAGCCAGGCGATTACCTGATCGAGCGGGCATTCGTCGAGAAGTAATCGACTGATGATGGTAGGACCTGTGGGAGCCAATTGGCTCCCACAGTCGTTTCAGGGGTCAGGCTTTTGCCGGAATGACTTCCAGCACCCGGATCAGTTCTGGCGAGGGATAGTGCCAGCGTACGTCCAGATCCCAGAATTGCGCACCATATTCCCTTTCCGCTGTAGGCGTCTGGTACGCCGGACGTGGGTCTTGTGCCAAGCATTGCTCGATCAGGGCCGCCAGAGGCTCGTCGAGGCGCTGTGCGTGACTATGAGCCTGCTCCAGCGCGCTGTCCGTCCACTGCACGGCGATCAACTGCGGCGCGGCGCTGGCGATGTGGTTGGCGGCCTCGGGGATTACGTCGGCATAGGGCACATAGGGCTTGATGTCGATGATCGGGGTGCCGTCCAGCAGATCGATGCCGGAAATCCACAGGCGATTGGCTTCGACTTTGTCCAGCTTGACCACTGACTGGCCGATGCCATTCGGGCGGTGGGTGGCGCGGGTAGCAAACACGCCCATGGACTTGTTGCCCCCTAGGCGCGGCGGGCGGACCTTGAGCCGTGGTTTGTCTTCCAGCGCCTGGTGAAACAGGAACAGCAGCCAGACATGACTGACCTGTTCCAGGCCCTGCACCGCGTCACCCTGGTCAAAGGGGGCGACCAACTCCAGAATGCCCCGCGCGGCCGGGGCCAGTTGGGGCTGGCGTGGGATGGCGAACTTCTCCTTGAAGCAGGAGCGCACGAAGCCGATGGGGGAAACGCTGTAGGTCATGATGGGGTCGAAAGGCCAGATTGGGTGGGCATGATAACCCGTGTGAGTCAGTCAAGCCGCCATCGCGAGCAGGCTCGCTCCCACATTGGCTCTCCTGCGCAGCGCAGGCCCCTTTGGGAGCCAGCCTGCTCGCGATGAGCGCGTCCCGATCTAGAGACTGAACCCACCATCCAGCGGGATGATGTTCCCGGTCATGTAGGCCCCGGCGGTGCTCGCCAAGCTGATCGCCAGGGCGGCCATTTCTTCTTCGCGGCCCCAGCGTTTCATCGGGATCAGCGCCGTGTCCTCGGCCAGGGCATGCTCGTCGTTGCCGATATGCTGGGTCATTTTGCTCGGAAAACGCCCCGGAGCAATCACATTGACGTTGATGTGCTGGCTGACCAGTTCGCGGGCGAGGATCCGCGACAGTTGGTGCAGGGCCGCCTTGCTCGGACCGTAGGCGTAGGCCTGTTCGCCGAACGATGAAATCCCGGCGACTGAACCGATGTTGATAATGCGCGCCGGGTTGGCAGCCGAGCCGGCTTTGCGCAGCAGCGGCAGGAATTGCTGGATACAGGTGAAGACCGCCGTCACATTCAACTGCATGACCTTTTCCCATCCCTTGACTGGATAGCTCTCCAGCGGCGCCCCCCAGGTGGTGCCCGCGTTGTTGACCAGAATGTCCAGGTGGCTCAGTTGTTTGTCCAGGCGCTCGACCAGTTGGGCCACGCCTTCTTCGCTGGCGAGGTTGGCGGCCACGGCATGGCAGCGGCCCAGGGTGCTTAACTCGTCGGCGGTCTGTTGGCAGGCCTCGGCATCGCGGGCGCAGACGTATACGGTCGCGCCGGCTTCGACGAAGGCTTTGGCGATCATTTTGCCTATACCGCGGGTGCCGCCGGTGATCAGGGCGGTGCGGCCTTGCAGTGAGAAATAGGGATGCATGGCGAATCCTGGGGGCTGAGGGTCATTACACCCTAGCCGTCAGTCGCCCGATGCGGAGCCACTATTTTTTTGCGTAATGGCTGGCCATAAGGCCAGGCCCCAAGCGGCATGTGCAGCCCGGGGACGGCGAGGGGATTACTGTGGGCGGACGCGCAGGGTCAAGCCTTTAAGGAAGTTACGCAGCAACTGGTCGCCGCACGGGCGGTAGTTGGTGTGGCCGAACTTGCGGAACAGCGCGCTCAGTTCTGGCTTGGAGACTGGGAAGTCGGCCGCCTTGAGGATCGCGTGCATGTCGTCTTCCTTCAGTTCGAAAGCAACCCGCAGCTTCTTCAGAATGATGTTGTTGGTCACCGGCGTTTCGATTGGCTGCGGCGGACGGCTTTCGTCCTTGCCGCGCTTGAAGATCACCAGACCGTCGAGAAAGTGCGCCATGACCTCGTCGGGGCAGAACACAAAGCCTTCTTCCTCGTCCTTCTTGAGGTAGGTCACGAGGTCGTCTTTAGTGACATCCATGCCGCCGAGCTTGATGATCTCGACGACCTTGTTGTCGCTGATATCGAGCATGTAGCGCACGCTGCGCAGTACGTCGTTGTGAATCATGTGTGCAGTCCTGATCATTCAGCGGTGGGCGTTGCCGGTGCCGGCTACGCCGAAATGGGTGGCGGCCTCAGAATTTCTCTTTGGCGGACAGGTAACGCCATTGTCCTGCCGGAACCTTGCCAATGGAAACTCCGCCGATACGGATGCGGCGGATGGCAACGACCTTGAGGCCGACTGCCTGGCAGAGCAGGGCGATGATCCCGGGTTGCGGGTTCTTCATCGCGAAGCGCAGGCGGTTTTCGTTCTGCCAGCTGGCCTTGACCGCCGGCAGTTCCTTGCCTTTGTAGCTCAGGCCGTGGTTCAGGCGGTTGAGGCCGTGGGCGACCATTTCGCCTTCGACTTCGACCACGTACTCCTGTTCGATCTTGCTGGCGTCAGCCGTCAGTTTGCGCAGGACTTTCCAGTCCTGAGTGAACACCAGCAGACCGCTGGCGTTGGCCTGCAGGTCGGCACTGGCGCTCAGGCGCAGGAAGTGACCCTTGAGCGGGCGTTTGCTGAAGCGGTGTTCTTCGCTCAGGGTGTCGGGGCTCAGCAATTGCTGGGCATTCTCGACATCGATGCCGGCTGGCGCGTGCAGCAGCAGGGTCACGGGCTCCGGCACCGTGGCCTTGGCCTCGGGGTCGAGCGCGACTTTCTGCTCGCCGACCTTGAACTGCGGCTCATCAATCACTTCACCGTCGACGGTCACCCAGCCGCCTTCAATGAACAGCTCAGCCTCCCGACGGGAGCAGCCGACAAGCTCGATGAGGCGTTTGGAAAGACGAATCGGGTCAGTCATGACAGGGCCGTAACAAAAAGGGGGGAGACATTGTACCTGCCCCGCGCCGGTTAATCGCGGGGCGATTTGTCTTGTGTGGCTTTTAGCCGCGCCCGACCTGTTGGTGGGGCTGTTTCAAACGCATGTGCAGCAAAGGATAAGGCTGGCCCATACCATCGACTTCCGAGCGTCCGATGACTTCGAAGCCCTGCTTGAAATAGAAGCCCAGGGCCTGAGGATTTTGCTCATTGACGTCCAGCTCATCGGCATTCAAATGTTGCATGGCGTAGTGCAGCAACTGTTTACCCAAGCCCTCGCCGCGATGCTGCGGGGCGATGAACAGCATCTCGATCTTGCCCGCCGCCACGCCAGCGAACCCGGTGATGCGATGTTGCCGGTCGCGAGTGCAGATCAGCATCACGGCGTCCAGGTAGCGCGTCAGCACCAGGTTTTTCAGCAGTTCGATGTAGCTGTCTGGCAAAAAGTTGTGAGTAGCGCGCACCGACGCTTCCCAGACCTGGGTCAGTTCTTCGTAGTCACTGTGTTTCGGTGTATGGATGACCGAATGATGGCGCATGCCCACCTGTTCCTTTTGCTGTCCGTGAGATCAAATCCATTGGCTGTAGAAAACGATAGCTGTAAAAAAGCCCCGCATCATTTTGAAATGACCGGGGCTTTTCGGCTTCAGCGCAATTCGCGAGCAGCGGAGCGCCGCCCGGCCTGCTCCCGCAGGGGCTTGTGCTGGTTAGATCTGTTCGGCCCAGAGGTCGTACTCATCGGCGTCGGTGACCTTGCACCAGACTTTGTCGCCTGGCTTGAGGTTGCTGCCGTTATCGATGAACACGTTGCCGTCGATTTCCGGGGCATCGAAGAAGCAGCGGCCTACAGCGCCTTGCTCGTCGACTTCGTCCACCAGTACTTCGATTTCACGGCCGATGCGCATTTGCAGGCGCGCCGAGCTGATTGCCTGCTGGTGAGCCATGAAGCGCTCCCAACGCTCCTGCTTGACGTCGTCCGGGACGATGTCCAGGTTCAGGTCATTGGCCGGTGCGCCTTCGACGGGCGAGTACTGGAAGCAGCCGACGCGGTCGAGCTGGGCTTCGGTCAGCCAGTCCAGCAGGTACTGGAAGTCTTCTTCGGTTTCGCCGGGGAAGCCGACGATGAACGTCGAGCGAATGATCAGGTCCGGGCAGATTTCGCGCCAGTTCTTGATCCGCGCCAGGGTCTTGTCTTCGAACGCGGGGCGTTTCATCGACTTCAGCACTTTCGGGCTGGCGTGCTGGAACGGGATGTCCAGGTACGGCAGGATCTTGCCGGCGGCCATCAGCGGGATCAGTTCGTCAACGTGCGGGTACGGGTAGACGTAGTGCAGACGGACCCAGACGCCGAGGGTGCTCAGCGCTTCACAGAGTTCGGTCATGCGGGTTTTCACCGGCGCGCCGTTCCAGAAGCCGGTGCGGTATTTCACGTCGACGCCGTAGGCGCTGGTGTCCTGGGAGATCACCAGCAGCTCTTTGACGCCGGATTTGACCAGGCGCTGGGCTTCATCGAGCACGTCACCGACCGGACGGCTCACCAGCTTGCCGCGCATCGATGGGATGATGCAGAAGCTGCAGCTGTGGTTGCAGCCTTCGGAAATCTTCAGGTAGGCGTAGTGGCGCGGGGTCAGCTTGATGCCTTGCGGCGGCACCAGGTCGATCAGCGGATTGTGGTCCTGGCGTGGCGGCACGACTTCGTGCACGGCGTTGACCACTTGCTCGTACTGCTGCGGACCGGTGACGGCCAGCACGCTTGGGTGCACGTCACGGATGTTGCCTTCCTCGACGCCCATGCAGCCGGTCACGATGACCTTGCCGTTTTCCTTGATCGCTTCACCGATCACTTCCAGCGATTCGGCCTTGGCCGAGTCGATGAAGCCGCAGGTGTTGACCACCACGACATCCGCGTCCTGATAGGTGGACACGACGTCATAGCCTTCCATACGCAGTTGGGTGAGGATGCGCTCGGAGTCGACCAAGGCTTTTGGGCAACCCAGAGAGACGAAGCCAACCTTGGGGTTGGCCGACGCAGGAGTGGTGGACATGTCTAACCTCGGTGTTTGGTGACGCCTCCAGCCGCAGGTGGGCAAGGCGACAGACGGACGCTTGGCGCGCCTCTGATCAAAAAGTGCGCAATTCTAGCGATGGTCGACGCACTTGACCAGCTTTATGCAGGGAAATACGACGAGTGCTGCGCTATGCTTCGCGCCGTTAGGCCTCAGTGATTTTTTTGAGTCAATGAAACGTCTGTAACAACAAGTAAAACAGCGCATGCTGCACGTCAAAGTATAGGGCTTCTCGCGAAGCGGTCCGGTCTGGGTAGTAGGGGTGGTGGATGGGTCAGGCAAGTAGTCAGGCAACGGGCGCCGAGCATTCGGCCGTCAAGCCGATCGGCATGCTGGTGGCGGCGGTGGGTGTGGTCTATGGCGATATCGGCACGAGCCCGCTGTACACCCTCAAGGAAGTGTTTTCCGGCGGTTATGGCGTACCGGTCACCCACGACGGTGTGCTGGGGATTCTGGCGCTGATCTTCTGGTCACTGATCTGGGTGGTGTCGATCAAGTACATGATGTTTGTCCTGCGCGCCGATAACCAGGGCGAAGGCGGAATCATGGCCCTGACTGCGCTGGCTCGCAGTGCGGCGGCCGGGCATCCGCGGCTGCGCACGCTGCTGGTGGTTTGTGGCTTGATCGGTGCCGCGCTGTTTTATGGCGACAGCATGATCACCCCGGCGATTTCCGTACTTTCGGCGATCGAGGGGCTGGGCCTGGCCTTTGATGGCATCGACCATTGGGTGGTGCCGCTGTCGCTGGTGGTGCTGGTGGCGCTGTTTCTGATTCAGAGCCATGGCACCGCGCGAATCGGCATCCTGTTCGGTCCGATCATGGTGACCTGGTTTGTTGTCCTGGGTGCGCTGGGGGTCTACGGCATCCTCCAGTACCCTGAAGTGTTACATGCGATAAACCCGATGTGGGCCGTGCGCTTTTTCATCGTGCACCCGGGCATGGGGGTAGCGATTCTCGGCGCGGTGGTGCTGGCGTTGACCGGAGCCGAAGCGCTGTACGCCGACATGGGCCACTTCGGCCGCAAACCAATCGCTCGCGCCTGGTTCATCCTGGTGCTGCCGGCGCTGGTGCTGAATTATTTTGGCCAGGGCGCATTGCTATTGGGCGACCCGCAGGCGGCGCGCAACCCGTTCTACCTGTTGGCGCCGGAATGGGCCTTGCTGCCGCTGGTCGGCCTGTCGACCCTGGCAACAGTGATTGCCTCCCAGGCGGTCATCTCCGGAGCATTCTCCCTGACCCGCCAGGCGATCCAGTTGGGCTACATCCCGCGCATGCACATTCAGCACACCTCCAGCGCTGAACAGGGACAGATCTACATCGGCGCGGTGAACTGGTCGCTGATGGTCGGCGTGATCCTGCTGGTGCTCGGTTTCGAGTCGTCCGGTGCCCTGGCTTCGGCCTATGGCGTGGCGGTGACCGGCACCATGCTGATGACCACCATCCTGGTGTCGGCGGTGATGCTGCTGCTGTGGAAGTGGCCACCGATTCTTGCGGTCCCGGTACTGGTTGGCTTCCTGTTGGTGGATGGTCTGTACTTCGCTGCTAACGTGCCGAAAATCTTCCAGGGCGGGGCCTTCCCGGTGATCGCTGGCCTGGCCCTGTTTGTGCTGATGACCACCTGGAAGCGTGGTAAGCAGTTGCTGATCGAGCGTATCGACGAGGGGGGGCTGCCGCTGCCGATTTTCATCAGTAGTATCGCCGTCCAGCCCCCTCACCGGGTGCAAGGCACCGCGGTGTTTCTCAGCGCGCGCCCGGACGCAGTGCCCCATGCGCTGTTGCACAACCTGCTGCATAACCAGGTGTTGCACGAGCAGGTGGTGCTGTTGACTGTGGTGTATGAAGACATCCCGCGAGTACCGCCAAGCCGACGTTTCGAGGTTGATTCCTACGGCGAAGGGTTCTTCCGGGTGATCCTGCATTTCGGCTTCACCGATGAGCCTGACGTGCCGCAAGCCCTGAAACTGTGCCACCTCGCCGAACTGGACTTCAGTCCGATGCGCACCACTTACTTCCTGAGTCGCGAGACAGTGATCGCTTCGAAGCTCGAAGGTATGGCGCGTTGGCGTGAGGCGCTGTTCGCGTTCATGTTGAAGAATGCCAATGGCAATTTGCGATTTTTCAATCTGCCGCTGAATCGGGTGATTGAGTTGGGGACGCAGGTGGAGATGTAGGGCAGGTTTCCTATGGGAGCGGCCGGGCTTCCACTCCCATAGGGCACGCCAAGGTCACGCCTCGATCATTCAGACGGTGTGCTCGGTTCCCAGGCGGCAAAGTGCCCACGAACGAGAATCGGAGTGTGCCTACAAGGTCGTAGGGCGTCATCCGATATTGCATTGCAACGCTGGCAAAATTGAATCTTGATATGCCCAGGCGCTTAACCATAAAAAAGCCCCCGTTACTCACCGGTAACGAGGGCTTTTCCGTACAGGCAATTCAACTCACTCTTCAGCCACCTTCGCCGCAGCCTGGCGCTTGACGATGATGTCCACCAGCCGCTGGGCCAGGGCCGGATAGTTTTCGTCGAAGTGGTGGCCGCCTGGCAGCTTCATGGCTTCGCCGACGGCTGTCTTGTCGGTGCAGCCGCTTTCATCGGCCTCTTCTTCGCCGTAGATGCACACCACTTTGGCGGCAGGCAGCTTGGCCATTTCCGGGCCAGTGGCGGCTTCCTTGCCGGCGTTGCCGAGCCAGCCTTCGACTTCGATCTCAAAACTGCCGGTGCGGGCGAAGGCCAGCAGGATAATTGCGTCGACGCGTTGCTGCTCCGACTCCGCCAGGCGGTTGTAGATGGCTGGCAGGACATCGGCACCGAACGAGTAGCCGGTCAGGATGAAGCGCTTGGTGCCCCATTTCTGCCGGTAGTGCTGCATCAATTCAGCCAGATCGATGGCGCTCTGCTCGGGGCTTTTGTGTTGCCAGTAGTAGCGCAGGGTGTCGATGCCCACCACAGGGTAGCCAATCTTGGCCATCTCGCCGGCGACGTCGCGGTCCAGGTCGCGCCAGCCGCCGTCACCGGAGAGGAACAGGGTGACAGTATCCTTGGCTTGGCCGGCGGGCACTTCGACCACTGGAATGTTCAGCCCGCCATTGCCCTTGTCGGCTCCGACAAGGATCTTGCGCAGTTCGTTATTCAAGACCTGCGGCAGGTTGATGTCATAGTCGCTGATGCTGGTTTCGGCATTGGTCTGGTCGCGTACGAAGCCGGCGCTGGTGTCGTCCGGATTGTCGTTCCAGGCCACCAGCCAGTGGCCGTGGGCGGCGTTTTTAGGCAGCAGGTGGGTACAGCCGGGTTTTTCCAGGGCGAGGTCGACCGAGACTGCCTGGGATTTGTCGTCTTTCTGTTCGGCCAGCCAGCGCCAGGCCAGTACCGCGCCCGGACCAATGCCGCTGACCAGGGTCGCCGGGCCTTGCAACTGCCGGAGTGCTGATTGCAGGGCACGGCCTTGCAGCATGCAGTCCTTGGGCAGAATCACCTGGACGATCTGCGCCGAGCCGGCACGGCTGAGGGTCAGCAGTTGGGTGTCGCTGAGTTTCTGTTCTTCGTTGACCGCCACCACCACTTGGGCGCGTGCCTTGGTGCCCGGAACGACGCGGGTCATGGGCGCGCCGTCGGTGGGGGTCAGCAGTTCCAGGGTGGGCTGCGGCGCCGGACGGTTCCAGTACCAATAGCCACCACCGAGGATCACAGCCAGTGCCACCAGAGTGGCCAATACATACCGCCAGGTGCGTTGAATCATCAGCGTTTCACCAATCCAGTCAAGCCGCCTGCGATCAAGGCGGCGGTGTCGGCCAGTGCCACCAGCGGATCCAGTCCGGCGGGCACGGCCATATAACGGGGTTCCCAGTCAGGCTGGAATTTATCCTTGAAGCGACGCAGCCCCTGGAAGTTGTAGAGCTGCTCACCCCGGCGAAACACCATCGAGCCGAGGCGCTGGGTCAACGGGGCGCCGCGACGGGGTTGCAAACCCGACAGTGGCACCATGCCCAGACTGAAACGTGCGTAACCATGGTTCTTATAATGCTGAATCAGGCCGACCATCATGAATTCCATGGTCAACTTGGGGGCGTCCGGGTGCGCGCGCATCAGGTCGAGGCTGGCCAGGTCATGGCTGTAGGTCTCGAGCAGGTTGGCGAAGGCCACTGGGCGTCCTTCGAAACGAATGATCGCGATGCGGAAATGCTTCAGGTAGTCATCGCTGAAGCGACCGAGGGAGAAGCCTTTCTCGCGAACGTTCTTCCCTGTGAGCCAGGCATCGGAAATGACTTTCAGCTCATCCATCGGCGCCTGGCCGGGCTCATGGATCTCCAGCGACAGGCCATCGCGGGTGCCACGGTTCCAGGTGTAGCGCAGGTCTTTCATCTCCTTGCCCTTGGCTTCGAGGTCGAAGCGCACCAGGTCGACGCGGGCTTCTTCGCCGAGCTTGATGGCGGTCAGGCCGATGTCCATGTAGTAGGGCAGGTTCTCGGCACGCACCTGATAAAACACCGGTCGTGCATGGTGCAGATCGCAGAGGTCGCGGAACTGCCAGATCATTTCCGCGCGATGCTGCGGCTGGCCGATCGGGTCGTACAGGGCGACGAGGCTGCGTCCACGACGCGCATACATCAGAAAGGCGTCATCGTTGGGATGAAACAACAGCGCCTTGTCACCGGTCAGGGCCAGGCCGCCGTCGGGTTGCGCCGAAGCCATGAGAATCTTTCGGGCTTTTTCCAGGTCGGTCGCATCCGGCAGATCAATGGCGGGACGTGCCGTGCGCAGCAGCCAGGTCAGTGACACCACCACCAGCAGTACCGCGGCCCCGAGCAGCGAGCGCAAGCCTCGTGGTGCGTCGGAATCCAGGGTGAACTGCCACCACAGCTGATGGCTGTAGGGCACATCCTGATAGGCGAACAGCAGCAGCCAAATCGAGGCGGCGAGGACGCAGACACTGGCGACCAGGTACAGCGGCGAAAACGGCAGCTCGGTCAAACGGCTCGGGCGGTAGAACGAGCTACGGAAGATTGCCAACAGGCTGGCGGTGAGGATCAGCAGGCTGGCTTCTTCCCAATCGAAACCCTTGAGCAGTGAAAGTAGGGCGCCGGTCAGTAGCAGTACAGTCGTCAGGATCCAGGCCGCCGACAGGCGTCGCCGCAGACCCTGGGCCAGCAATAGGCACAGCACCCCAATCAAGCTGGCGCCGAAGTGCGAGGCGTCGATCAGTCGATGTGGGATCAGAAAGCCGATGTGCTCCAGGCGAGTGTCGATCTCCGGTGTCGCGCCAGAGAACAGCAATACCACGCCAGACAGAAACACCAGCACGGCCAATACCGGAGCCGCTAGGCCGGAAGCGGTCCGCAGCGATTCCCGAGTGTTGAACAGACGCTGGGCTTCATTGATCAGCAGCAGTATGCAGGCCACCAGCATCGGCAGGATCACATAGATCAGGCGATACAGCAGCAGCGCAGCGGCCAGCGGCGCTGCGCCGAGTTTGTCAGCGAAGGCTGCGAGCAAAATCGCTTCGAAGACCCCGACACCGCCTGGCACATGACTGAGCACGCCCGCCGCCAGGGCCAACAGATAGACCAGCAGGAACGCACCGAACGGCGGCGCCTCGGGCAGTAGTAGATAGAGCACGGTGGCCGCGGCCGCGACATCCAGAGCGGTGATGATCAGTTGCAGGAATGTCAGCCGACGTCCTGGCAGGCGCAGGGTGCGGCGACCGACACGCACCAGCAGGTTGTCCGCATACGGTTGCTCGGGCAGGCGCCGACGATAGACGCCGATAGCCAGTGCCGCGCAGAGCAGGAGCACGGCAATTGCAATGCCTCCCAGTAGCGCTTCAGATAAATGCAGGGCGGCTGATGCAGCGGGCAGGTTGCTCAAAGTCGCCAGTGCTGCCAGCGGGGGCAGGGCGCACCCCAGCGAAAGGCTGGCAAACAGTGTCATGTGGGCAACTTCCGAAGCCCCCAGTCCGTGTCGTGCATATAGACGGTAGCGTACCGATCCACCGGATAGCAGGGACAGGCCTATGGCATTGCCGATGGCAAAGGCGGTGAACCCGCCGAGCATCAGGCTGCGCGGTGGCAGGTTGGCGTTGGCATAGCGCGAGGCCGACCACTCATAGCCGAGCAGGATGATGAAGCCGACGATGGTCGCAACCAACGCTCCCAGCAATGCCGGTTGCGGCACTTCGAGGATCGAGTCGTGGAGGGCGTACAGGTCCAGCTCGCTCAAGAGATGGCGACAAGCGATCAGAGCGATGGCGAACAGCAGCAGGGTGACGGCCAGGCCAATGGGCTGGCGGTATTTGCTGAGCAGATCCAGCCAGTGCAGGCGAGTGGCTGTGATCGGTTGGTTCGCTGTAGCGGTGTCTTGTGAATCAGACGAGTTGGCGCGCATCAATCACCTCTTGGATTGTGCGCGACAGGATGGGGGTATCCAGCCAAGTTACCAATCCCTGTAGAAAAAAATAGTTACAAGTACGGACGCTTATCATTGAGCGTTGTGCGTCATGGCGCAATCAAGTCTTGAGGGAGCATAGCCTGATCTGAAGAATCGGGGAGGGTGGCGAAGCTACGCAGCACCATGCCAGGCCTTTGTTACGAAAGGATTTTTCTACGGATACAAAAAAGGCCACTCTTTCGAGTAGCCTTTTTTGATGTTTGGTTGCGGGAGCCGGATTTGAACCGACGACCTTCGGGTTATGAGCCCGACGAGCTACCAGACTGCTCCATCCCGCGTCTGTGAGGCGGCATTCTACAGAGGATCGCGAGGGTGTCAACCGTTAATCGAACATTAGTTCAAATTAACCTGCATTCCTCATCGCGACCCTCACCGTTGAGCTAAGTCGCGGATGTTTAACGAGATTTCATTTGGTTGTAAAAAATACGCGCGCACAAAAAAGGCCACTCTTTCGAGTAGCCTTTTTGATGTTTGGTTGCGGGAGCCGGATTTGAACCGACGACCTTCGGGTTATGAGCCCGACGAGCTACCAGACTGCTCCATCCCGCGTCTGTGTGTCGGCATTCTACAGAGGAAAGCGTGAGTGTCAACTGCTTATTGCGAAAAATCTGTTCCTGTTCAATCAGTTAGCACTCTATCGTGGATCACCATCAGGGCTGCAGGGCTTGCCACGTAAGGCTTTCAGCTCTATCGAAGGTGAAATCCCGATTAATAAAATAAATTTCAAGACAGGTCATTCAGGCGCTTTGTAGAAACCTGAAAAGCACTGGTGCTATATACAGGTGTGAGTGAGATACTGACAGTCCGACGGTTGAAAGTCCTTTTTCCTTCATCGAACACCGCCTTATATGACGCAACGCAAAATCATCCACGTCGACTGTGACTGTTTTTATGCCGCCATCGAGATGCGTGACGATCCGACGCTCGCCAGCAAACCACTGGCGGTGGGCGGGTCGGCGGACCGGCGTGGGGTGATTGCAACCTGCAACTATGAGGCGAGAGCTTATGGCGTGCGGTCGGCTATGTCATCGCGTCACGCGCTTAAGCTGTGCCCGGACCTGGTAATCGTCAAGCCGCGGATGGACGCTTATCGTGAAGCGTCAAAGGAAATCCAGGGGATCTTTCGCGACTACACCGATCTCATCGAGCCGTTGTCGCTGGATGAGGCTTACCTTGATGTGTCAGAAAGCAGTCATTTCAACGGCAGCGCCACGCGTATTGCCCAGGATATCCGACGCCGGGTCTCCAATCAGTTGCACATCACCGTCTCGGCGGGCGTGGCGCCTAACAAATTCCTGGCGAAGATCGCCAGTGACTGGAAGAAACCCAATGGTTTGTACGTGATCACGCCGGATCAGGTCGAAGATTTCGTCTCGCATTTGCCCGTCAGCAAGCTACACGGTGTGGGCAAGGTCACGGCGGACAAACTGTCACGGCTGGGAATTGCCGATTGTTTGCAACTGCGCGACTGGAGCAAGTTGGCGTTGGTGCGCGAATTCGGCAGCTTCGGCGAGCGTTTATGGGGCCTGGCCCGTGGGATAGATGAGCGGCAGGTACAAAACGACAGCCGACGTCAATCAATCAGTGTGGAGAATACCTACGATGTCGATCTGCCCGATTTGGTCAGTTGCCTCGATAAGCTGCCCGAGCTACTGGAGACTCTGAACGGTCGCATGGCGCGTATCGACAGCAGTTATCGTCCGGGGAAACCCTTCGTCAAAGTGAAATTCCATGACTTTACCCAGACCACACTTGAGCAGGCCGGGGCGGGTCGGGATCTGGGCAGCTATCAACTGTTGCTGACGCAGGCGTTCAATCGGGGCGGCAAGCCAGTGCGATTGCTGGGGATTGGGGTGCGCTTGCAGGATTTGCGCGGCGGGTTTGAACAGTTGGATCTGTTCAGCCGTTAGTCGGGCGGCAAGGCCTCGCGCCCGCAGGCACGAGGTTTCAGAGACTCAATTGACGCCAGGGTCCGCCACCAGGCGTCCGGCATCCCTGGTCAGCGACTTGAGGAATTCACTCTGCAACTCGGGATCGTTGCGGGTCAATTCGATCAGGCTCTGTTCCAGTTCGCTGGCTTCTTCCTCCAGGCCCAGCTCCGACAGGCGCTTGACCCGATGCACCCATTGGCTCACTTCGTCATCTTCGAGGTCGTCGTAGATCAGTTCGTGGGCTTCCAGCAACTTGCCGCGCAGGCCGCTGCTGATGGCCAGGGACGAGTCAACGTGAACGTCGTCCTGGGCGTCGGCAACGCTGATCTGCAATTTGCTGAGGCGGCTCAGGTCATGCTCGGAAAACGGGCTGTCGAGCAGGTTCAGGCGTAACACACCATTACGATCTGTGGTCAGCTCGAAGGTCTGCTTACCGGTCTTGACTTCGACCGGACGCTCGCTCCAGGGCAGGCTCGAGTATTCCGTGCGCTTGTCACGCTCGACTTCATCGATGCCCGCCAGGTTCTGTTGCGCGCGACCATGGGACTGCACGTTCATGAACGGGTTGAGCCCGGCAAAGCCGTAGCTGATCCAGTCCTTGGTGACGCTGTCCGGCAGGTTGCCGAGGGCAAATACGTTGACCACATTGGCACCGACCCCGGCCACGACGGCAACCGCGCCCAGCGGGATCTCGTAGACCTCCCGCCAGGGTTGGTACGGCGTGTAGCGATCGTAGCGGCGGGTGACTTCGAACTCGGTGACCTCAAAGGTCTTCTGTTCGTGAATCCGTACCCGGCGTTGCGGCAGCTCAAGCACCTTAGGCTCACCGACATCGATCTGCAGGCTGTGATCGAGCAGTTTGCGCTCGATGCGCTCCTCGTGTTCGCTGCGTTGTGACATGTGGTTGGCACAGCCGCTGAGCAACAGGGTGCCGCACAGGGCGGCACCACCGAGGTTTAAGGTGTTTCGCTTGAACATGACGTCTCTATCTGGTTTCAGCGGCGGATACGAGCCTGCAGGAACGACAGTACCTCAGCGACCGGCAGCGCTTGCGGCTCGGCCTCGGTACGGCTCTTGTACTCCAGGTTGCCATCGGCAAGGCCGCGGTCGCTGACCACGATCCGGTGCGGAATGCCAATCAGCTCCATGTCCGCGAACTTGATGCCCGGGCTGGTTTTCTTGTCGCGGTCATCCAGCAACACTTCGAAGCCGGCGGCAGTCAGTTCTGCGTACAGCTTGTCGGTGGCTTCGCGTACCAGTTCGGTTTCGTAGCGCAATGGCACCAGGGCAATCTGGAAAGGTGCGAGGGTGTCGCTCCAGATGATCCCTTTCTCGTCGTTGTTCTGCTCGATGGCAGCAGCCACTACGCGGGACACGCCGATGCCGTAGCAACCCATTTCCAGGGTCACTGGCTTGCCGTTCTCGCCCAGTACTTCGCACTTCATCGCCTTGCTGTACTTGTTGCCCAGCTGGAAGATGTGCCCGACTTCGATGCCGCGCTTGATTTCCAGGGTGCCCTTGCCGTCCGGGCTTGGATCGCCGGCGACGACATTTCGCAGGTCGGCCACGGTTGGAACCGGCAGGTCGCGTTCCCAGTTGACGCCAAAGTAGTGCTTGTCGTCGATGTTGGCGCCGATACCAAAGTCGCTCATCAGCTCGACCGAGCGGTCGATGATGATCGGCAGTGGCAGGTTCAGCGGGCCGAGGGAGCCGGCGCCGGCACCGATGGCGTCACGCAGTTCGGCATCCGAGGCCATGACCAGCGGGCTGGCAACGCCAGGCTGCTGGGCGGCCTTGATTTCGTTGAGTTCGTGGTCGCCACGAATGATCAGGGCAATCAACTTGCCTGGCTCTTCGGCGTGGACGATCAGGGTCTTGATGGTCTTTTCAATCGGCAGATTGAATTTTTCCACCAGCGCGGCAATGGTCTTGGTGTCTGGGGTATCGACCAGGCGCAGCTCTTCGGCCGGCGCAGGGCGCGACGTTTCCCGTGGTACGGCTTCGGCTTTCTCGATGTTCGCTGCGTAGTCGGAGCCGTTGCTGAAGACGATGTCGTCTTCACCAGACTCGGCCAGGACGTGGAACTCGTGGGAGCCAGCGCCGCCAATGGAGCCGTTGTCCGCTTCCACTGGGCGGTATTTCAGGCCCAGGCGCGAGAACACGTTGCAATAGGCTTCATGCATGCGGTCGTAAGTGACCTGAAGCGATGCCTGATCGGCGTGGAAGGAGTAGGCGTCCTTCATGATGAATTCGCGGCCACGCATCAAGCCGAAACGTGGGCGGATTTCGTCACGGAATTTGGTCTGGATCTGATACAGGTTGATCGGCAGCTGTTTGTAGCTGCTCAACTCGTTGCGCATCAGGTCGGTGATCACTTCTTCGTGAGTCGGGCCCGCGCAGAAGTCGCGACCATGGCGGTCTTTGAAACGCAGCAGTTCAGGGCCGTATTCTTCCCAGCGTCCGGATTCCTGCCACAGCTCAGCCGGTTGAGTGCTCGGCATCAACACTTCAAGCGAGCCGGCGGCGTTCATTTCTTCGCGAACGACGGCTTCCACCTTGCGCATCACTCGCAAGCCCATGGGCAGCCAGGTGTACAGGCCCGAGGCGAGTTTGCGGATCATGCCGGCACGCAGCATCAGCTGATGGCTGACGACAACCGCGTCGGAAGGCGTTTCTTTCTGTGTGGCGAGCAAAAATTGACTGGTGCGCATGGTAGGCCGTTGTCGGTTGCTGATGACTAGAAATGACGGAGCAGTGTACCGGCGAGAGCCGCTGACGTACAGGCGTGTGGCTGGCGCAGTGGTCCGGGGCAGGCAATGCCCTGCGCCCGGGGTGCTTCAGGATTCTTCGATGGCCTTGCCGCTCGCCACGGGTTCAGGCGTGGGCGTCGGGCCTTCGCGACGGCTTTCCTGGTACCAGTGAATGGCGATCAGGATCAGCGTCGGTACGCCGAGGAAGGCGGTGATGATGAAGAAATTGTGGTAGCCGAATTTTTCCACCATGACCCCGGTGTAACCGCCGATAAGGCGCGGCAGCAGGAGCATGATCGAGCTGAGCAGGGCGTATTGAGTAGCGGAAAACTTCAGGTTGGTCAGGCTCGACAGGTAGGCCACGAACGCTGAAGTCGCCAGGCCGGAACTGAAGTTGTCCAGGGAAATGGTGACGATCAGCATCTGCAGGTTGGCGCCCATGTCGGCGAGCATCACGAACAGGATATTGGTCGCGGCGGAGGCGGCGCCACCGATAAACAGAATCGGCAGGATGCCAAAGCGCACGATCAGCAGGCCGCCCATGCCAGCGCCAACCAGAGTCATGATCAGGCCGAAGATCTTGCTGACCCCGGCAATCTGGTCCTTGGTAAAGCCCAGGTCGATGTAGAACACGTTGGCCATGACGCCCATGACCGTGTCGGACATGCGGTAGGTGGCGATCAGGCCGAGCAGCAGCAGCGCCTGCCAGCGGTAACGCATGACAAAGTCGTTGACCGGCGTCAGGACCGGTGCCAGGCCGCGACGGCCCATGGCGGACAGGCACATGGCAGTCAAGGTTACATAGAGAATCGCGCGCAGGAAGGCGCGGTCTTCCAGCAGCAGGTCGAGGGGGCTGGCATCGCCGAACAGGACGCTGGCGAAGTCGGTGTTATAGAGCTGGGTGAACATCGCCGGCAGTGACACCAGCAGCACGATCAGCACGAACACCGACGCCAGTTGATGCACAAAGCTGTAGCGTCCGGCAGACAGTTGAGTGCGCAGGGGCACTGGCGGCTCGCGCATGAAAAAACTGGTCAGCAGCGCCGGAACCATCAACAGGCCGAACAGCGCGTAGGTGCCGGTCCATGCCGAGTGCTGGTAGTTGAAACCGGTGGAACCGAAGCCCTCGGCGAAGAACAGCGCGCCTGCAGTTGCCAGCAGAGCCGCGACCCGGTAGCCGGACATGTAGCTGGCGGCCAGCGCCGCCTGGCGGGTGTCGTCGGCGATTTCCAGGCGGTAGGCGTCGACGGCGATATCCTGGGTGGCCGAGGCAAAGGCCACCACGACGGCAATCGCAATCAGCCACGACAGATGTTTTTGCGGATCGCAGAATCCCATGCCGACCAGACCGAGAATCACCAGGCCCTGGGAGAGTACCAGCCATGAGCGTCGTCGACCGAGTTTGCCAAGTAACGGCAGGCGCCATTGGTCGAGCAGGGGTGACCATACCCATTTGAATGCATAGGCCAGGCCGATCAGGCTGGCATAACCAATGGTTTCGCGGGCCACACCGGCCTCACGTAACCAGACGGAAAGAGTTGAAAACACCAGCATGTACGGCAGGCCGGCGGCGAAACCCAGCAACAACAGCACAAGCGTCGAGGGGCTGGCATATGCGGCGAGCGCGGCGCGCCAGGTTTTACGGGGCATGGGCTGGAGTCTGCCTCAAAATTACGGAAACAAAGCGCGCACTCTAACCGCTGTGCTCTACCGGGCGCCAGCCATGACGCTGAATATCAACACGATTGTTCAGGATACTGATGCCTTCCAGGCGCAAGCGTGCCCGTTGTTCGTCGCCTGAAGGAGTGCCCACGGGCAGGCTGATGCGCCCACCGGCACCGAGCACGCGGTGCCAGGGTAAGGTGCTGTCGCCGGGCAGTTGGCTCAGCGTGCGCCCGACCCAGCGCGCTGCGCGGCCCAGGCCGGCCATTTCGGCCAGTTGGCCATAACTCACCACCTTGCCCTCCGGCACTTGGGCCAGGGTCAGGTAGAGTGCCGTTCGGCGGATTTGTGCCGGGTCCTGGGGTTCGGGCTCGTTCTCGCTCACGTCCGGGTTTCCTTGCTTAAGGGCGCAGTACCGTTAATAAGGTGGTGCGCCGTCGAGTCAATGATAAATGAACTCATTACGAATACCTCGGTCAGTGCTTGCTCAGGCGTTCTCCATGGGGATAATGCCGCTTTTTTTTCGCAAACTTGAGTCCCTTCTTTGCTTATGTTGTCTAGAACCTTGCTCTGCCTTGCCGTCATAAGTGCCTGCACTCCCGCATTCGGGGATACCGTCTGGTTGAAGAATGGCGATCGCCTGAGCGGCAAGATCAAGCTGTTTGACGGCGGCAAATTGCTGATCCAGACCGAGTACGCCGGTGCGATTCCCATCGACTGGAAGCAGGTCAAGACACTGGAGAGTGATCAGGAGCTGCTGGTCAAGCAGGATGCTTACATCGGTGAAAAAGCCAAGGCCCTGCAGCCTGCCGATGAAGGCAAGGTCACGCTGGCCAATGGAGAGGCGCCGAAGACCGTGGAATTGGCGAGCATCCAGCAGATCCTCAAGCCCAAGCCAGTGGTCGAAGACCTCGTGTGGAAAGGCAATGTTGATATCGCCCTGGATTACCAGCGGGCGGAAAAAGACACCGATGACTACGACATCGACTTCAAAACCTCTGCCCGCCATGGCAAATGGCGTCATACCGCGGAAGGGGAATACAACCGTGAGTTCCAGGACGAAGAAGTCACCACCGATAACTGGCGCGCTGAGTATGCCCTGGACCGGTTTATCACTGATCAGTGGTTCTGGCAGGGGCGTTTGACCTACAAGCGTGACAAGGTCGAGGACCTGGCTCGCCAGCGTACCGTCGGTACCGGTCCGGGGTATCAGTTCTGGGATGACGAGTTGGGAGCGTTCTCGCTGGGTTCGCTGCTCAATCGCACTGACTATGAATACGCGGATGGCGGCAAGGACAACTTCTATTCGTTGGCGATGAAGTGGGACTACAACCGTTACCTGATGGGTAAGTCAGTGGAGTTCTTCACCAATGGCGAGGTAGGTAAGCCGCTCTCGGGTGTGGCGGATTTCGCCCTCGATGCGGAAATGGGCTTGCGCTACAAGGTCACGGACTGGGCATCGCTCAATCTCAAGGCTGAACGCGATATTGTCAGCGGTTCCGAGGACGCAGACTTCAGCAAGACTCGCTATACCGCAGGATTCGGCGTTACCTGGTAAGGGGCAGGGGGGGGCGAAAGCCTCCCGCCGGACAAAACACACAGGCACAAAAAAGCCCCACGTTTGACGGTGGGGCTTTTTACTAAATCAGGACAAGTTAGATAACTTGAACTTCTTCAGCTTGCATGCCTTTCTGACCGCGGGTAGCGATGAAAGAAACCTGTTGGCCTTCTTTCAGGCTTTTGAAGCCGTCGGATTGGATAGCTTTGAAGTGAACGAACAGGTCGTCACCGGATTGTGGAGTGATGAAGCCGAAGCCTTTTTCATCGTTGAACCACTTAACGGTACCGGTTTGGCGATTAGACATGGTGTAACTCCTTGAACAAAGATAACTGCGACTCAGGAAGAACCCTGGCCGAGACTGAGTGCAAAGAGCAGGAAAAATTCTTGTAGATGGTTGGATCGAAATTCAACATATCGTGTAGAGATTCTCAGTGACACAAGCAGCACAGTGGCGCCACCTTAACCCTTTTTCCGTAACGTGCCAATGGTCTTTGCTAAGGTTTCTCGGTTTTCGTGACTGACGGTGAGCTGGATGACGCACGGTAGTGGATATCGCCAGGATCAGTGATTTATCCGCCCCCGGTCTTTGAACCCGACGGCGCGCCCCGGTAAGATGCCGGACAGAATTTTTCCACCTCGCTATTCAGGACACCCGCCATGAGCATCAAATCGGACAAGTGGATTCGCCGCATGGCGCAAGAGCACGGCATGATCGAGCCCTTCGTGGAGCGTCAGATGCGTGGCGAAGGCGCTGATCGATTGATCTCTTTCGGTGTATCGAGCTACGGCTACGACGTGCGCTGCGCCGATGAATTCAAGGTGTTCACCAACATCAATTCGGCCACAGTCGATCCGAAGAATTTCGACGAGAAGAGCTTTGTCGACGTCAAGAGCGATGTCTGCATCATTCCGCCGAACTCTTTCGCCCTGGCCCGAACCGTCGAATTCTTCCGTATTCCGCGCAATGTACTGACGATTTGCCTGGGCAAGAGCACCTATGCCCGCTGCGGCATTATCGTCAACGTCACGCCGTTGGAACCTGAGTGGGAAGGTCACGTGACCCTGGAGTTTTCCAACACCACCACCCTCCCGGCGAAGATCTATGCGAACGAAGGCGTGGCGCAGATGCTGTTCTTCGAATCCGACGAGCAGTGTGAAGTGTCCTACAAGGACCGCGGTGGCAAGTACCAGGGCCAGCGTGGCGTGACCCTGCCGCGCACCTGAGTCAGTCGTCTGACCGAATGAGGGAATTCCTGGGCGGGCGTAGACTCTATTGAGTGCACTGCTGTGATTCGCGCAAGGCGGATCCAGCCTATGTCCAGGAGTACCCAATGAAAATTGATTCGAAAATCAGCGCCGAACTCGCGAGGCTCGAGCCCAACCAAGTGGGCATCATGGCCTGGTCGTTGCTGGCTCATCCGTCCATGTTTCAGGCTGGCGGAATCCCCGGTCAACCTGACCCCGACACCCCCAACGAACAACCCACCGAGCCAGGCGAGCCGACTCTGCCGGACGAACCGCCTCCTGCGCCTGTCGCCTAATATTTAACAGTCATTATTGGAAATACCTGTGTCTGCCGTTGAAACCTTTGCCTGACCGGTCCGTGATTTGATCGCGCGGTTGCTCGCCCAGCGTTCCGCTGTGACGGGGGCGAACGGTTATCCAGCCAGTCAATGAAAAAGGAATTTCCAATGGGTGCAAATCGACCGGGTTTTTTTCATGCGGATATCGGCAGCGCCGAAAACCGCCTGGAGTTTCGGCTGAAAGAAGGTCTCAATTACTTCAGTCGGGGCGGTGTCCACTGCATTGAAGCGGTGAACGATCAGCGCGAAGGGTTCTATGTCTACCTCCCGGCAGACATCGTGACGGGTGAATACCAACTTCAAATCGGATTACCCTCGATTGTCCATGTAACGGACAACTCCGAGGCGGAACTGTATCCGCAGGGTGCATTGAAGCTGACGATCGACGCTGAAGGGCAATTCACGGGCGAGTTCAGCGGCATCGATGCAGATGGTGTTGCAGTGGAAAACGGGGCCTTTCAACTGACGCTTAGCGTTCCAGGCTAACCACGGGCGATGCGCGGGAACAGCCGGACTGTTCCCGCGGATTCGAGACCTCAGCTACTTCAGGTTGCCGCTGAGAAACTGTTTCAAGCGCTCACTTTTCGGATTACCCAACACCTCTTCAGGCGTTCCTTCTTCCTCTACCAGTCCGTGGTGCAGAAACAGCACCTGATTCGATACCTTGCGAGCGAAACTCATTTCATGGGTCACCATGATCATCGTCCGGCCTTCCTCCGCCAGCCCCTGAATCACCTTGAGCACTTCCCCCACCAGTTCCGGGTCGAGGGCCGAAGTCGGTTCGTCGAACAGCATGACTTCCGGCTCCATGGCCAGCGCGCGGGCGATTGCCACACGCTGCTGTTGGCCGCCAGAAAGAAATGCGGGGTATTGGTCAGCCACGCGCGCCGCGAGGCCGACTTTGTCCAGATAGCGGCGAGCGCGATCTTCGGCGTCCTTTTTGCTCACCCCCAGCACTCGACGTGGAGCCATGCTGATATTTTCCAGCACGGTCATGTGGCTCCACAGGTTGAAGTGCTGGAAGACCATGGCCAGGCGGGTGCGAATTCGTTGCAGTTCGGCTTCGTCGGCCACGCGCAGGCCCGAGTGGTCCTTGATCATGCGGATGGCCTGGCCATCCAGGCTCATGGCGCCGTCATTGGGCTGCTCGAGAAAGTTGATGCAGCGCAAAAAAGTACTTTTGCCCGAACCACTGGCGCCGATCAGGCTGATCACGTCACCGGTTTTCGCCTTGAGCGAAACACCCTTCAGCACTTCATGGCTGCCGTAGTACTTGTGCAGGCCTTCAATGGTCAGTTTGTACATGGAGCGAGCATCCTCAAGGCGAAAGTAGGTAGCCGGTGCGGTAAGCCTCAAGGCCGGCGACATGGGCAATCACCATGCCGGCAGTGGCCATGCGTCGGATCGAGCGGGCGTACAGCAGGCCGGCGTTGGCGCAGTGCACCGGGGTGACCTGGTCGCTGATCGGGTCGATGATTTCGGCGATCAGTTGTCCGGCCTGCAGGTAGTCGCCCGGCCGCGCGTGGTACACCAGCAAGCCGCCAATCGGTGTGGCGACCGGTTCTACCGCAGCCAGTGGCGTGGCTGGGTAAGGCAGTTCAGGCGGGGGCGTGGGCTGTCCTTCGATTGCGCCGAAGCCAATCAGGTAATTGATCAGCGCCTGGCAGTCGTGGCTGGCCAATGCGTGGTTTACGTCCCCCTGGCCACGCAACTCGACAGTCACCGAGAAACTGCCCAGCGGAATACTGAAATGCTCGCCGAAGCGCTCCTGCAATTGCCACCAGACCAGGGTGAAACATTCGTCGAACGACTGACCGCCGGAGTCGGTGGCAAGCAGGCTGGCTTTGGAACCGATGTAGCGCGCCAGAGGTTCGACCTGCGGCCACGCCTCGGGGGTGGTGTACAGGTGGGTCACGGCTTCGAAGTCGCAATGCAGGTCGAGCACCATATCGGCGTCGCAGGCCAGGCGTTGCAAGGTCAGGCGCTGTGATTGCAACTGCGTACTGGCCGTATGCCGTGCCAGTGCCTGGCGCAGGCTGCGACGAATCAGGACCAGGTTGTGCTGCGGGTCGTCGCTGAGTTGCCCCTCGATTTCGTTAGCGACTTCTTCGCTCAAGTCGACGAACCAGCGATTGAAATTCTGTCCGCTTTCCAGCTCGTAGCGACCCAGAGGCACGTCCATCAGCACCTGTTCCAGGCCGATCGGATTGGCCACCGGCACCAGCACGATTTCACTGCGCAAGCGGCCAGCGGCCTCAAGCTCGGCCAAGCGTTGCTTGAGATGCCAGGCCACCAGCATGCCGGGCAGTTCGTCGGCATGCAGGGAGGACTGGATGTAGATCTTGCCGTTGGCCTGGGCCGGAGCGAAGTGAAAGCTGTGGATCTGCCGGGCGGTGCCTGGCAGCGGGGCAAGCAGGTCATGAATCTGGTGGCGCATGTGCGTGGGTGTCCTGAAACCGGTAGTTAGTGAGTCGGACCGAGGAACGCCAGCCAGCGGCGTTCGGCCAGTCGGAACAGACCGACCAGGGCAAAGGTGACGGTCAGGTAAATCAATGCGGCAATGCCGAACGACTGGAAAGTCAGGAAGGTCGCCGAGTTGGCATCACGCGCCACTTTGAGAATGTCCGGGATGGTCGCGGTGAACGCCACGGTGGTCGAGTGCAGCATCA
>NZ_JALJRO010000050.1:0-2061 GCF_024519635.1 Pseudomonas sp. Pse1
TGTCTATAATTCGCCCCACTTCCGGCGCAGTCGAAACGGAAAACTCCTTGGTAAACAATGAGTTACGAAGTTTTCGGCAGTCAGTGTTTCAGGTCGTCGAAGCGCGAAGGAAGTTGAAAAAGAGGTGTTGACAGCAGCGTGTAACGCTGTAGAATTCGCCTCCCGCTGACGAGAGATCGAAAGCGCAAGTGGTTGAAGTTGTTAAGGATTCCTTGAAAACTTCTGAAAATAATCACTTGACAGCAAATGAGGCTGCTGTAGAATGCGCGCCTCGGTTGAGACGAAAGATCTTAACCAACCGCTCTTTAACAACTGAATCAAGCAATTCGTGTGGGTGCTTGTGCAGTCAGACTGATAGTCAACAAGATTATCAGCATCACAAGTTACTCCGCGAGAAATCAAAGATGTAACCAACGATTGCTGAGCCAAGTTTAGGGTTTCTTAAAAACCCAAAGATGTTTGAACTGAAGAGTTTGATCATGGCTCAGATTGAACGCTGGCGGCAGGCCTAACACATGCAAGTCGAGCGGTAGAGAGAAGCTTGCTTCTCTTGAGAGCGGCGGACGGGTGAGTAATGCCTAGGAATCTGCCTGGTAGTGGGGGATAACGTTCGGAAACGGACGCTAATACCGCATACGTCCTACGGGAGAAAGCAGGGGACCTTCGGGCCTTGCGCTATCAGATGAGCCTAGGTCGGATTAGCTAGTTGGTGAGGTAATGGCTCACCAAGGCGACGATCCGTAACTGGTCTGAGAGGATGATCAGTCACACTGGAACTGAGACACGGTCCAGACTCCTACGGGAGGCAGCAGTGGGGAATATTGGACAATGGGCGAAAGCCTGATCCAGCCATGCCGCGTGTGTGAAGAAGGTCTTCGGATTGTAAAGCACTTTAAGTTGGGAGGAAGGGTTGTAGATTAATACTCTGCAATTTTGACGTTACCGACAGAATAAGCACCGGCTAACTCTGTGCCAGCAGCCGCGGTAATACAGAGGGTGCAAGCGTTAATCGGAATTACTGGGCGTAAAGCGCGCGTAGGTGGTTCGTTAAGTTGGATGTGAAAGCCCCGGGCTCAACCTGGGAACTGCATTCAAAACTGACGAGCTAGAGTATGGTAGAGGGTGGTGGAATTTCCTGTGTAGCGGTGAAATGCGTAGATATAGGAAGGAACACCAGTGGCGAAGGCGACCACCTGGACTGATACTGACACTGAGGTGCGAAAGCGTGGGGAGCAAACAGGATTAGATACCCTGGTAGTCCACGCCGTAAACGATGTCAACTAGCCGTTGGAATCCTTGAGATTTTAGTGGCGCAGCTAACGCATTAAGTTGACCGCCTGGGGAGTACGGCCGCAAGGTTAAAACTCAAATGAATTGACGGGGGCCCGCACAAGCGGTGGAGCATGTGGTTTAATTCGAAGCAACGCGAAGAACCTTACCAGGCCTTGACATCCAATGAACTTTCCAGAGATGGATTGGTGCCTTCGGGAACATTGAGACAGGTGCTGCATGGCTGTCGTCAGCTCGTGTCGTGAGATGTTGGGTTAAGTCCCGTAACGAGCGCAACCCTTGTCCTTAGTTACCAGCACGTTATGGTGGGCACTCTAAGGAGACTGCCGGTGACAAACCGGAGGAAGGTGGGGATGACGTCAAGTCATCATGGCCCTTACGGCCTGGGCTACACACGTGCTACAATGGTCGGTACAAAGGGTTGCCAAGCCGCGAGGTGGAGCTAATCCCATAAAACCGATCGTAGTCCGGATCGCAGTCTGCAACTCGACTGCGTGAAGTCGGAATCGCTAGTAATCGCGAATCAGAATGTCGCGGTGAATACGTTCCCGGGCCTTGTACACACCGCCCGTCACACCATGGGAGTGGGTTGCACCAGAAGTAGCTAGTCTAACCTTCGGGAGGACGGTTACCACGGTGTGATTCATGACTGGGGTGAAGTCGTAACAAGGTAGCCGTAGGGGAACCTGCGGCTGGATCACCTCCTTAATCGACGACATCAGCTGCTGCATAAGCTCCCACACGAATTGCTTGATTCATTGAAGAAGACGA
>NZ_JALJRO010000051.1:0-1699 GCF_024519635.1 Pseudomonas sp. Pse1
GCGATGCTGACGGTCACGGTGTCGGTGGTGTCGTTGATCTGCACCACGCCTGGTTCTTTGCTCAGTTGCAGGTCTTCGAAGACCTGGTCCTTCACAGTGGCGTCGGTGATAGTCAGGCTCAGCGGGCCGCCGTCTTTGTAGACGTCGTCGCCTTGGATCGGGGCGGTGTAGATCGCCGAAGTATCGCCAGCTTTAACAGTGACGGTGCCACCGTTGCTGAGTTTGACGGTCAGATCATCCTTCAACGCCTGGTTGAGGGTGATGGTAAAAGTCGGGTTGGCGTTTTCGAACACAGGACCATTGCCAGCGATGCTGACGGTCACGGTGTCGGTGGTGTCGTTGATCTGCACCACGCCTGGCTCTTTGCTCAACTGCAGGTCTTCGAAGACCTGATCCTTAACAGTCGCTTCGGTGATGGTAACGCTCAGCGGGCCGCCGTCTTTGTAGACGTCGTCGCCTTGGATCGGGGCGGTGTAGATCGCCGAAGTATCGCCAGCTTTAACAGTGACGGTGCCGCCGTTGCTGAGTTTGACGGTGAGGTCATCCTTCAACGCCTGGTTGAGGGTGATGGTGAAAGTCGGGTTGGCGTTTTCGAACACAGGACCATTGCCAGCGATGCTGACGGTGACGGTGTCGGTGGTGTCGTTGATCTGCACCACGCCTGGTTCTTTGCTCAGCTGCAGGTCTTCGAAGACCTGGTCCTTCACGGTTGCGCTGTCGATAGTAACGCTCAGCGGGCCGCCGTCTTTGTAGACGTCGTCGCCTTGGATCGGTGCGGTGTAAATCGCCGAAGTATCACCGGCTTTAACAGTGACGGTGCCACCGTTGCTGAGTTTGACGGTCAGATCATCCTTCAACGCCTGGTTAAGGGTGATGGTGAAAGTCGGGTTTGCGTTTTCAAACACAGGACCATTGCCAGCGATGCTGACGGTGACGGTGTCGGTGGTGTCGTTGATCTGCACCACGCCTGGTTCTTTGCTCAGCTGCAGGTCTTCGAAGACCTGATCCTTAACAGTCGCTTCGGTGATGGTAACGCTTAGCGGGCCGCCGTCTTTGTAGACGTCATCGCCTTGAACTGGGGCGGTATAGATCGCGCTGGTATCACCGGCTTTAACGGTAACCGTGCCGCCGTTGCTCAGCTTGACGGTCAGATCATCCTTCAACGCCTGGTTGAGGGTGATGGTGAAGGTTGGATTCGCGTTTTCGAACACAGGACCATTGCCAGCGATGCTGACGGTCACGGTGTCGGTGGTGTCGTTGATCTGCACTACACCTGGTTCTTTGCTCAGTTGCAGGTCTTCGAAGACCTGATCCTTCACGGTTGCGCTGTCGATGGTAACGCTCAGCGGGCCGCCGTCTTTGTAGACGTCATCGCCCTGGATTGGCGCGGTGTAGATCGCGCTGGTATCACCGGCTTTGACGGTAACCGTACCGCCATTGCTCAGCTTGACGGTCAAGTCGTCGGCGAGAGCTCTGTTGATGCTGACAGTGAACGTCGGGTTGGCGTTTTCGAATACGTCGCCGTTACCGGCGATGCTGACGGTCACAGTGTCGGTGGTGTCATTGATCTGTACGACACCTGGCTCTTTGCTCAACTGCAGATCTTCGAAGGCCTGATCCTTCACGGTTGCGCTGTCGATGGTGACGCTCAGCGGGCCGCCGTCTTTGTAGACGTCGTCGCCTTGGATCGGTGCGGTGT
>NZ_JALJRO010000052.1:0-1597 GCF_024519635.1 Pseudomonas sp. Pse1
GCGATGCTGACGGTCACGGTGTCGGTGGTGTCGTTGATCTGCACCACGCCTGGTTCTTTGCTCAGTTGCAGGTCTTCGAAGACCTGGTCCTTCACAGTGGCGTCGGTGATAGTCAGGCTCAGCGGGCCGCCGTCTTTGTAGACGTCGTCGCCTTGGATCGGGGCGGTGTAGATCGCCGAAGTATCGCCAGCTTTAACAGTGACGGTGCCACCGTTGCTGAGTTTGACGGTCAGATCATCCTTCAACGCCTGGTTGAGGGTGATGGTAAAAGTCGGGTTGGCGTTTTCGAACACAGGACCATTGCCAGCGATGCTGACGGTCACGGTGTCGGTGGTGTCGTTGATCTGCACCACGCCTGGCTCTTTGCTCAACTGCAGGTCTTCGAAGACCTGATCCTTAACAGTCGCTTCGGTGATGGTAACGCTCAGCGGGCCGCCGTCTTTGTAGACGTCGTCGCCTTGGATCGGGGCGGTGTAGATCGCCGAAGTATCGCCAGCTTTAACAGTGACGGTGCCGCCGTTGCTGAGTTTGACGGTGAGGTCATCCTTCAACGCCTGGTTGAGGGTGATGGTGAAAGTCGGGTTGGCGTTTTCGAACACAGGACCATTGCCAGCGATGCTGACGGTGACGGTGTCGGTGGTGTCGTTGATCTGCACCACGCCTGGTTCTTTGCTCAGCTGCAGGTCTTCGAAGACCTGGTCCTTCACGGTTGCGCTGTCGATAGTAACGCTCAGCGGGCCGCCGTCTTTGTAGACGTCGTCGCCTTGGATCGGTGCGGTGTAAATCGCCGAAGTATCACCGGCTTTAACAGTGACGGTGCCACCGTTGCTGAGTTTGACGGTCAGATCATCCTTCAACGCCTGGTTAAGGGTGATGGTGAAAGTCGGGTTTGCGTTTTCAAACACAGGACCATTGCCAGCGATGCTGACGGTGACGGTGTCGGTGGTGTCGTTGATCTGCACCACGCCTGGTTCTTTGCTCAGCTGCAGGTCTTCGAAGACCTGATCCTTAACAGTCGCTTCGGTGATGGTAACGCTTAGCGGGCCGCCGTCTTTGTAGACGTCGTCGCCTTGAACTGGGGCGGTATAGATCGCGCTGGTATCACCGGCTTTAACGGTAACCGTGCCGCCGTTGCTCAGCTTGACGGTCAAATCATCCTTCAACGCCTGGTTGAGGGTGATGGTGAAGGTCGGATTGGCGTTTTCAAACACAGGACCGTTGCCAGCGATGCTGACTGTCACGGTGTCGGTGGTGTCGTTGATCTGCACCACGCCTGGTTCTTTGCTCAGTTGCAGGTCTTCGAAGACCTTGCCTGGCACGCTCGCGTCGGTGACGGTCAGGCTCAGCGGGCCGCCGTCTTTGTAGACGTCATCGCCTTGAACTGGGGCGGTGTAGATCGCGCTGGTATCACCGGCTTTGACGGTGACGGTGCCGCCGTTGCTCAACTTGACGGTCAAATCATCCTTCAACGCCTGGTTGAGGGTGATGGTGAAGGTCGGATTGGCGTTTTCAAACACAGGACCGTTGCCAGCGATGCTGACTGTCACGGTGTCGGTGGTGTCGTTGATCTGCACCACGCCTGGCTCTTTGCTCAACT
>NZ_JALJRO010000053.1:0-1527 GCF_024519635.1 Pseudomonas sp. Pse1
GCGTCCACTGCTGTGCATTCCAATGCTTTCAACTTCCTCAGTTTCGTACAACCCGGGGTTGATCCACGCACCGGGCAATATACGGTCAACTTGTCTTTACCCGAAATAAAATGCAACGACCTCAGCGGCCCGGTGTTGCCCTTGAAACTGGGCTTCAACCCCCTCAATACCTTGAACACCGGCTTCGGTCTCGGTTGGGAACTCCAGCTCTCGCAATACGACCCCGGCACCCAAGTCCTGGCATTGTCCAGCGGCGAGACCTTCAAGGTCACCAACATGGTCGGTAACCGCCTGGAGATGCAAGAGCAGAAAATCAAAAGTTTCTTCTTTTACGAGGACGCCCCAGGGCTGTATCGGGTGGTGCACAAGTCCGGCATGACCGAAATGCTGCGGCTCGAGGGTCGCCTGGCGCTGCCTGAAACCCTTTACAGCGCCGAAGGCTACAAGATCAATCTGGCGTACCTGCCTTACGGCTCCGGCCTGCGCCGCTTGCACACCGTCACCGACGGCCAGGGCGTGGTGCTTGTGCAAGTCAATCTGCCGCAACCCGGTCACAGCGAAATCGAATTGCTCCTGCGCCCCGACGGCAGCCCGGGCGGCGCGTTGGCGCGCATTGTAATGAAACTGCGTAATAGTGGGCCGGGCGATGAAGTGTATGAAGTGGTGTTGCCTACTGAGGAGCAGGCGTCCTGGCGCTTCAAATACCAAACCGTGAATGGCCTGCATTGCATCACTGAGGTCAAGACGCCGGTCGGCGGCCACGAAACCATCGAGTACGCCGGTACCGGCCATGGTTTTCCGGGCAATGCGCGAGCACCGTTGCCACGGGTCTTCAAACACATCAGTCACCCCGGCTTTGGCCAGCCGCCGCAGGAAGTGCGCTACAGCTACGACAACAGCAACCTGCCGGGCAGCAGCTTCAACTTCATCGGCAACGGCTCCAGCATCAGTTGGACCGACGACGGCCTGGACAACCTCTACAAGATCACCGAGCGTTATCGCTACGGCACCACCGAAACCCACTACGCCGGCGGTGTGGCGGTGCGCAGCATCGAGCGCACCTTCAACCGCTTTCACCTGCTGACCGAGGAAAAGACCACCCAGGGTGACAAGGTGCATCAGGTGTTCACCACCTATTACGCCGATGACAATCTCGACGCGCCATTCAGCAACCAAAGCCCGCAGTGCCAGTTGGCCAAAATCGTGGAAACCCGCTGGAGCGTTGGCAGCACTGCGCGCTCGGAAAAGGTGCTGACCAGTTTCGACACCCACGGCAACCTTACCGAGCAGGTGCAGGCCAACGGCATCAAGGAAACCTACAGCTACTTCCCAGTTGGCGGAGTGCCCGGTGAATGTCCGCCCGACCCGGGCGGTTTCGTGCGGTCGCTGCGAGAGAAAACAGTGACCCCGGCCACTGGACAACAAGCCGGTGCGCCGGTGTTGCGCACCCGTCACCGTTACGCCCTGATGCCACCGCTCAGGGGCTCTGTCAGCAACGACTGGCTGGTGCTGACCGAAGAGGCTCTG
>NZ_JALJRO010000054.1:0-1374 GCF_024519635.1 Pseudomonas sp. Pse1
GGGACTGTCAGATTTTTTGTGTGCGGGCCGGTAATGGCCTGCCGTCAGGCAGGCCCTGATTTTCACCAGGTCGGCCTGATGAACCGATCTCCGTACAGAATCGCAAATTGATTCATCGCACTTTTCCAGTCATGGGCCGCTGAACCCCAGTTTGCCGTGATGTTTCGTAGCCCCAACCAGATCAGTTTGGTCGCTGCATCGTCGTTCGGGAAGTGGCCACGGGTCTTTATGATCTTACGTAGCTGAGCATTGATGCTCTCAATCGCGTTGGTGGTATAGATCACCTTCCGGATGGCGGGCGGGAAAACAAAGAATGGAATCACTCGATCCCAAGCGCGTCTCCAGGCGGCCACGACCGTTGGATACTGCTTGCCCCAAGGCCCGTTTTCAAACTCATCCAAGGCCTGCTCAGCCGCTTCTGCGTTGATGGCCTGATAAATCGGCTTCAGAGCCTTGGCCAGTGCTCGACGCTTGTCCCAAGCCGTGTAGTCCAGGCTGTTGCGTATCAGATGCACAATGCATGTCTGCAGTGTTGTTTCTGGAAACACTGCGCTGAGGGCCTCTGGCATGCCCTTGAGGCCATCGGTCACGGCAATCAGCACGTCCTCGACGCCTCGCGTTTTGAGGTCGTTGAACACCTTCATCCAGAACTTCGCACCCTCGGTGTTCTCGATCCAGATGCCCAGGATATCGCGCGTCCCGTCGGGTAAAACACCCAACGCCAGATAAATGGCCTTGTTGCGTACCAAGCCTTCTTCGCGGATCTTCACCCGTAGCGCATCAAAGAAAATGACCGGGTACATCGGCTCCAGCGGGCGCTGTTGCCACGCGCCAATCTCTTCCATGACCTCGTCGGTCACAGAGCTGATGAAATCGGGCGAGACGTCCGTGCCGTACTGCTCAGAAAGAAACGCACGAATCTCTCTGACCGTCATTCCACGGGCGTACATGGCGATGATCTTGTCATCGAAACCGGTATAACGGCGCTCATGCTTGGGGATCAGAATCGGCGAGAAACTGCCGTTGCGGTCGCGCGGAATATCCAGGCGTATCGGTCCATCGCCGGTGAGCACCGTCTTGCCGCTCTTGCCGTTGCGCTGGTTGGTTTCATCCTCCGGGCGCTGCGCGCCCGATGGATAACCCAAATGGTGGCCAAGCTCGGCATTTAGGGCGCGTTCAATCAGCGCTTTCTTGAAGGCCGCAGAAGCCTCTTCGATCGCCTCAGCGGTCATCAGCGTTTCAGGGAGTTGATCCAGCAGTTCCTTTGGAAGCTTCGGCAGCTCCCGCACCGGTTGGCGCTCAGATTTCTTTTTGGTTGGCATACATGCACCTCTTACTCATGTTATGCCCGAACACAAAATTTCTGACACCCCC
>NZ_JALJRO010000055.1:0-1348 GCF_024519635.1 Pseudomonas sp. Pse1
TGGTTGAGGGTGATGGTGAAGGTCGGATTGGCGTTTTCAAACACAGGACCGTTGCCAGCGATGCTGACTGTCACGGTGTCGGTGGTGTCGTTGATCTGCACCACGCCCGGTTCTTTGCTCAGTTGCAGGTCTTCGAAGGCCTGATCCTTCACGGTTGCGCTGTCGATGGTGACGCTCAGCGGGCCGCCGTCTTTGTAGACGTCATCGCCCTGGATTGGCGCGGTGTAAATCGCCGAAGTATCACCGGCTTTGACGGTGACGGTGCCACCGTTGCTGAGTTTGACGGTCAGATCGTCCTTCAACGCCTGGTTGAGGGTGATGGTGAAGGTCGGATTGGCGTTTTCGAATACGTCGCCGTTACCGGCGATGCTGACGGTCACAGTGTCGGTGGTGTCATTGATCTGTACGACACCTGGTTCTTTGCTCAGTTGCAGGTCTTCGAAGACCTGATCCTTCACGGTTGCGCTGTCGATGGTAACGCTCAGCGGACCGCCGTCTTTGTAGACGTCGTCGCCTTGAACTGGGGCGGTATAGATCGCGCTGGTTTCGCCAGCTTTAACGGTGACGGTGCCACCGTTGCTGAGTTTGACGGTCAGATCGTCCTTCAACGCCTGGTTGAGGGTGATGGTGAAGGTTGGATTGGCGTTCTCAAACACAGGACCGTTGCCAGCGATGCTGACGGTCACGGTGTCGGTGGTGTCGTTGATCTGCACCACGCCTGGTTCTTTGCTCAGTTGCAGGTCTTCGAAGACCTGATCCTTCACGGTTGCGCTGTCGATGGTGACGCTCAGCGGACCGCCGTCTTTGTAGACGTCGTCGCCCTGGATTGGCGCGGTGTAAATCGCGCTGGTATCACCGGCTTTGACGGTGACGGTGCCACCGTTGCTGAGTTTGACGGTGAGGTCATCCTTCAACGCTTGGTTGAGGGTGATGGTGAAGGTTGGGTTGGCGTTTTCGAATACGTCGCCGTTGCCTTTGATGCTCACGGTGACGGTATCTGTGGTGTCGTTGATCTGCACCACGCCTGGCTCTTTGCTCAGTTGCAGGTCTTCGAAGACCTTGCCTGGCACGCTCGCGTCGGTGACGGTCAGGCTCAGCGGGCCGCCATCTTTGTAGACGTCATCGCCCTGGATTGGCGCGGTGTAGATCGCGCTGGTCTGGCCGGCCTTGATGGTGACAGTGCCGTGATCGCCGCTCAGCCTGACGACCAGGTCATCCTTCAACACCTGGTTGATGCTGACGGTGAAGGTCGGATTGGCGTTTTCGAACACTGGACCGTTGCCAGCGATGCTGACGGTCACGGTGTCGGTGGTGTCGTTGATCTGTACGACACCTGGTTCTTTGCTCA
>NZ_JALJRO010000056.1:0-1319 GCF_024519635.1 Pseudomonas sp. Pse1
GGCACCGTCACCGTTAAAGCTGGCGAAACCAGCGCGATCTATACCGCCCCAGTTCAAGGCGACGACGTCTACAAAGACGGCGGTCCACTGAGCGTTACCATCGACAGCGCAACCGTGAAGGACCAGGTCTTCGAAGACCTGCAGTTGAGCAAAGAACCAGGTGTCGTACAGATCAATGACACCACCGACACTGTGACCGTCAGCATCGCCGGTAACGGTCCTGTGTTTGAAAACGCCAACCCGACGTTCACCGTCAGCATCAACCAGGCGTTGAAGGATGATTTGACCGTCAAACTCAGCAACGGTGGCACCGTCACCGTCAAAGCCGGTGATACTTCGGCGATCTATACCGCGCCAGTCCAGGGAGACGACGTCTACAAAGACGGCGGCCCACTGAGCGTTACTATCGACAGCGCAACCGTGAAGGACCAGGTCTTCGAAGACCTGCAGTTGAGCAAAGAACCGGGCGTGGTGCAGATCAACGACACCACAGATACCGTCACCGTCAGCATCGCTGGCAACGGTCCTGTGTTCGAAAACGCGAATCCAACCTTCACCATCACCCTCAACCAGGCGTTGAAGGATGATTTGACCGTCAAACTCAGCAACGGCGGCACCGTCACCGTTAAAGCTGGCGAAACTAGCGCGATCTATACCGCCCCAGTTCAAGGCGACGACGTCTACAAAGACGGCGGCCCGCTGAGCGTCACCATCGACAGCGCAACCGTGAAGGATCAGGCCTTCGAAGATCTGCAACTGAGCAAAGAACCAGGTGTGGTGCAGATCAACGACACCACCGACACCGTGACCGTCAGCATCGCCGGCAACGGCCCTGTGTTTGAAAACGCCAACCCGACCTTCACCATCACCCTCAACCAGGCGTTGAAGGATGATTTGACCGTCAAACTCAGCAACGGTGGCACCGTCACCGTCAAAGCCGGTGATACCAGCGCGATCTATACCGCGCCAGTCCAGGGAGACGACGTCTACAAAGACGGCGGCCCGCTGAGCCTGACTATCACCGACGCCACTGTGAAGGACCAGGTCTTCGAAGACCTGCAACTGAGCAAAGAACCAGGCGTGGTGCAGATCAACGACACCACCGACACCGTAACGGTGAGCATTGCTGGCAACGGTGCTGTGTTTGAGAACGCCAATCCAACCTTCACCATCACCCTCAACCAGGCGTTGAAGGACGATCTGACCGTCAAGTTGAGCAACGGCGGCACCGTCACCGTCAAAGCCGGTGATACCAGCGCGATCTATACCGCACCGATCCAGGGCGACGACGTCTACAAAGACGGCGGCCCGCTGAGCGT
>NZ_JALJRO010000057.1:0-1184 GCF_024519635.1 Pseudomonas sp. Pse1
GAGTACCCGCGCCGCGATCAGGTGATGCAGTACGACGAAAGCGACCTGGATTTTATCCATCGTCTGCTCGCCGAAGTGGGCATCTGGTACCGCATCGGCTGCCACCCGACAACCGGTCATGACGTCGTGGAATTTCACGATGAACAGAAGGGTTATCAATTCGACATCGAGCTGCCGTACCGCGGCCTCTCGGGCCTGAGCAGCGGCGATCAGGACAGCGTGTGGAACCTGCAGACCCGCCACCAGGTGGTGGAAAAACACATCACCTTCCGCAGCTATAAACCGCTGGATGCCCGCGCCTACCTTGATGGCGATGTCAATCAGGTTCGCAACGACAAGACCACCTCTGGCGAGGCGTTTTACTACGGCTTGCCCTACAGCGAACTGGGCAACAAGCTGTACCAATTCGAAAGCCTGGCCAGCGAAAGCGGCTACCACTTTGCCCGCCTGCGTCACGAGCGTTTTCTCAACCAACGCACCCGCCTCAGCGGCAGCACCGACAGCCCGACCCTGGCCCCCGGCCAAGTGCTGAACATGCCTGAAGGCGCCCCCCAGGCCTTTCGCCCTGGCGCGGTGATCACCCACCTGCGCACCTGCGCTGCCCGCGACGCCAGTTTCATCGCCCACTTCGAGGCGATGCCCTACGACCACTTCATCTGCTTCCGTCCGCCCGTACTGCCAAAACCACAAATGGTCGGGACACTTCCTGCGCGGATCAGCAGCCACTCCGCCGGCGACACCTATGCCTACCTCGATGGCCACGGCTACTACCGAGTCAAATTCCTCTTCGACCGCGACACCTGGCCCCAGGGCCGCGAAAGCCGCTGGCTGCGCCTGGCCCGGCCCTACGCCGGCGACACCTACGGCCTACATCTACCGCTGATTTTCGGCACCGAAGTGGCGATCGCTTTCGAAGAAGGCGACCCGGACCGCCCCTACATCGCCCACGCCCTGCACGACAGCGACCGCCCCGACGTCATCACCGACAGAAAGCGCGACCACAGCCGCAACGTCCTGCGCACCCCGGCCAACAACAAATTGCGCATGGAGGATTTGCGCGGGCAGGAGCACGTCAAGCTCAGCACGGAATATGGCGGCAAGAGTCAGCTGAATCTGGGGCATTTGGTGGATGCCAAGAAACAGAAGCGCGGGGAAGGGGTTGAGCTGAGGACCGATGATTGGGG
>NZ_JALJRO010000058.1:0-1169 GCF_024519635.1 Pseudomonas sp. Pse1
GGGGTGCCGACGCCGGGCATGTAGTACTTGAAATAGTCGGCATTGCCGAGCACCGGAGCGTCGAGCAGACCTCGGGCCGTGCTGCCGGCATGCCCCGTGCCACCCGCATGACCGGTACCGATACTGGCGCGAAACAGCCGGGCTATATTGGTGGGATGGGTAGGGTTGGCCAGGTACAGATCGTGGTTGAGGTTGTTGCCCGTCCCGTCGAAGAACAGGCTGATGTGCAGGGTTTTGCAGCACGGCGGCATCACCCGGCGCCCCGCCGCCACGCTGAGGGCATTATGGTAGTCGCGCCCCTGCTCGTCCTGACGTCGACGATTCTGATGAACCTGATGCGCTTGCGAAGGCAAGCGACCTTGGTCTGGAAATGGCGGTGGATAGCAAATACTGGCGTGATTTATTTCGGACATGATTGTGGCTCCGGCAAATTCAACGGGGTCTTGTTTGGGTATTCGGGGCTGCCATAGGCGTAGCAGGAGGTCGTGACCTGGAGCTCATCACATGGCAGGAAGTGCACGGTGAGGCCGCAAGTTTTTTGGCCGGTGTAATCGGGAATGAGGACTGATTTGCTGTGTATGCGTGTTTGCGCATCACTTCTGGCGACCCAAGCCAAATACTTTGGCCAATCACTAAAACCAGGAAAGTCGTCGGAGTAAGCCACCCCCGTCTCCCACTCAACCCGCACCGTCATCCCCGGGTTCCAGCGCGCAGGCGCCACATAACAACAGCCCCCACCCCCACCCTGATACGGCCCGATAATGTCCAGCCCTGACTGGCCATTAACGGCAAATCGGTTGATCGCCCAATGGGTGTGGTTAATGGCTTCGAGGGTGCCGCCCAGTGCGCTTTGCGCGAGAGTTGCCGCCAGCAGAGCGCTGAGCACAACAACCCGCCGCACGCCACATTCAGGTTTAAGCATGCTGATCAACTCCTGTTGTCGGAACAAGTGGCACAGGCCTCACGCACCCAAGCGAGCGTGTGTGCGTCACGATCGGCATCGATGAACAATCCGCGCTGCGTCGCGTCGAGCATGGCCGTGTAGCACGCCTGAAATTGCCGTTCAGCACCCCAGTCAGAAGGGAAAACGTCGTCCATCTGGTCCATTGCCAAGGTCGCATCGCTGGCACAGCCCAGCGTTTCCAGCTGGCTATCGCTCAATTCGATAT
>NZ_JALJRO010000059.1:0-1169 GCF_024519635.1 Pseudomonas sp. Pse1
GGGGTGCCGACGCCGGGCATGTAGTACTTGAAATAGTCGGCATTGCCGAGCACCGAAGTGTCGAGAAGACCTCGGGCCGTGCTGCCGGCATGCCCCGTGCCACCGGCATGACCGGTACCGATACTGGCGCGAAACAGCCGGGCAATATTCGTGGGATGGGTAGGGTTCGCTAGGTACAGATCGTGGTTGAGGTTGTTGCCCGTCCCGTCGAAGAACAGGCTGATATGCAGGGTCTTGCAGCACGGCGGCATCACCCGGCGCCCCGCCGCAACGCTGAGGGCATCATGATAGTCGTGCCCCAGTTGGTCCTGACGTCGGAGGTTGCGATGAACCTGGTGCGCATTCTCAGGCAACCGCCCCTGCTCAGGAAATGGCGGTGGATAGCAGATATTGGCGTGATTTATTTCGGACATGATTGTGGCTCCGGCAAATTCAACGGGGTCTTGATCGGGTATTCGGGGCTGCCATAGGCGTAGCAGGAGGTCGTGACCTGGAGCTCATCGCAGGGGAGGAAGTGCACAGTGAGGCCGCAGACTTTTTGGCCGGTGTAGTCGGGGATGGGGACTAATTGGGTGTGTTGGCGTTTTTGAGCCTCAAGGTTCTCAACCCAGGCCATATACTTTTCTCGATCTGCATAGCCGGGAAAATCAAAGGAATAGGCCACCCCCGTCTCCCACTCAACCCGCACAGTCATCCCCGGCTTCCAGCGCGTAGGCGCCGCAAAACAACAACCACCGCCACCGCCCTGGTAGGGTCCGATGATGTCCAGCCCCGACTGGCCATCAACGGCAAATCGATTTATCGCCCAATGGGTGTGATTGATGGCTTGGAGAGTTCCACCCGGCGCGCTCTGCGGGAATATTATCGCTAGAAGAGCGCTGAGCACGACGAGCCCCCCATCGCCACGTATAGGTATGAACATGCTGATTAACTCCTGTTGTCAGAATGAGTGGCGCAGGCCTCGTACACCTTGCTGAGCGTGTACGCCTGCCGATCGGCATCGAGGAACAATCCGCGCTGCGTCGCATCGAGCATGGCCGCGTAACACACCTGAAACCGCTGCTCCGCACTCAAATGAGGTGGGATCGCTGCAGCCAAACTTTTGATTGCCAACGTCGCATCGCTGGCACAGCCCAGCGTTTCCAGCTGGCTATCGCTCAATTCGATAT